>PMHH01000183.1 GCA_003156595.1 Acidimicrobiaceae bacterium
ACCTTGACCTCAGCTGCATAGTACGCCCCTTCGTCCGAGAATGGCTCAGATGGTGTTCCAGGGTGGTTGCCCGTGGGAGCCGGTGCGGCAGGTCCCCATTCGGCAGGCGCAGAACGACGCGCCCGAATATCGGAGCCAGGATTCAAGTGGTCGCGCCAGAACGGCACCTACGCGTGGGACGTTTCCGCCAAGCCCGGAGAGGGTGAGAGACTCGCGGTCATGCCACTACAAGCCTCCTTCGGCCGAAAATCAACCTATCGGGCGTATGGCATCAACGGGGACCAACTCGCGTCTGAGGATCTCGGCACCGACGAAGAAGCCGTTGCGTGGGTACGTCGACTCGTCAAAGACGGGCTCTCCGTCGGGCGTCTGAGCCGAGACGTTACTGCCGGCTTCGGCATGGACATCCCCCTCCCGTGACATAACAGAATGCGCGATCGATAACTCTGACTTACCGAAGTCGGCCGAGATGCCGAACGGCACGTACGCGCATTTGAGTTCGTTCGGCCAGTTGACCCCTTCGACCGAAGCCTGCCCGTTCTTATCGAGCGCGAGAGAGCCGAAGTGTGCTGTTACCGGGATTCTCGCCATGACGCCGTCATCTCAGCTGCGATGGCGGAAGGACGTTATGTCGTTCGCCTGGGGATGCAGCCTGGGTATCCATATAACCTGCAGGGCGGTCCGCCCAAGCGCCGCCCTCACGTTATAGGGCGTGCAGCCCAAGGTGACTTACCAGGTCGCAAAACCATCAAGACCCGGCCGACGCCGCCAGGTTGGCAGATACGCACAGCAGGTAGGCGCCGTCGGCTCGCCCGTGGGCTGTCGCCTCTTGCGCGTGAACGCTCCAGCCGGTCTCGGCGAGGAACTGTTCGACGTCGCCCGGAGCGAGATTGCTCAGCCGGCGTTCGCCCAAGGCGGCCAATACACGATCGACCCATCTGCGGATTACCCGCGCTACTGGCGTCAGCGTTCCAGTAACCAAAACGTTGACGACGAGAACACTCGTTGGGCCCGACCGGGCGGCGAGCGTCTGGCACAACGCATCGATCGAGGAGGGGGAAGGTAGGGGAAGAGACCTTCGCACACACCCACAGAGTGGACAAGCTCGGATCATGACCCCCAGCCTGGAGCTCGCCGGTCAGATCGTCATGGAGATCGACGGCGACGACGGCGATATGGCGGGTATCTGCACCAACTCGGGCGAGGCAACGCAGCTTGCCGGCCTGGGTGGCTGGATGGTCTACCTCGATCCATTTCACCTTCGATCACTGAAGCGCATGCGAGCAAAGTGTCCGCCGGAGCGCTCGATGCCACATGCCGCTTAGCCTCCACGCCGTGTGCGTCAGTCGTCGCTAATGGGACGCGACCCGTGGAAGTGCCTTAGTCGCCACCCGCCTTGCTCCTCGACGGCGAGGCAGGTCACTCGGAACGGCTCCCGGTCGCGAAGTAGCTGTCCCGCTGGGTCGTAGAACCCCATGGAGCCCGCGGCACCGAACGACAGCAGCCCGGGCGCATTCAGCACCACCGCGACACGGTCCCAGTCCCAACGAACAGTTGGCGCCATATCCGCCATGATGCGGAGATACGCGACCGTCGTGTCCCGATCGAAGTTCTCCTGGGCATCGCCAATCAGGACGACATCTTCTGTGAAGAAATCAACCATCCGGTCGAGGTCGTGCGTGGCGAGGCGCTCTTCAAGCTCGGCTAGCACGCTGCGGGCGCCCTGCTCGGGATCCTCAATCATGACCGCAACCGTATCAAGGGGTTGGGTCCATTTCCTCCTCCGCCCGACCGGCACCGTCTATCTGCTGGGCACGGCGTCGGGGGCGTCCGCCACCCCTGGGCTGGTGGCCGCCTTGAACGTCTGTTCGGAAACCTGCAGGCGCTTGCAGACCTGCGGGATAGTCACCCCTGGCCCTGCAGCCTCTCGGCCTCCCTCAATTTGGCGACGATCTGCTCGACCGTGAACCGCTTACCTGGCATCAGTTACCTCCCATGATCGCAAACAGAACCACCAGCACTCACACAAGAGGTTGGACCAGATCACGGGGGCCGGCGAACCCCTAATTGACACCACCCGACAACACGTCGCCCGCGCCACCCTGGCAGAGACCCCACCGTGACGGGGAGGGGTGCTCCTCGCGCCCCAGGTGCCACTACGCAGTCACCTGATCGCTCTCGGAGAGATAGGGACCCTTCGCGCGCGGCGTCGTCCTCGGCAAGATTCCGAAGCGCGAGTTATCCAGCAGGGAGAATGAAGTCGCGCGACGATGCCGCGACATAACGCGCGCCCGAGATCGCGGTCGCCGACGGACGCAGATAGGCACCTCGGGCGCTGTTTTGAACCGCTCTGATGGCACAACCGCTGCATCAGCACGTGCGATCCTGGATAGCCTGCTCATCGTGCCTGTGATCGTTGCCACCATAACCCCGAAGCCCGACAAGTTCGATGCCGTGGAGGAGGTCCTTACCCGCCTGATCCCCGACGTCCACACGGAGGACGGGTGCGAGCTGTACGCCCTTCACAAGAGCAAGGACCGTTTCGTGTTTGTCGAGAAATGGCGGGACATGGCCGCGTTGGGCGCTCACGGAGGCGGACCGAACATCAAGGCGTTAAATGAAGGCCTCAAAGGCTTGGTGGCGGGACCCCCCGACGTTCAGATCCTCGAAGCCTTGCCCGGTGGTGATGCCGCGAAGGGCGCGGTGTAACACCGCTACTGCCGCGCCTCTTCGGGCCTGCGTCGCAAGATCGCATGCAACACGGAGGCCGGAACGACCGGGACGGCCCCCAAGTCAACCGCAACCAGTTCGCCAAGACGATCAAGCAGCGCGCGTGCTACGACGAGCCCAATCCGGACCCGGTCCTCCTCGGCGACAACAGCCAGCGACCGTTCGATCTCGTGGCTCAGGTGCCAGGCAATCCGATCGGCCGCCTCTGCGGCGCGAAGAGCTCGATGCTGGGGCGAGAACCGGTGGTCGAGGTCGTCGAGGCGTGCCTTCAGCCCCTCGGTGACCAGCGTTTCATACAACCCTGGCCCAAGCGCGTCCATACATCGAAGCTACGCGTTACGTACCGCGCAGATGGAAACTTCGGAGGCCCTCCCGGTAACACCGTGTACGTGGACGAAGGCTTTCCCCCGGAGCAACAAGGTTTAGGGCAGAACTAGCTCGTCGGCCCCAAGCGTCGTCCGTATTGAGGTGCGCGGAGGTCTAGGCCGGGTCGGTCGATCTGTCCAACACGGCAGCGTAGGAGCCGTTCCCTAACAGGGTGGTGGCGGGGTGCTTCTGCTTGCCGACGAGAAGTACTTCGAGCGTGCCGTCGACGGGGTCGAATTCGACGTCGTCGATCGTGCCGATCTCGTTTCCGAGTTCAGTGAGCGCTCGTTTGCCGATGAGCTCAAGGGCGCCGTCGACGGCGCGATGGTCCATCTCGTCGGTGGCTTCACGAAGGCCTGACTCGTGGTTGACCATTATGGCGTCGGGTCCGAAACCGCTCAGTGCTTCCCAGGCGACGATTCTGGCTTTGCGTCCCTTGCCGAGCACCAGGGCGGTCACCTTTTTGGTGTCGACATCGACGACGAGCCGGGCGATCTTGCCAAGCTCTTCGGCACTCGCGCTGCTCACGACTTTGCGGCCAATCGCGGCTTTGAAGGTGTCGCTCACGCGATCCCCAGTCGTTGGCGGAATTCGTCCACGGCGGCACCCAGTCCTACGAGGTCGTCTCTGACGAAGTCCTCGGTCAAAGCCGGCACGACCAGCGCCACTCCCGACACCGCCAGCTGAGCAGGAAGCGGTATGTACCCACTGCCCCCATCCGGTTTGATGATCTGGTAACCGACCACCTCACCGGAGGTACCAGCCACGACAGCTAGATCGGCGACTGTGCCCAGGCTGACACCACCGTCGGTGAGCACGTCATTCCCTAGCACGTTCCTCGAACTGTCAGCCCCGCTGACTTCCTCGGGCGCTTCTGCGGGCAAAACCAAAGCGCCCTCATCCGTGACCATCACCGCGTGCTCGCCGATGGCGTGAATCGATACGGCAGCCAACACCTCTTTTCGCCGGCCAGCCAAGAACCCCCGCTGATTCAGCGTGACCCCGATCAGAGCACCCGCCTCGGGGCTATAGATGACGTCACGTACCTCGGCGATGTCCTCGCCGCCGCCAACGGTAACTACGGGGAGACCCCGGATCTGGTTGGCGGTCATGAGCAAGCTCATGGCTTATTCTTCGAGGCGATCACGCCCCCGGAACGTCGGCGCCTCCGAATTAGAAGGAACCCGACCAGTAGCAACACCAGAACGACTATGACGATGATCAACCACAGCAGGGCACTCACGGCCGCCTGATTCTACGAAACTCTCGCCCCTAGCTGTCGTGGCGCAGCTTGTTCTTGACGGCGTCGAGGCCTTCTTCTACCTTCTCGGCCGCATCATCCACCCCACCCTTGATCTTGGCGACGGCCTGGTCGGCCTTACCCTCCCGCTTGAGCCGCTCATCCCCCGTGACCGCCCCAGCGGCCTCTTTGGCCCGGCCCTTCAGATCATCGGTCGACGCACCCATGGCGTTCTCACTCCTGTCTCGTCAAGGAAATCTCAATAGGTTGCCTACCCCACTGGAGTGCGGCCTAACCGGAACCGACTCGAGGTCCTCTCCGCCCTCCACCTCGAGAAGCTCGCACCGGCGTAGGTCGCCGCCCTCAACGGGCGCGATTCGAACACGCGCGCCCGCCATGCGCCGACCAACAGTTTCGTCGCGCCCAGGCGCGGCGGAACCTGAAACAGCGGCACGACTACCTCGGGCTGACGGCCGCCACGGTCCGTGCGGATGAACCTGAGATACGCACCGGAGGGTGAATTTGAGTAGCGATTACTCACGACTTCGGGAGGTTCGAACCGCAAGATGCGAACTGCACCGCCGCCACAACCAATGTAGCCGGTAACCAACCGGCTCTACCACAGAAAGCGCTCCTGCAAAATGACCACCCGAGATCGTCTTCGCCCCTCGCTGCGCCCCATGGCTGCGCTCGCCTTCGCACTCACCGCGACGGTGGCGCTCATGGGCGCCACAGCCTCCCCCAGCAATGCGTCCACCCTGCGCCCGTCCCAACCGCCTGTCGTGGCCGTGCCGTCACACCCGTCCGCTGCCAACACGGTGAACAAGGATGACTTTTTCGCCGGCTACTCTGCGACCCCGCTCCACGGTCTGGCCAGCGCGAGCGCCACCTTCACGATCCCGACGCTCAACTGCTCCAGCGGCATCGACGATCCCATCTACTTCGGGCCGTACACGGATAACAATTCCGCGGCGGCCACCATTCGGTTGGTTTGCAACGGGACGACCCCGACATACACCTACTGGCTCCTCACGGCGGCCGGGCTGGTTGACGAGCCGGGGGCGGCGGCCGGAGACGTCGTCGTCACCTCCGTATTCCAGACCGGGACATGGGCCGAAGCGGAGATCCACGACCTCACCAACGGTGAGTACTGGGTCGCCGACGACGACGCGGCCGGCACCGCAACTGACGTCTTTATCGGAGACAACGAACCTTACGCGACGGCGAGTCTTCCGCAGTTCACCCCGACGACGTTCTCGTCGGTCCAGGTCAACGGCGACTACCTCGGTTTCGAGAACCCCAGTCAGTACATCATCAACCGTGGGAGCGGCACGCTCACAACGAGCAGCGCCCTCTCGGACAACGGGTCGAAGTTCTCTGTCACCTTCAAGAAGAGCTCCTGACGCACCCAGCCGCAGCGTCGAGGCCGGCCCTCCCCGATCCAGGCGGGCCGGCCGCGCAGTGGTACGCCGGGCTCAGCCCGGCTGCGAGGGACGGCCGGGAGCGCCGAACGGCACATCCCGCGTTCTCATCGTCCCGGCGCTCGAGAGGGCGCCGGGACGGACCGTCACATCGGCATTGTCAGATCAGCTTGGTGGCCGACGCCACGTCGTAGATGACGATCTCCGCCGACCTTGGCTTGGGCCGGTCTCCCGCCGGGCGCGACACCTGGCCGTTCAGGTGCTGCTGAAGGAGCTCCATCGACTCCCAGCGCTCAGAGAGCACGACCCGGCCCGGGTCGAGGGGGTCGGACGCGAAGACGTACTCCAGGCAGCCCGCCTCCGCCCGCGAGGCCCGCATCCCCTCGATGCTCGCCTCGATGAACCGGTCCCGCTCCCCCGGCTCCACCACGAACATGCCTTGCACGATCACGTACGTCATCACGCCCCTCCTGTCTCGATCTTGAGCTTTCGTCCAACCAGCCCATAATGCCAGCCCTTGCCGACGTCGCTCTGGCTGTTGCCGAAGTGGGAGTGTGAGGCATGGACTTCTCCACGATTGAAGTGACCTGCAGCAATACCCGCGGGGCGATCACCCTGAACCGGCCAGACAAACTCAACCCGCTCAGCACGACCACACTCATGGAATTGGTCGAAGCGGCCCGATATTTCGACTCCAGGCACGAGGTGAAGGTGGTCGTCGTAAGTGGCCAGGGGCGGGCGTTCAGCGCCGGTGCGGACTTGGCGGCCTTTTCCACTAGCGACGGGTCCGCTGCGTCCGCCAGTGCTACCCGTGAGGCGGCTGACGCGGGGCGCCGCATGGCGGAGGCGATCGAGTCAATGCGGGCGGTCACGGTGGTTAGGCTCCACGGCCACTGCGTCGGCGGAGGACTAGTCCTCGCCGCCGCGTGCGACCTGCGCGTCGCCGCCGACGACGTTCGCTTCTCGATCCCTGAAGTCGATCTCGGAATCCCCCTAGCCTGGGGCGGGATTCCCCGGCTGGTGCGCGAGATCGGGCCGGCGTTGACCAAGGAGCTGGTGATGACCTGCCGGCCGTTCAGCGCAGCCGAGGCGCAAGCCGCCGGCTTTCTCAACCGCGTCGTCCCCGCCGCCGAACTCGATGCGACGCTAGACGGCCTGGTCAGCCAACTCGAGAGCAAGTCGGCTCTCACCCTGTCGGCGACCAAGCGGCACACCAACGCCGTCACCGAGGGCATGGTCGGGACAGCACGGGCCTGGAACGACGCCGACTCACTGGTAACGGCGCTTCGTGATCCCGAATCGAGATCCGTGGCTGCGGCCTATCTGGAGCGATTCACACGCAGCTGAATCCCGACCCAAGTGTTCGCGAATACATCCGCCACCGCATTCCTGAGCGGATGTTCAGTTGCGGGATGGAGCCGAGTACCGACCGGCTTGATAGCCAGCGGCCCCGGTGTTGAGGGCAGAGCCGGCCAGGTCAGACAGTGCCACCGCCGCCAGCCGGCGGTCCTGAGCGAGCGGCACGCCCAGGGCAGGGCCTCGCAGCACGTAGCAACCGAAGCGGCGCCCCTGGGACTCGACGGGCAGGATAACGTCCCGGTTGGGCAGGCCCTCGGTCTCCAAGGTCCAATCCAACTGCCCGTAGTGGAGCTCGCCGGCGCGATCTAGGACGGGACTGTTGCTCTCGAGACCGGTTGGGTCGAATCGGCACTCCACCAGGAACAGAACATCGTGCAGTTGTTCGGCTACCGAGGCAACAATGTCGTCCGCCTTGCGGCCCGCGGCGAGCATCTCGGCAATCACATAGAGGCCGATAACCTCGTCACGGGCTGCGATGCCGTCGCGTCGGGCTAAGCGTCGCCTCGCCGCGATCTCACCGACGAGAATGCCCACGACGGCCAACAACACGGTGGTCTGGACGTCCGAGCTGCGCTGGATGGAGAACCGCTCGTATGGCCGGGTGAGGAAGAAATCGAACCAGGCGCCAGCCGACAGCCCCGCCACTACGGCCGCCACCCTCCGCCCGGGCAGGACAACCAAGGCTACCGCCACCACCATGACGAGGGCCAGGTCGGTGTTTTGGACGTGGTTCCGCAAGGGAATCATGAGCGCGGCGACCGCCAGCGGACCGATCACGGCCAGGACTAGCGGATAACGCGCTCTCAGATCGGTCCATGCCAGCACGACTGAACCTCCTCAACTTCGTCTTTACTCTGAGCATACGCCGGCGCCTCCCGCTTCATTTCGGCCACGTTAAATCACCGCAACTCGTATTGCCTCTGAGACACCTCGGCCTTAGGTTGCACGTATGGCAGTTGCAACCGGATCGGCGCTGACGTCCATCGGCGATTGCTTGCGTGCTACTCGCGAGCATCAGGGCCTCACCCTCGAACAAGCGGCCGAACTGTCGGGCATCTCCAAATCCCACTTGTCCCGCCTCGAGTCCTCGGAGCGCCAGCCCTCGGTGGCCTCACTGCTCGCCCTCTCCGCAGCCTTTGGTGTTTCCGTCGGCGCCCTGTTCGGCGAAACCCAAGGGGCCGCTCCACTGACGATTTCGAAGCCTGAGGAGCCCCGACGGGAGTCCAATGGCATCGCCATCGCCACTTGCAGTGGGTACGCCGGCTCAAGCGTGATCGACGCCCTGAGGGTGACAGTCCCCGTCGGTCGCCCAGCCCCGGTACCCACCCGCCACCCCGGTGAGGAGTGGATCTACGTACTCAGCGGGACGCTCCGACTCGAGTACGACGGCGAGGCTCACATACTCGAACCTGGCACGGTTGCCCACTTCAACGCCGAACTCCCCCATCGCCTCGGGGTCGAGAGGTCGACCGCCGAGGTTCTCTTGGTGGCAGCCAAGACCGCTCGCAACCTGCACCAAATCCACTAGCCCCCTCGGGAGGGACAATGACGGTTACCGACGTCACTACCATCGAAGGAACCGGAAGCGGCTTCGAGATGGACGGCTTCATGGCGGTCCGGGCCCGGACCCGCAAGGCCGTTCATATGATCGCCGAGCAGATCGCCCCCGGGATGTCTGAGGACGAGGCCAAGAAGATCGCCCGTTCGACGCTGGCCTCGCTCGAAATGCGACGGGGCTGGCACCACATCATCGTGCGCTGCGGCCCCAACACCACCAAGGACTTCATGGAGCGCTCCGAGCCGGGAGTCGTCCTCCAAGACAACGACATCTTTTTCATCGACATAGGGCCGGTCTATGGGGACTTCGAGGGCGACGCAGGCGATACCTTCGTGTTCGGTGACAATCCACTCCACCTCAAAGCCAAGACGGACGTCCGAGAGATCTGGGAGGTAGTCCGGGCCAAGTGGCTCGCTGAGCACATCACCGGCGTCGAGCTGTACGAGTTCGCCATCAAGACCACTGAAGAATTCGGTTGGACGCTGAACATGGACCTCTCGGGCCATCGGCTATCGGACTACCCGCACTCGGCCCACTACGACGGCCCGCTCGCAGAAGTTCGCTTCAAGCCGAGTCCGAACCTCTGGGTGCTGGAGATTGCCATCGCCCACCCCGACAAGTCCTTCGGTGCCTTCTACGAGGACCTGCTCCTCGAAGACCAGTCTTTCCCACTCGGGACTCTACCTTCCTAACAAACACTCACGCCTCTAAATAGCAGGATTCGATCCGAGCTATTTGCTGCTCGACCGGTCTTGAAAGGGGTCTCACGTCGCGTTACCCCTCGTCGCGGGATAGTTCGCGCCAGCGTGTCGCCATCGATTTCAGCTAATGCCGTCGCTGTATAGAGTGCCCTGGTCCGCCTTTATCCCCCGTTAATAGTGTGGATCTTTTTTGGAAACTATCGGCCTATACAGTCGAAGAATCGCATTAATATACCCCTTCTTGTGCATTAATATACCCCTTCTTGTTTCGCTAGGAGCGAACCGTGAGCATTACGGAGGCAACACAACATCGGGAGATGGCGATACCTGGGAGCCAGGGGGAACATCATCGCCTCAGGGCCCGAGCTCTCGGGTTCCCGACCGTAATGGCCCAGTCGGTCGCCCTCATCTCGCCGACCATGACCGCGGTGTTGATCATCCCGATCTGCTTCGCCGATTCGGGTCAAGGCACCTGGTTGGCGTACGGATTCGGGACGGTGATGCTGTTGTTCGTCGTCCTGTGCTTGAACCAGTTCGCCAAGCGCTCCGCCCTGCCCGGATCGATGTACGGCTACACGGCTAAGGGCCTGGGCCCGTCCGCTGGCGTGATGTCGGGTTGGTCGCTCATATGGTGCTACACCTTCATCGGGGTTGCCGGACTCACCGGCTTTTCAATCTTCGCCGCGCAGTTAGTTTCGTCGATGGGCATTCATACGACCGTTCCGCCCGTGTTCTTCTTCTGCCTCTCGGCGGCGGTGTGCTGGTTCGTTGCGTACAAGGACATCAAGATCTCCTCTCTCCTGACCTTGTTCTTCGAGGCGGCGTCGGTCGCCTGCATCGTGGCGCTGGCCTGCGTGATCCTGTTCAAGCATGGCTTTCCGACCGACACTGCGCAGTTGAAGGTGCACGGCATGACGGTCCACGACCTCAGCTTGGCTGTCGTGATCACCGTCTTCTCCCTGGTCGGGTTCGAGAGCGCCACCGCCCTTGGCGGCGAGGCCCGCAAGCCACTGATCAATATCCCGAGGGCCGTGATCGCCAGCTTGCTCATTACCGGCGCCTTTATGGTCTTCATGAGCTACGTCGAGGTCTTCGGCGCCGCGCACACCCACGCCAACCTCGGGAACCTGGCGGCCCCGCTGACGTTCCTATCCAAGGCTTATGGGGTGTCGTTCTTCAAGGTGCCGGTGGCCATCGGAGCCATGGTCAGCTTCTTCTCCCTCACTCTCTCGTGTCTGAATGCCGGTTCGCGGATCATCTTCGCGATGGCTCATCACGCCGTGTTCCCGAAGCCGTTGGGACGGGCGCACCCGACGAACCGGACTCCCCACGTGGCCATCACGTCCTTCATCCTCTTGATTCTGGCCGTGCCGTGCGTGCTGGAAATCAACACCAACCCGCTTACCAGCTTCGGTGACGGAGGCACGCTGGCGGCCTTCGGCTTCCTTACCGCCTATTACCTCATCTCGATCGCCGCCCCCTTCTACCTGAAAAAACGCGGCGAGTTGAAGACCCACCACGTGGTGCTGTCGGTGATCGCCTGCGTAACCCTGGCCCTGCCCACTTTCGGCAGCTTCTACCCCGTGCCGCCCTTCCCGGTAGACATCTTCCCCTATATCTTCCTGGCCTGGATGGTGATCGGGGGAAGCTGGCTCTTCACCCTCAACCGCCGCCAGAGCCACATCTTCGCCGAGATCGAGACCGATCTCGAGTCTTCGATGCTGGCCTCGGCCCGAAGCCATGACCACGACATGGGCAAGGTCACCGACGTGGCCGAACGACCACTACCGCCGACGTTCGAAGAGCTCGAGCTAGCTCTCGTCGGGTCCAGCTGACCGGATCCGGTGAGTCCGCGAGGAGTCGTGTAGGAGCCCCGCGATCGGAGTTCATTACCCGCGTTAATGTTCAAGTGCACTGAACATCCACGCAGGGGGACCGACGTGACGCTGACCGCCCAAACCATCGCCGACCCGGAATTCTGGCGCCAACCGCTCGCCAATCGGATGGCGGAGTTCGCCGTTCTCAGGGAACAAGGACCATTCCTCCGGGTGACCGTTGCTGATCCGCTCACTATGACCGACGAGGATTTCTTCGCGGTGACCCGGTATGCCGAGGTGGTCGAGATCAGCAAGCGACCCGCGGATTTTTGTTCCGGAAGAGGATCCACCGCCGTAGCTGACCTGCCTACCGAGGCCATGGAGTTCTTCGGGTCGTTCATCGTGATGGACGACCCGCGCCATGCCCGCCAGCGAGGCATCGTGGCTCGATCGTTTACGCCCCGACAGCTGGCGGGAGTCCTCGACTCGGTGGAGCGAGTGTGCACCGAAGTGGTCGACGGCATCTGCGAGACGGGGCAGGTGGACCTGGTCGAGGCCGTGTCACAGCCGTTCCCGCTGCTGATCATCTGCGACATGATGGGCATTCCTCGCAGCGAATTCACCACGGTCCTAAATGCCACCAACGTGATCCTGGGTGCCGGCGACCCCGAGATGGTCGGCACGGACAACCCGGAAGAGATCCTGGGCGCGCTCATCGGAGCAGGCATGGAGCTGGCCAACCTCATGAACGACCTGGCGGAGGACCGACGCAAGAACCCCACTGATGATCTCACCAGCGCGCTGGTCCACAACACCTTGGGCGAGGATGTACTGGCCCCAGACGAGCTGGCGCCTTTCTTCATTCTGCTGGCGGTGGCGGGCAACGACACCACCCGGACCGGCATCAGCCACGGAATGAACCTGCTCGCCCAGAACCCGGGCGAGCGGGCGAAGTGGCAGGCCGACATCGAGGGCACCACACCCAAGGCGGTGGAGGAGATCGTGCGGGCGGCGTCTCCCGTCACGTTCATGCGGCGCACGGCCACCCGGGCGCTGTCACTCTCGGGCCACGACTTCGACGAGGGCGACAAGGTCGTGCTGTTCTACGGCGCGGCCAACCGTGACCCGCGCGTGTTCGACGACCCCGAGACCTTCAACATCAGCCGGGACCCCAACCCGCACGTTGGTTTCGGCGGTCCGGGTCCGCACTTCTGCCTCGGCGCCCACTTGGCGCGGCGCGAGCTGTCGGTGATGTTCCGCCAACTGCTGACCCGTCTGCCCGACATCGAAGTGGTAGGCGATCCGGTGCCGCTGCAAGCCCTGGGCATCCCCCTGGTAGGGGGCATCAAGCACCTACCCGTCCGTTTCACACCGACCGCGCCGGTGGGTCGCTAGCCCAGTGCCGCGCTTGCGCGAAGTTCCCCGGGCGGAGGCGCCGTCGGCCTTCGTCACCACCATGTACGACTTCATCTTCGGAGCCGACCGGGACCCCGCAGTCGACCACGGAACGGATACCGGCTCGCCGGGTGACTGGTGGACGGTGTTCGCCAATTCGGCCGACGTCTTCCAGCACGCGGTCGCCGGTTTCGGCCTGTACCAGAGCCCCGACCGGAAGCTGCCCCCGGTGCTGCGGGAGCTGGCGCAAACCCGCGCTGGCTGGACAGTCGGCGCCCGGTTCGTCTTCTCGCAACACTGCAAGTCCCTCCGGGGCTTGGGCGTGTCCGAGGAAAAAATTGCTGCCGTCGCGCACTGGCCCGCCGGCTCCTGCTTCGACGAGGCCGAGCGGTTGGTCATGGCCTATGCCGACTGCCTCGTCTATGACCGAGGCCGGGTACCCGACGGCCTCTTCGAACAACTCACCGCGCACTTCGACGACGAGCAAATCCTCGAACTGACCTACATCACGGCTCTGTACCTGGCCCACGCGGTGATGTCCCGAGCCTTGCGCGTGGAGTTCGACGACGTGGCCGAGCCCGTGACGGAGGCAGCCGCGCCGGAAGGCAAGAACAACGTGCTCCGCATCGCCGGGCCCGACACCCACGGCTGACGGTGGCGGCCGCGGTCGAGGGCTACCGGCGGCGGGCGAGATACTTCTTGTAGTTCTCGGCTGACTGTTTGAGCTCTGGGTTGGCGTCCAGAACCGGCTGCATCTTCTTCCAAGCTTCCTCACGCTTGGCGGGAATATATTCGGTCGGCCAGTGGCCCTCGTGGGGGCGGTATTCCTTAAGCACGCGGCGTGCGACAGTGGCCTTGTGTACCTCGTCGACCCCATCGGCGATACCCATGGTCGGCGCAGCTGCATACATGGCCTGGATCGGCGTCAGGTCTGTGGTCCCGAGCGAGCCGAGGATGTGCAGTGCGTTGAACGACACCTCGCGCAGCACCTTGGCCATGGTGAACTTAACTGCTGCAATGTCGGTGCGGGCCTCCGCCGTCGAGGTGTTGTCGATCTTCCAGGCTGTCTCGAGAACGAACAGCCGCAGCATCCGGATCGCGGCATAACTATCGGCGATCTTCTCCTGCACCATCTGGTGCTCACCAATAATCTGGCCGTGCGACTGCCTGCTGAGGGCCCGCTCGCACATCATGTCGAAGGCCAATTTGCACTGTGCGATGGTTCGCATCGCATGGTGGATCCGCCCGCCGCCCAGCCTCCGTTGGGCAAGGACCTTAGCCCCGTCCTCTGGCCCTAGAAGGTGGTCGAGCGGAACCCGCACATCCTTGTACTTGATGTGATTGTGGTTGCGGGGTTCGGGCATGATCTCGACCCCTGGCGTCTCGCGGGGCACCACAAACATGCCGTTGGTGCACATCACGAACAGGATGTCAGCGACCCGGCCGGCGCTCGTGAACCACTTCTCTCCATTGATGACCCATTCCTCCCCGTCCCGCATGGCGTGGGTCCTGAAGAGGTTGGGGTCAGAGCCACCCTGCGGCTCGGTCATCGAATAAGCCGAGAACATCTCCTGGTTGAGGAGCGGTTCCAGCCAACGCTTCTTCTGCTCCTCGGTGCCGTAGGCGGCAAGCATCTCCATGTTGCCGGTGTCGGGAGCCGCGGCACCGAACATCTGGGGCGCCGAGCCGTATCGGCCGATGACCTCATTGAGCAGGCCCAGCTTGAGCTGACCGAATCCCGGTCCACCGAGCTCCTCGTCGAGGAAGATCGCCCACAGCCCCTCATCCTTGACCTCCTGCTGAAGCTCGCGGACATACGCCTTCACTACCGGGTCTGGTGACCGAACCGCATAGGGGAACACATAATCGAGCGGCTCAACCTTCTCCTTACAGAAGGTCTCAACCCAGTCCAGCTTCTGCTGGAACGCCGGATCGGTAGAAAAATCCCAAGCCACAGCCGTGCCTCCCCGTTGATTCATCTCTAAATCCCTATGAGGAAGTCAAGGTAACCGACGGCGGAGGGGTCGAGCGCGTTCGGACCCCTTGACTCGGCCGTCTATTTGCCCTATCATGAGAACAGACGTTCGATGTGGGTTTCCGTCGGGCGGGTCGTCGGCGTAGGAGCCGTCCAGGTGTGTGTTCGTTCTTCTGGATGGTGTCCATGTGCCGTGAGCTCGATGCTTTACGACAATCGATTGTCGCCTACGGTCGCCAGTTCGACCCGCGTGTTCTGACGCCGGCGCAGGCTGGCCCGGTGGTGCGGGTATGCGCCCAGATCGAAGCGTCGGTGGCGTCGATCAAGTCGCTGGCTGCGGCTCGGGCCGCCGAGAGCTGTTCGTGGAAGAACGAGGGCTACCGTTCCCCCGAACATCAGCTAGCCGCCCAGACCGGTGCCAGCCCGTCGGCCGCCAAGCGCACCCTGGATACGGGTCGGCGTATGGCCGACCAGCCCGAGGTGGCCAAAGCGGCGCTCGGCGGACGGCGCCCTCCTGTGGCGCATGCTCGACCCCATCCGCCGCCGTCTCAACATCGTGCGCCGGGGAAGGGCCCGATCCAAGAAGCTGGCCGGCAGTCCCGCACGCATCATGATCCGGGTAGACCTCGACACTCTTCTGCGAGGGTTCGCGATCGATGGCGAGCTCTGCGAGATAGCCGGCTTCGGCCCGATCCCGGTGTCAGTGATCGAAGACCTACTCGCCAACGACAACGCGTTCGTGGTCGCCGCCCTGACCAAAGCCAAACATCTCGTCGGCGTCTATCACCATCGGCGCCGTCCGAACGCCCACCAACAGTCCGCCCTCAACTTCGTCTACCCCGCCTGCGCAGTCGCCGGCTGCTCCGCCCGAGCCGGCCTCCAGTACGACCATCGCCACGACTGGGCCAAGACCAAGTTCACCGTCATGGATCTACTCGACCGGCTCCGCGGATTTCATCACGGCCTCAAGACCACCCAAAACTGGGCGCTCGTAGAAGGAACCGGGAAAAGAGCCTTCGTCCCACCCGACGATCCTCGCCATCCCCGCCACGCCAGCAGGGCCTCACCGCATCCACCCTTGCATCCAGGCCAGCCAGACGGCATCAACCGACCCTGTCATGCCGGCGCGGCTGCTCACACCCCCCGCACGGTCTCGGTGACCGAGCCCCCTCAACACCGCCCCTCTCCCACACTCCCTGTCTCCGAAAGGAAACACGTGGACACCTCCTTGATCGTCGTAGAAGGCTCCCGCTACACCGGCCCCAAGATCGATCTCCGCCGCGATATGGGCCTGTCCTTCGCCCTGGACCAGCGAGCGTTCGGGCCCCGCCGGCTGCTGGTCCTCACCGCCGGAGGGCGCGGTCGGCTCGTGAGCCTCGCCCACTGCCCCCAAACCGACCCACCACAACTAGCCCTCGAGTACTGCCTAGACACGCTGGGCGCCGACAACGCATCGGCCGCGGCCGCGATCGCCTACAGCGACGAGCGGGTCACCGCAGACCCGCCAACCGATCTGCTCGCTCGCTTCGACGCCGCCCGAGCCGCAGCCGCCCGCTATGACGCACACCTGATCGACTGGTTCACGTGCGATGACACCCAAACGCGAAGCATGCGCTACTCCCTCGGCGACGTGGAACACTGGTGGGACATACCGCG
>PMHH01000109.1 GCA_003156595.1 Acidimicrobiaceae bacterium
CCCTGCCGCTCAGCTCAGCCTCGCAGGACTTGCTCAGCTGTGCGCAAGCGTGGCACTGGGTCGAACCCGGACAAGCGGTATCTGAGTGCCGGCGGGTCCTCAGGCAGGCCGGGCATCTGGCTCTGTGGTGGAACGTCAGCGACAGCAAGGCGATCTGGTTGGAGGAGGTCGAGACGGTAAGCGGAGTCGGTCCCTACGGCGTAGGCGACCACCAGGACGATGCCGCGACCCTCACCGCCGCCGGCGCGTTCGCCAGTGTGACGTATCGGAATGTCGCTTGGTCTTGGACGGTGCCGATTGACAGGTGGGCGAAAGCCGCCGCCACCCGAAGCTCGTCGGTGGCCCGTCTCAGGGAGGGAGGGGCCCTGCCGCTAGAAGAGATCCGGGCGGTGCTCTACCAGTACTTCCCCGACGGAGAGGTAACCGAGGACTTCACCTGCCGCCTGGCGGTGGCGACCGTGGACTGATCCACGTCTCGTGCCTTGTTGACTCTATACACTCAGTGTATGCTCTCAGTGTATGAGCGTACCGATTGCCCTCCTAGGCCTGCTCGAGCGGGAACCTAGTCACGGTTACGAACTGAAGCGCGATTACGACGCTTACTTCGGTCGCGGCAAGGCGCTGCCGTTCGGGCAGGTGTACGCCACCCTGGGCCGGTTGGCCCGCGACGGCAAAGTCCTGCCCGGTGAGGTCGAACCCGGAGCCGGCCCGGACCGCAAACGCTACGCCATCACGCCAATCGGCAAAAGCGAGGTCGAGACATGGCTGGATACACCGATAGAACCGGAACCTCATCTGCAGACCGTTCTGTTCGAGAAGGTCGTGCTGGCCTTGATGCTGGGCCGCTCGGCCGAGCACTACCTGGACATCCAGCGCGGTACCCACTTGCAACGAATGCGAGAGTTGACCGAGCTGAAGCGGTCGGGCACGGCGATCGACGCGCTGCTGGCGGATCATGGCCTGTTCCACCTCGAAGCCGACCTCCGCTGGATCGATCTGACGGCAGCTCGCCTGGACTCTCTCACCGCGATGGTCCGGTCGTGAGCGCATCGCAGGCGGCTGACGACGCGGGACAGCCCGCACCCATTCTCGAGGCCCACGACGCGCAGCTCTCATTCGGCGTCACCCCCGCCTTACGAGGCGCCAACCTCGCGCTCGTCAGAGGAGAGATCCTGGCCGTGATGGGACCGAGCGGTTCGGGCAAATCAACCCTGCTGTACTGCCTGGCCGGCATCCTCACGCCCGACACGGGCGAGATCCTCTTCGACGGCCAGCGAGTCGACACCATGGGCGAGCAGGAGCGAAGCCGCCTGCGCCGGGACCACTTCGGGTTCGTATTCCAGTTCGGCCAACTCGTCCCCGAGCTGACAGCCGAAGAGAACGTAGCCCTGCCCTTACTACTCGGAGGAGCTTCGAGATCCCGGGCTCTCGACGCGGCGCGAGCGTGGTTCGAGCCCCTCAGCCTCGACGGGCTGGAGCGGCGCCGATCCGGGGAGCTCTCAGGCGGCCAAGCCCAACGGGTCGCCTTGGCGCGCGGCCTGGTCTCCCGACCGGAGGTCCTCTTCGCCGACGAACCGACCGGGTCGCTGGACTCGCTGACCGGCGAACAGGTGATGGAACTTCTCGTCTCAGCCACTCGGCGGCAAGGCACTACCGTCGTCCTCGTCACCCACGAGGCGCGCGTCGCCGCGTACGCGGACCGCGAGGTCGTTGTCCGCGACGGCAAAGCCAACTCTCTGTCAGCGGGTCGAGTCCGGTCGTGACCCGCCTCGGACTGCGCCTCACTCTCAAGGGCGGAAAAGAGGCCGCGGTACGCCTGACCATCATCGTCGGGGCCGTCGCCGTTGGTGTCGGCATGCTCTTGATAGTCCTCGCCGGCATGAACGGCATCAACGCCCAGAACGCCCGTAGCGCCTGGCTCAACACCGGCTCCGTATTCGGGCCCGGCCCCGTCACCCCAGGTGGGCCCGCGCCCGGGCCGCCAAACACCTCGCCAGTCGCAACCGCGTCCGACCCGTTGTGGTGGCTGTCAAGCACCGATCAGTTCGAGACCAAGACCATCGACGTGGTCGATGTCGCCGCCACCGGCCCGGACTCTCCCGTCCCGCCCGGAATTTCTCACCTGCCCGGCCCGGGACAGTTCTACGCCTCTCCCGCCCTGACCAAACTCCTGCGCTCTACTCCAGCATCCGAGCTCGCCGATCGCTACCCGGGCACGCAGATCGGCACACTCGGGCCGGCCGCTCTGCCTGCACCCAACTCGCTCATCATCGTCATCGGGTACGCCCCGGCCCAGATATCGACGATGCCGGGTGCCGCCGAGCAAGCCAGCATCAATACCAGCACCACTCATATCTCAGGGGCCAACGGCTGGGACAGCAACAAGCTACAGGTCATTCTGGCCGTCGGCGCCTTGGCCTTGCTGTTCCCCGTGCTCATTTTCATCGCCACCGCGACCCGCCTATCAGCAGCACGACGCGAGCAGCGCTTCGCCGCTTTGCGCCTGGTCGGCGCCACCCCCCGACAGGTCTCGATCATCTCGGCGGTCGAGTCGTCAGTCGGTGGTCTCGGGGGCGTGGTCTTCGGCTTCGGCCTGTTCCTTCTGCTCCGGCCTCTGCTGACGAATGTGGACTTCACCGGTGAACCGTTCGCTCGAGGGGATCTGTCCCTCAACCTCACCGACGTGCTGCTGGTGATCATCGGGGTACCGCTCGCCGCCGCCGTCGCCGCTCGTATGGCCATGCGCCGAGTGCAGATCTCGCCATTGGGTGTGACCCGAAGAGTGGCGCCTCCGATGCCCCGGGCCTACCGACTGCTTCCCATGGTCGCGGGTATCGGCGAGCTCGGGTACTTCGTCGACGTCGGAACCCCCAAAGGCACCGGCGGACAGATCCTGGCCTATTTCTCTGGTTGTCTCCTGATCATGGCTGGTCTGGTCATCGCCGGCCCATGGCTGACCCTGGTCGGCTCGCGGTTGATGGCCAGCCGCGCCCACCGGCCGGCCGCCTTGCTCGCCGGGCGCCGGCTATCCGACAACCCCCGAGCCGCGTTCCGCTCCATCAGCGGGCTGATCATCGCCTTGTTCGCCACCAGCGTCTCGGTTGGGGTCATCACCACCATTCTCGACCGCGGGCCGTCCGGCACCGGCAGCTTCGGGACCTCGACCCTGCTCCAACAGTTCGGTGGTTTCGTCGGTCGATCCGTCTCCGTCCGCGGCCAGACCGGGCTGGCCGCGCCGGCGGTCTCCGATCAGCTAACCGCCGAGCTGCGCTCCATCCGGCTCGTGCAGGGCGTCACCCTGCTCTACACCGACGCCAACAGCCCAGACACGCTCCTGGTCTCCTGCGCAGAGCTGTCCCACACCCCGGGGATAGGCCGGTGCACACCAGGAGCGGTAGTGGCGGCAGTCGGCGGGAACCTCGACGTCAACCCCTTCGACGTCACTGGCAACCGAGCGACACTCGCCAGCACCGTCTGGCCCGCCGCCCAGATCTCTCCCGCCCGGCTGGCCGGCCTGACAGTCGACGTAATCGTGGTCGAGACGAACCGGTCGACTGCTGCCCTCGAACAGGCTCGCACCACCCTCGAGCTCGCCTTTCCCGATCAGAATCCGCCCCAGACGCTGAGCGACATTGACGCCAACAGCACGCGGAGCATCACCGAGCTCCGACAGATGACGGACGTGGTCATCGCCGCCAGCCTCGTCATCGCCGGCTGCAGCCTGGCCGTCAGTGTCACCGGCGGCGTCAACGAACGGAAGAGACCATTCAGCCTGCTCCGCCTCACCGGCGTGCCAGTCGGTGTGCTGCGCCGAGTCGTAGCCCTCGAAGCCGCCGTCCCCCTGCTGATCATTTCTGTCCTGTCCGCCGCCATGGGCTTCCTGGCCGCCGGAATGTTCCTTGACGCGCAGCTGGGCTACACGCTGCGAGCACCCGGACCCGGCTACTACGCCCTCGTCAGCGCCGGCCTGGTCGCATCCCTCGCCATCATCGCCACCACCCTCCCCCTCATCGAACGAATCACCGGACCGGAGGTAGCCCGCAACGAATGACCCTGTTACCCCGCCGCCCAGGGGGCACTCAGACAGCTTGTCTTTTGCTTAGACGGTGCGCAGCGCTTCGGTCGGCGACAGACGGGCCGCTCGCATGGACGGGTACAGGCCGGCTATAGCACCGATGAGCAGGGCGGCTCCGATGCCGCCGTAGAACGCCATGGCGGGAATGACGACCGACCAGTGTTGGCTGAGGGCGTACATGGCTGTCGCTGCGCCCCCGATGACGGTGCCGGCCACACCGCCCAGGGCGGAGAGCAGCAATGCTTCGGCGAGAAATTGTTCGGCGACGTGGCGGCGGCTGGCGCCTAGGGCTCGGCGTAGGCCGATCTCGGAGCGGCGTTCGAGGACGGAGATGATCATGATGTTGGCGACACCGACCGCGCCGACAAGGAGGGCGACGGCGCCGAGGCCGAGGAATAGGCCGTTGAGGGCGCTTTTGGCGTCGGCTTGGGCGACGAGGGCGGAGGAGGGTTGGCTGACGTTGACCTGGTTGGGGTTCTCGGGGTTGGCAGTGGCAGCCAGGAGGTCATCGACCCGGTTGACCCGGTCGTTTTCGGCGCGGACGTAGATGGTGGAGGGGTGCCCGTCGAAGCCCAGATACTTCGATGCCGCGGGGTAGCCGACGAGGACTGAGGAGTCGATGGCGGGGGCCAGCACGGCCGGTTTGAGGATGCCGGCTATGTACAGCCATTGGCCGCCGACCCAGATGCGCTCGCCGGGGAAGATGCGGTCGATGCCGAGGCGTTGGGCGGCGCCGGCGCCGAGCACGGTGACGGGTTCTTGCGCCGTGGCCGCGTTGAGGTAGTGGCCTTGGGCAACGGTGGTGGCGACTACCGGGAGGAGGCTGAGAGACGCGGCTTGGACCGTCAGGGCGTTGGTGGCCGGTGCGGGGATGTACGGGTTGCGGTAGGCGTTGGCGCCGCTGACCGTCCCGGTGGTTTGCACTTGGTGAACACCGGGGATGCGGCCGATCATTGCCGGCGCCGTGGTAGGCAACTCGACGGCGCCGCCGGTGAAGCTCTGCCCGTTGCTGACGGTGAGCAGGTTGGTGCCGAGCTGGTTGATCTCGTTGAGCAGGCCGGCCTGGGACGAGGCGGACAGGCCGAGGACAGCGACGATGGCAGCCACGCCGATGGCAATACCGAGAGCGGACAGCTCGGCCCGCAACTTCCGGGTGCCCAGTCCCACGCTCGAGAGGCGGGCCAGGTCCGACAGCTGCAGCGGTTTCCGGCCGGCGGTGGCAGTCATGACGGGTCATCGGCGATGGAGAACGCAGAATGATGTCCTGAGACGGGAGGTTGGACAAAGGAGGCGGATGGGCGGAGCCGGCAGTCGTCTGGCGCGGCGGGGCCGGTGTCGGCGACGATGTGGCCGTCGAGGATCTCGACTTTGCGGGGCATGCGCTCGGCGATGATGTGGTCGTGGGTGATGACCACGAGGGTCGAGCCGGCTTGGTGGAGCTGATCGATCAGGGCCAGAATGGACTGGCCGGTGGCTTGGTCGAGGTTCCCGGTCGGCTCGTCCGCGAGCACGATCGCAGGGTGGCCGACCAGGGCTCGGGCGATGGCCACCCGTTGGCGTTCCCCGCCCGACAGTTGGGTTGGACGGGCGTGGGGACGCTGGGCGAGGCCGACCAGGTCCAGGGCGTCGAGGGCTCGCTGGCGGCGCTGCTTTAGGGGGACGCCGGCGTAGAGGAGCCCGTCGGCCACGTTGTCCAGCACCGTGGCGTGCTCGGCCAGGAAGAACTGCTGGAAGATGAACCCGATCCGGGTGGCCCTCAGGTAGGACAGGTCGTTGTCGGCCATGGTGGCCACGTCAAGACCCGTAATCTGTACGCGGCCGCCGGTGGGACGGTCGAGGGTCCCCATCAGTTGCAGCAGGGTGGTCTTGCCCGACCCCGACGGGCCGACGATCCCGACCAGCTCCCCCTGGCCGATGGTGAGGTTGACCTCGCGCAGGGCCTGGACGGGCGGCTCGCCGGGATAGCTCCTGGACGCGTTGTCGACATCGAGCACCGGCACTCCTGCACCGCCGGCAGCGAAGTCGTCGGCGACCGCGACCGCATAGCTGTCGGGTGTGGATGGCAGGGTGTACTTCATGTGGCCGGGACCACCACTTGCTGGCCGGCGGCCAGCCCCGAGCCGGTGACCTGCACCAGCCCGTCGGCGTCGTCGAACAGTCCGAGCGACACCGCCACCAGATGGTTGGTCTCCCCTGCAGCGACGACCTCGACGACGTAGCCATCCCCCGGTTGGGCGAGCAGGGCAGTCACTGGCACCACCAGCGCGCTGGGCACGCTGGCGGTGGTGATACCGACCTGCACCGGGGCCTGATCCCACGTGCCTGTGGCGGCCGGGTCGGAGGGGGTGACGCCCACAGTGATAGTCGGGGTGGAGCTGCTCCCCGAGCTGGCCGACGAGCAGGTGTCGGTTCCTGGCGCAGCAGAGTTGGAACTCGGCCCGCCCGGCCCGGAGCTCGATGGGCAGGTGGCGACCGTCCCCACTGAGGAGATGACCCCTGGGGTGGTCTGGTTGTTGGGCAGAGTTATGGTCACCTTGTCCCCGACCGCGACGTCGGTCTGTTGCGAGGCGTCCAACGCCACCTGCACCTGACGGGTGGTCGAAGTGGCCTGCGTCACGCTCTGGCCGGTCTGGGCACTGCCCCCAAGCTGTGCTGACAGAGTCGTCACCCGCAAGGCGGTCGGTTCGAACACGGCCTGGCCCAGAGTCAGCGTGCCGTTCTGGGCCTCGTCCAGGGCGCCCTGGAGCTTCTGCAAGGCCGTGCTGGTGGCCGACCCGAAGTAGGCGGGAGTTGGGCTGAGCTGAGCCGATGTGGCGTAGCCGAGCGCGACCAGATCCGCGTTGAGTTCGGCCACATCGGCGCCGGTCGCCCCAGCCGATAGGGTCCGATAGGCAGGTGTCGAGCCGTACAGCAACACCACCGGGCTGTCGTTCACCCGGTAGAGCACCTGCCCCTGAGAGATCACCTGGCCGGCCGCGGGTAGCTCGGTGTAGGTCCCGCTGGCCTGGTTGATCGTAGAGAACGGCGAGCCGCCCGGACCCGCCTGATAGGTCAGCGTCCCATTCACAGAGACCATGGCCGATAGCTCCCGCCTTTCTACCGTGGCGGTGTTCCCCGGTGGCTGCGCTGCGGCCAGGGTCGTGTGCTTCGCACCGGGTGTAGCGATCACGACGCCGGTCGCGGTTAGGGCGGCCAAAACCCCCGCACCGGCCAGCACCCAAGTCTTCCGCTTCACTGGCCCCCCATCCCCAGCTGGCCTGAGTAGATAGCGCTGCACTTATCCTTCGCCGCCTGAAATCCCGGAATGCTGTTAGCACCGTTCACCTCGATAACGGGGCCGTCTGGGGTGGGGTCCGGGAAGTCCGGCACGCCGTTGGCGCGCATGCACTGGGCGAACTCGAGCGCCGCCTCCTGCTGTTGGGTGGTCCTCTCGGTGCCCATGAAACCCGGTGGCTCCAGGTCTTTGCACGCGCTGAGGGCCTGCTGGAACGCCGGGGTGTTCGGGTTCAGCGACGAACCATTCACGACCCCGTCGATGGTGAGCTGGCCCGACGAGTCCGGGTCCGGGAACCCGCTGACACCGTTGGCGCGCATGCACTGGGAGAACTTCACCGCCTGCTCAACATTGGTGCCGGTGTTGTTGGTGCCGCCGCTGCCGGTGTCGGTGGCGGTTGGTGCCTTCGACCCGCACGCGCTGATCACGGCGACCATGGCGATCAGGGCAAGGCCGGCATGCGGCGGCAGCTTTCTACTGATCACTGCTGCATCCTCGCCGTAGCAATGAGCACCGTCGATCGGGTACGGCCGCTACCTGTGCTGGTCCGCTGTAGGTCATGCCTCCAAGTCAACGCATCGCGGTGTTACCAGCACGTATGCGTTTTTCGATACGCCGACGATATGCCCCGCCTCGTACCATGGCGTGAGTGTGCGTGTGTTGATCGTCGAGGACGAGCCCTACATGGCAGAAGCCATCCGCGATGGCCTACGCCTGGAAGCGATCGCCGCCGACATCGCCGGTGACGGTGACACCGCTCTCGGACTGCTGGGCATCAACACCTACGACATCGCCGTCCTCGACCGGGACGTCCCCGGACCCTCCGGCGACGAGATTGCCGCACGCATCGTCGCCTCCGGCAGCGGCATGCCTATCCTCATGCTCACCGCGGCCGACCGGCTCGACGACAAGGCCTCCGGGTTCGAGCTCGGCGCTGATGACTACCTCACCAAGCCGTTCGAACTCCGAGAACTCGTCCTCCGTCTCAGAGCGCTCGATCGGAGACGCGCCCACAACCGGCCACCAGTGCGAGAGATCGCCGGCCTGCGCCTGGATCCGTTCCGCCGCGAGGTCTACCGCGACGGCCGCTACGTGGCGCTTACCCGCAAGCAGTTCGCCGTGCTCGAAGTCCTCGTCGCCGCCGAAGGCGGTGTCGTCAGCGCCGAACAGCTACTGCAACGGGCGTGGGACGAGAACGCCGACCCGTTCACCAACGCCGCCCGAATCACGGTCTCGGCTCTACGCAAACGCCTCGGCGAACCCTGGGTCATTACCACTGTGGCCGGCGTCGGCTACCGCATCGACACCCAACCAGACACCGGGCGCGAGGGAGAAGACCGTGGATAGAACCCCGGGTTGGAGCGTTCGCCTCAAACTCACCCTCAGCTACGCCGGCTTCCTCATGATCGCTGGCGGCTTGCTGCTCGGCGCCGTGTGGGTGTTCCTCCTGCGATACGTGCCCAGGCGTGAGACGGTCCTCGTCCACGGCACGTCCGTCTTCGTATCGCTTGGCCGTGGCGGTCTCGTGCGCGATTTCGCTCCGGCCGCGGCCATCTTGGGGATGTTCCTGCTGGTGTTCGCTCTCCTCGGAGGGTGGCTGCTCGCCGGCCGGATGCTCGCTCCCCTCACTCGCATCACCGACGCCACCCGCACGGCTGGGACCGGCTCCCTCTCCCACCGAATCGCGCTACCGGGCCGGAAGGACGAGTTCCGCGACCTCGCCGACGCCTTCGACGCCATGCTCGCCCGGCTCGAATCGCACGTCGCCGAACAGCAGCGATTCGCCGCCAATGCCTCCCACGAACTACGCACCCCGCTCGCGATCACCCAGACGCTTCTCGACGTGGCCCGCAACGATCCGAACCACGACAACGGCGAACTCGTCGACCGCCTCCACCACCTCAACACCCGAGCGATCGACCTCACGGAGGCACTGCTCCTGCTCAGCCGCTCCGACCAGAAGTCCTTCACCCCAGAACACGTCGACCTGTCCCTCATAGCCGAAGGAGCCACCGAAACACTCCTCTCCTTCGCAGAAGAACATGGCGTTACCATCGAAACCTCCGGCGATATGGCCCAGACCAACGGCTCAGAAGCACTCCTGCTCCAGTTGGCCACAAACCTCGTCCACAACGCGATCGTCCACAACCTGCCCCAGCAGGGCGCCGTGTGGGTCACCACCGGCGCGCACCCCGAGAGAGTGGTGCTCACTGTCGAGAACACCGGCGCGCAGCTCACCCCACAGCGAGTTTCCACCCTTGTCGAGCCGTTTCAGCGTGGCACCGAACGCATACACAGCGACCACGCAGGGGTCGGCCTCGGCCTAGCCATCGTCAAAAGCATCACCAAAGCACACAACGGAAACCTCATCCTTGCTCCCCGGCCCGCCGGCGGGCTCCGCGTCACGGTGCAACTACCCGCCGCGTCACCGTACCCCGGTCGGAAGTGAGCTATATGGTCAGAAGTGAGTCACGCTGCTCCTCGGCATCCTGGGTCCGGGCGGCCCCTCGGTCGAGTCCGGCTGGTGGCGCCGGCGGATTGCGATAGGCCCGCCGCGTGATCAGCGTCGCCGTGCCACACAAGGCGGCGGCCACGATGCCGTCGGCCCAGTAGTGGTTGCCGGTGACGACCACGGTGAAAAAGGTCAGGACTGGGTAGGCCAACGCCAGCCACCGCCATCGGCTGGTGGAGGCCCACACCACCGAGGCGCCGATGATGAGCGCCCACCCGACGTGAAGGGAGGGCATCGCTGATAGCTGGTCGAGACCCGGGGCTCCTCCGCTGTAGACGCTGGGACCGATCACCGTGCCGGTGTCGACGATGCCGAGGTGGGGCAGCAGTCGGGGCGGGGCGACAGGGAACAGCTGTATGAGCAAACTGGCCCCGGTGACGAGCGCCACCACGGTCCGCACCCTCGGATAGCGGTCTCGATGGCGGATGAACAGCCAGATCAGGCATACCCCGAGGGCGGGCACGTGGACCACGGCGTAGTACTCGTTGAGCCAGTGCACCAGCGTGCGGTGATGGATGACGAGCTCCTGCGCGGCACGCTCGCTCGGCAGGTGCAGTGACCGCTCCAGGTCCCAGATGCTCCGGCCCCGAGCCAGAGCCGCGCTGGCCCGGCCGAGCGACCACCGGCCCGCGAACTGCCACATGCCGTACAGCACCAGGATCAGCGTCAGCTCCTTGACCCATGGCCGCAGGGCCCGCGCCCACGTCCGCACCGAGCGACGGGTCACGGTCCACGTGACCGCGGTGGCGCCTGCCATCTCGGCCGCGTCCTGCCAGGGCAGCCACTGCACCTCCTCACGTTACCGGCGATGGCAGCCACGATCTTCGTCTCAGGGGTGGGTCCAGCTACGCCTAGATATGTGGGCGGGATCGTCAGGGTCTATATTTCCGCAGGCATCGATCGAGAGCGGGGGACGACGAATGCCAGATTGCGGGAGGGGCCTGTGGAAGTGGAGGAGGGCGGCTGCCAGCGTGATGGTTGGGGCGCTTTCGGTGACGGTTGTCGGCATGGTGGCCACCGACGGGGCGGCCGCCTCGCCCACTCCGTCGGCCGAAGCGCTTCCGTGGGTCGTTCCGGGGCCTAACAGCTTCCAGCCGGCCAACGTCTCGTGCCCGGCTGCCGGCCAATGCGTCAGCGTCGGTGGGTACACGGGCGGGAACGAACTGTACGCCGATCAGCTCTCTGGAGGCTCCTGGGTGGCGGCAAAGCTTCCTAATCCTCTTGGCGAGCTTAAGTCGCTCGACGGCATTTCCTGCTTCTCTGCCGGCTCGTGCACGGCCGTAGGGTCCACATTGTCGGTCGAGTCGGGCGAACTGGCTCCAATCGCCGAAACACTGTCCTGGAGCGTGGACCCCTTCTTCTCCACCCGTAGCAGACACGGCCACAACCTCCAACTTGACCGGCGTCTCGTGCCCCGCCGCCGGATCGTGTGTGGCCGTCGGCTACACGAACGGTGGTCCTCCTGGCCTCGTCGATACCCTCTCGTCGGGCACCTGGTCGGATACCACCCTGCTGGCACCGGCCGGATCCACGGGGTTCCGCCTTCAGGGCGTGTCGTGTAGCGCGGTCGGATCCTGCGAGGCGGTCGGTTACGCCACGAAATCGTCAACTGTCGATCAGCCTGTGGTCGAGACCCTGACGTCCGGATCGTGGTCAGCGAGCACCCCCACGCTGCCCGTCGGCGCGCTCTCGGGCGCTTTGTACGGAGTCTCGTGTCCGGCCAGCGGAACGTGTGTCGCCGTTGGCACCGTGACCGACTCCTCCGACCAGGCGCTCCCACTGGTGGAAACCCTGGCCGGCGGCGCCTGGTCGCCGACGGCCCTTTCGGCCCAGCCGTCGGGCTCGGTGTTGGCTTCGGTGTCTTGCCCGGTCAGCGGTACGTGCGAGGCGGTCGGTTCGAGCTTGGGCTCGGTCGTCGAGTCGCTGGCGGGCGGGACGTGGACGGCCTCCACCCTGCCGATCCCGACCGGCGAGACCTTTTTTCAGCTCTTCGGCGTGTCCTGTCCCTCGATCGGGACCTGCGTGGCCGACGGCCTCGACGGGACCGGTAATGAAGCCCAGGGACTGGTAGCCGAGGACCTCTCGGAGGGAACATGGGAGGAGTCCAACCTGCCGGCTGTCAACTCGCCGTCGGCGTCGATCACGGGTGTCTCCTGTCTATCCGCCTCGACTTGCACCGCGATCGGCAGCTACCAACGTGCCACCGGGGCGACTGGGTTTATGGACGAGCGCCTCTCGGGCACGACCTGGACGGGCGGGGTCCTGCCCACCCCTCCCGGCGGCCTCGGCGGGACTTTGACGTCGGTGTCGTGCCCGTCATCCACGTGGTGCGAGGCGGTGGGTTATTCCGAGGACTCGAGCGGCTTCGACGTTTCGGCGGCCGAGACCCTGTCTGCTGGCAAGTGGACGGCCCAGCTGGTGCCGGAGCCCCCGGGGATCAACAGTGGGATCCGTGGCTTAACCGGGGCAGGCCTCGGCGGAGTCTCGTGCCCGGCGGTCGGGATCTGCGTCGCCGTGGGCGGCTTCTATGACGTCGACACGCGGTCGAACGACCCGATAGTGGAAGAGTTGTCATCGGGCTCGTGGACCTTCACTGTCCCCACGTCGGACGTGGCCGTCGACGCCTACCTGTCGGCGGTGTCGTGTCCGGTCGTGGGTTGGTGCGAGGCGGTAGGCGGCGACGGATTCGACAGCAGTCAAGCCCTCGCGGAAACCGGCTGGGGCGCCGACTGGTCGGGCTCAGAACCACCGTTGCCGGTCGAGTCCGGGGCCACGGGTCTGCAAGCGCTGTCCTGCCCCGGGGTAGACGCTTGTGTGGCGACCTCGTACGTTTACCAGTCGACGGAGGATCAGTTCATCAGCGACACGCTGAGCCGCGGGGTCTGGACCGACAGCTCGCCGGCTCTCCAAACCGGCCCGTTCGACCTGGGTGAAGCAGTGGGGTGCGTGTCGACGACGTCCTGCGTGGCGGGGGGCGACTTTGGTGAAGGTACATCCTTCGACGCGGAGATCCTCCGGCCCGCCGGGTGGAACGCCCAGCCCGTAGACCTGCCGGGCCAGACCGAGTACGGAGGCCTGGGGGGGGTTTCCTGCGTGCAGAGCGGTGTCTGCACTGCCACCGGCTCCGAGGACCCGGTTGCGGGCGGCGAGAATCCGATCGCGGTCCAGTTCCAGATCCCGGCGCCCGGCACGGCCACGACGACGCGCATCACGGGGGTACCAGAAAATGTCGAGAGCGGTCAGGCGGTCACCTACGGCGCAGCAGTCACCCCGCGCCCTGACGGCGGCGACGTAACGTTCATCGACCAGACCTCGGGACAGACGCTCTGCGCCGCCCGCGTCCTGAGCGACGGCACTGCGGTCTGCGCGACCACGGCCGGCGATACCGGCCTCCATCAGATCCTGGCGGCCTACTCAGGCGACTCGAACTTCACTCCATCCGACGGCTCGGCCGCCGAGAACGTCGTGGCGCCCCCCTGTCCGACCGGTGTCAACCACCAAGCTGCGGGTGAGCCGTGGGCCGTCGCCGCCACCGTCGTCGAGATCGACGGCCGCAGCTGCGCGGGGTACTGGGTTGTCACCCGCTCGGGAGGTGTCACCTCGATCGGCGCCGCACCCTGGCTGGGTGACATGTCCGGGGTTCGTCTCAACGCTCCCATGGTCGGAATCGCGGCCGCTCCTCATGGGGGTTACTGGCTGCTGGGAGCGGACGGTGGAATATTCACTTTTGGCGACGCTCACTTCTATGGCTCCACGGGCAACCTCCACCTCGACAAACCAGTGGTCGGCATGGCCTCCACGGCCGACGGTGACGGCTACTGGCTCGTCGCCTCAGACGGCGGGATCTTTACCTTCGGCCACGCCCCCTTCTACGGCTCCACCGGAAACCTCCACCTCAACAAACCCGTAGTGGGTATGGCCCCCGCGCTCGGCGGAGCCGGCTATTGGCTCGTCGCCGCCGATGGAGGAATCTTCAGTTTTCGGTGACTCCCCGTTCTACGGCAGCCTCGGCAACATCACCCTCGCCGCCCCCATCGTCGGTATGTCCCCCCAACCAGACGGGCATGGCTACCGCCTCGTTGGCTCAGATGGCGGGGTGTTCGACTTCGGCAACGCCGCCTACTACGGCAGCCTCCCCGGCGATCACGTCAACAACCCCCAAGTCACCACCATCGCCTCCAGCGTCGACGGCAACGGCTACTACTTGGTCAACGGAAATGGCCAACTGTGGGCATTCGGCGACGCTCCCTACCTCGGCAACGCCTAAGAGTTAGGACTCGAACCCGCCAAACCCGCCCCGGTAGAACAGCAACGGGTGCCCAACGCCGGTCTCCAACCCCACCACCCGGCCCACCGCCAGATAATGGTCGCCGGCGTCGTGGATCGTCTCGACGGTGCAGTCGACCCAGGCCAGGGCCCCGTGCAGCCGGGGCGGCCCCCCGGGAGCGGACCAGGGAGCGGGCGACCACCCCACGCCGGCAAACTTGTCAGCCCCGGAGTTGGCGAAGGTCCGGGCCAACGGCTCCTGGTCGGTAGCCAGGATGTTGATACAGAAGCTCCCGGCCTCGGCGACCTTCGGCCAGCTGGTGGACGACTTGCCCGGGGCCACGGCGACCAGCGGAGGGTCCAGCGAGAGGCTGAAAAAGGACTGGCACGTAAACCCAGTGGGCCGCCCGGAGTGGATCGCGGTCACCACCACGACGCCGCTCGCGAAGTGGCCTAGCGTGGAGCGGAACTCCCCCGGTTCCATCAGAGGTCTGGGAGGCCGAGCGGCAAGTTCGGGGCGTTGAGTCCTCCGTCAACTTCCAGGACCTTTCCGGTGAGAAACGCCCCCGCATCCGACGCCAGGTACACGATCGCGGCGGCGATGTCCTCGGGCGTGCCCAGCCGGTGGGCTGGGGTCATGGCGGTCATGGTGCGGCGCATGTCGTCATTGAGGACGGTGCCGAGGGCGTCCGTCTCGATCGACCCGGGCGCGACCACGTTGACCCGTATCTTCGGCGACAGATCCACGGCCGCCAAACGGGACATGTGGATGAGGGCGGCTTTGGCGGTGCCGTAGGCCACATACCCGCGATCGGCGAGGCGGCCCATGGTGGAGCTGATGTTGATGACCGATCCGCCTCCGACGGCCAGCATGGGCGGCACCACCAGTCGCGTCAGCTCGAAGGCCACCGTCACATTGAAGTGGAACGCGGCCTCGAGGTAGCGGGGACTGGTCTTCATAAAAGGACGGGGCATGGTGCCGCCGACGTTGTTGACCAGAATGTCGACGCGGCCGAGGGAGGTGGCCGCCTCGATCAATGCCGGCAGCGTGTCGAGATCGTTGAGGTCGGCAGCGATAGGGACCACCCGGCGACCGGTATCGGAGAGCTTCTCGGCCAGGGCGCCGAGAACATCGGGGTCGCGGGCGGACACGACCAGGTCCGCGCCGGCCTCGGCCAGCGCCCGCGAGGCGGCCGCGCCGATCCCCCGGCTGGCCCCAGTGACTATGGCAACCTTCCCGGGCAACCCGAAGCGCTCCAGAAGCATGGCCTGGGAGCATAGGGCGGCCGGCCGTCCCGCCGAGCGGAACGTCAAGGGTCAGGCCTGCACCCACGGCAACGTAGCGTGGACGGGGTCAAGCCAAGGGAGGATCATCGATGGACGAACGCCGCCAACTGTTGATCGGGGGCAACTGGGTGGACTCGGAGGCAACGGGGTCCATCGACGTGATCAGTGCGTCGACCGAGGAGGTCATCGGTCGGGTGCCCGACGCGGTGCCGGCCGACATCGACCGGGCCGTGGCCGCCGCCCGCACCGCCTTCGAGTCCGGCCCGTGGCCGGCGCTCACCGCCGCCGAACGGGCCGGTTACCTGACCGCCCTGTCGCAGGCGTTGCAACGACGGGACGCCGAGCTGTCCTCCACCATCACCGCGGAAAATGGCACCCCGTCGATGCTGTGCTCGATGATCCAGGTCTTTCCCGCCACCATGACCCTGGACTACTACGCCGGCCTGGCCACCGAGACTCCGCTCGAGGAGCGACGGGAGGGGATGCTCGGTGGGATCATCGTGCAGCGAGTACCGGTCGGGGTGGTCGCCGCGATCGTGCCGTGGAACGTGCCGCTCTACACGGCCGCGCTCAAGCTGGGGCCCGCCCTGGCCGCCGGCTGCACGGTGGTGCTGAAGCCCTCCCCGGAGACGGCCCTCGATGCCTACCTGCTGGCCGAGGCGTTGGTGGAGATCGGCCTCCCGCCGGGAGTGGTCAACGTGGTCGTCGCCGACCGCGCCACCAGCGAGTACCTGGTGACCCATCCCGATGTCGACAAGGTGGCCTTCACCGGCAGCACCGCGGCTGGCCGCAAGATCGCGGCGGCGTGCGGCGATCTGCTCCGGCCCGTCACCCTCGAATTGGGCGGGAAGTCCGCGGCCATCGTGCTCGATGACGCCGACGTGGCCCAGGTCGCGGAGACCTTGATGCCGATGGCGTCGATGATGCTCAGTGGACAGGCCTGCATCGCCCAGACCCGCATCTTGGCCCCGCGGTCCCGCTACGACGAGGTGGTCGAGGCTCTGACGGAGAAGGTCCGCAGCCTGGCGGTCGGCGATCCGTTCGATCCCAACACCATCATCGGGCCACTCGTGGCCGCCCGCCAGCGCGACCGGGTCGAGTCCTACATCGCCCTCGGCCAGCAGGAGGGGGCGAAGGTCACCGTCGGCGGGGGCCGCCCGGCCCACCTCCCCCGGGGCTGGTACGTCGAGCCGACCGTGCTGACCAACGTCGACAACCACATGCGGGTCGCCCAGGAGGAGATCTTCGGCCCAGTCGCGGTCGTGATCCCCTACGAGGACACCGACGACGCCATCCGCCTGGCCAACCAGTCCGACTACGGCCTGGGCGGCGGCGTGTACACGGCCGACCCGGCCCGGGGCCTCGATGTGGCCCGCCAGATGACGACGGGGACCGTCACCCTCAACGGGATCGGCCTCGAGACCTGCGCCCCCTTCGGGGGGGTCAAGCAGTCCGGCCTGGGCCGGGAACTGGGACCGGAAGGCCTCGCCGCCTACTTCAATCTCAAGTCCATCATGCAGGTGCCGCCGGCGTGACAGACGCCAGCAACGCCGCTCCCCTGGCGCCCCGTGCCATCGCCGACGTGCCGTCGTGGGAAGCGGAAGCCGACGTGGTGATCGTCGGCTACGGCTGCGCCGGCGCGTCGGCCGCCATCGAGGCCCGTCAAGCCGGAGCCGACGTGCTGGTCGTCGAACGGGCCACCGCCGGTGGCGGCGCCAGCGCCATGGCCGGCGGCGAGATTTACCTGGGTGGTGGGACGGCGGTGCAAAAGGCGTGCGGGTTCGACGACACCCCGGAGGCCATGTACACCTACCTGATGGCGGCGACCGGGCCGGGACCCAACCAGGCCAAGGTCGAGGTGTACTGCGAGCGCAGCGTCGAGCACTTCCAATGGCTGGTGGACTGCGGCGTGGTCTTCAAGGAGTCCTTCTACGAACGGCCGTGCTGGGAGCCGCCGACCGATGACGGACTGGTGTACACGGGCGGGGAGAACGCCTGGCCGTTCAACCAGATCGCCCAGCCCGCACCCAGGGGTCACATCCCCCAGATGGAAAAAAAGAGGCCCGGTGAGAAATCCGGCGGGTGGATGTTGATGCAGCATCTTTCGGCGACGGCCGAGGCAGCCGGGGCGCGGGTCATGCCCGACACCCGAGTCTCGCAACTGGTGGTTGAACCAGACGGACGGGTGGCGGGCGTGATCGCCCGCCAGTTCGGCGCCGAGGTGGCCTTGCGGGCCCGGCGCGGCGTGGTCCTGGCCAGCGGCGGATTCATGGCCAATGCGGACATGGTGGCTCAGCACGCCCCGTTGGTCGCCGGCCAGATGGTCCTCGGCACTGACGGCGACGACGGCACCTCCATTCGCTTGGGCCAAGGTCTGGGTGCGGCGGTGGCCCATCTCGACGCGGCCCAGACGGCGATGCCGAGCGTCCCGTTGCTGGTGTACCCGTCGATCCTGGTCAACCAGTACGGGCAGCGCTTTATCAACGAGGACACCTACTGCGGTCGCAGCGGCCAGGCGGCCGTCTTCCACCAGCAGGCTCGTTGTTCGCTGGTGCTCGACGAGAAGATCTTCGAGTCGGTGCCTGAAGCCGACCGGTGGGGCTACCGCCCCACGTGGGTGTGCGAGACCGTCGCGGAGCTGGAAGCCGAGATGGGGCTCCCCCTGCGGTCGCTTCAGTCAACGGTGGACCTCTACAACGAGCACGCCTCCCGAGGCGAAGACCCGCTCTTCCACAAGCGGGCCGAGTTCCTCCGACCGCTCCAATCCCCATTCGGGGCTATCCCCCTCAACGGTCTGCCCTATGCGGTGTTCACCCTGGGCGGCCTGGTGACGACCGTCGACGGCGAGGTGATCGGTCCCGGCGGTGAGCCCATCGCCGGGCTCTACGCCGCGGGGCGGGCCACCTCGGGTATCCCGTCGTGGGGCTACGCCAGCGGGACTTCCCTCGGGGACGGCACCTTCTTCGGCCGCCGAGCCGGGAGAGCCGCCGCGTCAGCTCGACCCCGAGTCGAGTAAGACTGAATTCCTTCGGCGAGGATGCCTGCGACCATCGACCCAGTCTGGTCGGGAGAGTACTTCCCGTCCGGATCGAACCAGGTATGGAGGCTGTTCATCATGGCGAGCAATATGCGGGCCGTGTCGGTTGGCGGCCACACCTGCCGGATCCAGCCGTCAGCCATCCCGGCTGTGATGAGCTCAACGAAGACGTTCTCGTAGGTCTTGCGAAACTCTACTGCCTGCTGCCTACGAGTCCCAGACAGCCGATAGGCATACAAACCGTATATTCGGGCCCCTCTGGGGTCGCTGCACTCGACGAAGCAATGGCGCCGCACGAATTCCTCGAACCTTCTACGGCTCGAGACGTCGAGATCAGCTAGTGCTCGTAGGACTTCGAGGTAACGTTGATGCTGATCCTGAACGACTGCAAACAACAGATCTTCCTTGCTGGCAATATAGTGATAAAGCGTTCCCTTGCTCACGCCGAGGCTCTCGCATATGTCTCGGATCGAGGAGCCGTCGTAGCCTCGTTTGTAGAAAATATCTGCAGCACATTCTACGACTTCTCGCCAGCGGGGGCCTTCGGCGGGAAGTCCGTTTGTGTCTGCAGCCGGCGCACCTAGCGCCTGGGCGTCTTCCATGTTGCTCCGATCCTAAGACCCCTCTAGGTGATCTGTACTCTTCAACACGAAAGTTGAATACCTTTGGCACGACGCCGTCGGTCCAGTTCGGCTCGCGAGCTACCCGATGATGCCGCGCTCCTTGAAGTCGCCTATGTCTGCCCAGTCACATCCCAGCTCGAGCAAGATCTCCTCGGTGTGCTCGCCGTGCTCTGGTGCCCGTCGCAGCTCTCCGATGGGCTTCTCATCGAATTGAGCGGGCGAGGCTACGACTCGCAAAGACGAGCCGTCCCCCGTCACCACAGAAGGAAGGAACCCGCAGGCAAGCGCCTGCTGGTCTTCGCAGATGTCCTCCGGACTCAGAACCGGTGCCCATACTCCCTCGGCGGTGGCCAGAGCTGAGGACCATTCGTCAAGGGTCCGGGTCTTGAAGATGGCGTCAAGAGTCTCCACGACCACGCCAATGTTCTCCTGACGGGCCTCAGCCGTTGAGAACGTAGGGTTATCGATCAGGTCGGGTCTCCCGATGTGCCGTGCCAAGTCTGGCCACCAGCGATCGGCCTGGAGCATTACCAGACAGATCCATCGTTCGTCACGGGTGGGGTAGAAGTTCACGAGAGGATTGAAGGTGGTAAGCCGAGAGATTGGCGGCTGGCGCCTTCCAATATTCGCCGCGGAGATGGCTTGACTGATCATCCACATGCCTGTCGTGTAGAGAGACATATCGACCACGCCGCCGACGCCCGTTCGCTCGCGGCGAAGGAGTGCAGCTGCGATCCCACCAGCCAGGTTGAGGCCGCCGGTGAGATCGCCAATCGATGCAGGCATGAAGGGAGGCACACCATCGTGGGCCATCAGGTATGCCAGTCCGCCCCGGGCCCATGCCGCCGACATGTCGAACCCGCCTCGCTCTGCTTCCGGACCGACGAGACCCTGACCCGTGCCTCGGGCGTAGATGATCGCCGGGTTCTGTCCGAGTATGTCTGACGCGTCAATCCGCAAGCTCGCTCTCGTCTTTGACAGGAAGTTGGTGATAAAGACATCGGCCTCGGCTACCAGGCGATACAGAAGCGTCAGTCCGTCCGGTTCGCTGATATCGATCGCGATGCTGCGCTTGCCGCGGTTGGGAACCTCCATCATAGGGTTCGGTCCCGTGTCAGAGGTCAAGGCGTTGATCAGCCCGCGTTGCGGATCGCCAGTAACGGGATGTTCGACCTTGACGACATCGGCGCCCCAATCAGCCAGGACCGCCGCCGCCGTCGGGACGAACGTCCACGAGGCGACCTCCACGACCTTGATCCCTTCTAGAACGTCATACATCCGTACTCTCATTCTGCACTGGTGACTGGTGGATTCTTGGCTGGCGTCGGCTATCCGTAGGGGCCAATTCCGCTACTTAGTGAGCAGGACCGCACCAGCGAACGGGCCGAATGCATTGGTGAAGATGGACACTTCTGCTCCGGGCACCTGCCGCTCGCCAGACTCTCCTCGCAGCTGCCGGGTAGCCTCGATGCAGAAGTTGGCTCCATGGCGGCGTCCGACATTGCACGCGCCTCCGTCGGTATTGACTGGCAGAGATCGCCCGAGGGCGGTATGCCCAGCCTCGACAAACGGGCCTGCTTCACCCGGGCCACAAAAGCCGAGCGCCTCCAGCCACTCCATGGTGATGATGGTGAAGCCGTCGTACAGCTGGGCGCAATCGACGTCCGATGGTCCAAGGTCGGTTCGCGCCCACAGACGATCTGAGCACAGCTTCGGTGACGACGGCCCGGTATCAGTCAGAATCTCGAAGTTGAGATCTTGGATGGCCGAGAAGGCGGCTGCTTCGACATAGACCGGCGGCTTGCGACAATCGGCTGCGCGCTCGCGGGTGGTCACGATGATCGCCGACCCCGAGTCGCAGGGGTAGTCGCAGTCGAGGAGGCGCAGTGGCTTGCTGATGTAGCGGCTAGCGAGATACTCATCGAGAGTCAGCGGGGTTCGAAACAGTGCATCCTCGTTTAGGACTGCATGCCCTCGTTGAGTGATGACCTGGGCGCCAAATTGCTCCTCCGTGGCACCGTACGCATCCATATAGAGCTGGGTGCGCAGGGCCGCCCACTGGGTCGGCGAGCCGGCACCAAACGGGGCTAGGAACTGGGCGTCACCGGCGACGGGGGGGCTGCTGGCCGCAGTCGCCAGGACCACGGGGGTGCTGGGCTGCTGCTGGATCACGCGCAGCACCAGGCAGGTATCACAGAGTCCGGCCTGTACGGCGGCCATGGCCTCGAGCGCGGGGTGCATGAAGGCCGCGCTCTCCAGGCCGGTGGTCGCCACCCAGGACGCCGGCATGAGGCCGAGCATCCAGCCCAATGACATGGCATTCTCGGTTGCTCTTGATCCCGACGTGCAGTACGAGCAGAGCCCGTCGATGTCCTCGGGGGTCAATCCGCTGTCTTCCATCGCAGCCTTGGCCGCCTGGGTGGCTAGCTCCGCCGCGGTCAGACCGGTGTTCCTTCCCACCGTGGAGTACCCGACACCGGCTATGGCGACTCGGTTCATCGGTCGCCACCACGCCGTGTAGTCGCGGGCTCGAAGAGGGGCAAAGTCAGCCCGGGGGCGACTTCGCGATAGAGAACTTCCACCAACATGTTTGGCTGGACCGCCATGGGTTCAACTCCGACGAGGTTACTGACCATCATTAGCCCCGGCTGTTCTTCGAGTTCCACCGTGGCGATGATGTAAGGAACCCGTTCCAAGAAGTACGGATGGAATGCTTGGGTGGCAGAGGTGTAGGTGTGGAGCCTTCCCCGCCCAGATACTTCGGCAGGGGATAGATCTGTCGCCAGGCAGAAGCGGCAAACCGGTCGAGGCCAGTGGATGTAACTCTGGCATTGCCGGCAGCGATGTATCAGTAGCTTCCCGTCGCGAGCTCCCTGCCAGAAGAACGCCGTCAGCGAATCCTCCGCCGGTCTCGGCGGGATGACGGCGGAGGAGTTGCCGAAGAGCGTGGTCGTGTTCATGGGCAGCCTATGAGCAGGGGTTACGCAGACGGTACGTGGGTCTCTATCAGTTCGATGACGGTGCCGTCCGGGTCACGAAAACACGCGAATATTCCATCACCCCCGGGAATGGACAGCGGTTCCGCGATGAATTCGATGCCGAGACCCTGAAGTCGATCAACTTCCTCGGCAATATTTCGGGTCCAAAGGGTCAGCCGGGCCAAGCCGATTCCAGCCAGGTCCGAGTGGGGTGGGGAGTGCGTGGGTTCTCCGTGAGTCTGCGGTCGCAACCACTGGATCAGGTCGATCCTGGCCAGGCGGGCCTGGCTTGGATCCAAGGACAGGATGGCGGCGCGAGCCTTCGAGTCCGTGCTCAACCCCAACCCTCTCATCACATCGCCCCCGTCGATCTCTCCGAGATCGGCGGCCACCTTGAAGCCGAGATCTTGATAAAAGGCTATAGATCGATCGAGATCCGTGCAGTTTATGTTGATGTGGAAAATGGCCGTGATTGACATCGGGCTCTCCTAACTGGATCAACGAATAGTTGTGACGACCGTGGGCTATCAGCCACCTGACGGTGCTATGGCGATCCCGAACACTCGTTCGAAGTCAGCGTAATATTCCTCATCGTCTGTGGCGGCACCCAATGCAACCCATTCCTCGTCTGTCATTCGGCGCCTACCACCTGCGATCTGCTCCGCGCCCCATCCTACTAAGTAGCGCAACTTTGGATCCTCGCTTGTTACGGCGCGGTGGATGACTCTTGCCACCTCGAATGGATCTGCAGCCACCGGTATGGCAACCGCGTAGAGTTGGAACATGCGGCGGTAATGAGCGCGGTAGGGCCCCGAAACGTCCGGGACGTCGGCATTCTTGGCGAATATGGGAGTTCTGGTTACGCCGGGCTCAATGATGGCCACTCGAATGTTGAACGGGGCAAGCTCGAACGCCAGTTCTTCGCTCAGACCTTCCAAGGCCCACTTCGAGGCGACGTAGGGAGCTTGGGCCAAGGAGGCCAGCCGGCCGGCGACGGAGCTGACATTGACTACGCAACCGCGGGAGGCGGCCCTCATTGATGGCAGCACCGCCTTGATGCAACGGAGAGCGCCGTAGACATTCACGTTCATGACAGCTTCGAGCTGCTCGACGGTCGATTCCTCGACCACCCCATTGCCGGCAACGCCCGCATTATTGACAAGGACGTCGACGGTCGTCACCTCACTCAGGATCTTCGATACTGCGGCGGCGACACTCGAGTCGCTCGAGACGTCCATCTCGACGACATCGATGTGCGATCCCGCCGCTAGTGCCAGTTCTTGCAGCCGATCGGCCGATTTCGACTGCCGGACCGTGGCGTAGACATGGAATCCCGCAGCTGCAAGTTCCAAGGCGGTAGCTCTTCCGATGCCGGAATTGGCGCCGGTTACTATGGCGACCCCCGGTGCCTTGTCCTGCTGTCCCTCTAGTCTGCTGATAGCAATCATCCCCTCGACCGGGCGTCCGACCGAGACTGTTGTCTCATATGTATCGGACTTTGTCAAGCCGGCCTGATCCCGCCTGACCCCGTGACCGGCCAGGGCGACCTGCTGGACCCAACGATGGTGTTGCTGCGAATCGCCCGGACCCTTTTGCCCCGAGTTATACCGGCTTCTTGCACCTGCACCCCTCGTCACTGCCAGGGAGGGGCGCACCCCGAACGAGGTGAGTTCCCGAACATTTCCTTGACACGCCTCGGACGATGTGAGAGAAATTGGCCGGTCGGACGGTCGGTCGAGAAGGGCTGCAAGGCCTTGTTTGACCGGGGTCCAACGGGGGAGCACATGACCGAGCGGTCATCCGTCGGCGCCGTCCGGCGCGACTCGCAGAAGGAGTGAGGGTGAGATCATCAGGAGTGACCCAGAGGCGATCACTGATGCTGTTCGCGTCAGTAACGCTGTTGGCCGGAGCCGTACTGACTGCATGTGGGTCCAGTTCGAAGCCGGCGGCCACCAGTCCGTCCAGCGTCAGCCCGACGAGCGCAGCCGCGGCCCCGAGCGGCACTCCTATCAAGATCATGCTGATGGGCTTGCTCTCGGGATCCATATCTGAGCCCGAGATTGGCACCGCCGGCAAGGCGGCCGTCGCGACCGTCAACGCTTCTGGCGGCATCAATGGTCATCCGCTCCAGCTCGTGCTCTGCGACGACATGGGGAACCCCAACCTGAACGCCGCCTGTGGGCGTACCGCGATCTCCGACGGCGTAGTGGCCGTCGTGGGCAGCCTCTCCCTCGACGACCAGAACATCCTGCCCATCCTGGCGGCAGCCAACATCGCCGATATCGGTATGGTCGCCGTCGCACCACAAGACAGCACCAGTGCCAACGCTTTCCCGGTGGATACCACCCCTGCTGCCGACACGGGAATCGGTGCAGATCTGAGTGCTAAGGCGGGGTGCAAAACGGCGGCCGATATCACCTTCAACATCTCGGCCACGCTGCCGTATGTGAACTACGTCGAGGCCGGCTTTGCCGAGTATGGCGGTAACCCGAAAATGCGTATCGTGGCCGTAGCTCCGACGACCACGGACTTCACCGCCGCCATGGCCACTGCCACCGCCGGTGGGAACCGCTGCGTTGCCCTAGGAATGGGTGGTGCCGCTACGACTGAAGCGCTTATAGCTGCGCAAAAGCTCGGAGGGCTCACGGTGGCCACCGATGCGGCCGCCTTGTCCCTGCCAGCCGTCGCCGCCCTCAACCTTCCCAGCGGAATGCTGTACCTGACCTCCGTCTTCAAGCTCCCAGGCACTGGGACCTCCGCCGCCGACGCCTTCGTCACGGCGACCAAGGCCATCGATCCGAGCGTCAATGCCAACACCGATGCCGAAAACAGTTACGACGGCGTGCTGACGTTCGCTCAGATCGCAAAGGGACTACCGAGCGTCACCGCTCTCAGTGTTCTGAACGCCATGAAAGCATCCACCGGCGTGAATACGGGCTTGACGGGACCTGCTGCTTCGGGCTACCCCGGGCCCGTCGTCGGGCTCTCCCAGGTGGTCTACCTCTCAGTGTTCCCATACTCTTACAGCTCGAACACCGCGCACAGCAACGGAAGCGCCATCAACTTGACGACCGCGGTCGTGGCGGGCGCCAAGTAAGTAGTCCTAGTCCCAACGCCTCCGCCACTTCGAAGGCCCGACAGCAAGGCTAGGATGCTCGCGTTGGCAAGGCGATACTCGCACCAGAGACACCACTAGCCGGCCAACGGAATGTCAGAGTTCATTCAGTTCGCGATACTCGGGCTGACCACGGGAGGGGTGTATGCCCTGCTCGCCTTGGCGGTGGTGGTGGTCCACCGGACATCAGGTGCGGTCAACTTCGCAACCGGCGCGATGGCAGTTGCCTCGGGCTATCTGTTCCTAGAGTTCAAGACGCTAGGGCTTTCATCAGCCGTTGCTTTTGTTTGTTCCATCGCCTCCGGCATCGCCGTCGGAATGTTTATCGAAACGGTCGTTATGCGTCCGCTGCGGACGGCCAGTGCCCTAACCAAGGCGATCGCCACCCTTGGCCTACTGGTCATCATTCAATCCGGCTGCCAACTGAAGTTCGGAACGGGCACCTACGTGGTGACGGCCTTCCTCCCCGTGCACCGCTTCGTGCTCTTCGGAGCCCACCTAACGACCGACTATGTGATCATCTTCGGGCTTTCGGCCGCTCTTGCGACCTTACTAGGGCTCTTCTATCGGCGCACCCGACTAGGCCTAGCCACTTCAGCTTTGGCCGAGAACGAGGAAGCATTAGAAGGAGTCGGTTGGTCGGCCAGGATGGTGGCGCTGGTGAACTGGTCGCTGGCTGGGGCTCTGACAGCCCTAGCTGGAGTCCTGACGGCGCCGATCACCGGCCTACAACTCGGATTCATGACGAGCCTGCTGGTGGCGGCACTAGCCGCCGCACTCTTTGGCGGCTTGTCATCCTTCCCGCTGACGTTCGTAGGAGCTGTCGGGATAGGCATTATCCAATCGGAGCTGACTTACTACGCATACGAGCCTGTCATCCGATCGCTGCCAGGGCTCGCCGATGCCGTCCCCGTCCTCATTATCATTCTCATCCTCGCGGTTAGAGGCCGAGCGTTGCCATCGCGGGGATTCGTGGGGTCGACCCTGCCCAAGCTGGGCACCGGACGAGTCCACTGGCCTGTTCTCGTTGCCGTAGTAGGTCTGACCGCCTTGTGTATCGAGGTGATTCTCCCGGTCCGCTGGGTGATCCCGATGACCACCTCGATGATCGCTGGTTGCATCCTGCTGTCGCTCATAGTTCTCATTGGCTACGCCGGCCAACTCTCCCTGATGCAAGCCTCGATCGGTAGCTTTTGCGCGCTACTGGCAGCCAGGCTGGTCGAAGGTGCTGGCTGGCCACTGCCCCTGGCGTGTCTTGTCGGAGTTGCTGCCGCGATTCCTGTGGGCCTGGTGGTGGGCCTGCCGGCGGTTCGGACCAGGGGGGTCACCCTTGCCGTTGTCACTCTAGGGCTCGCCGAAGCGCTCAATTCTCTACTTTTCACGACGCAATCGTTTGCTGGCGGAGATACCGGGATTAGCGTCGGCTCAGCCCACCTCTTTGGCTTCGACGTATCCGAAACCGATTACCCACGCCGCTATTCGATGGTCGCGCTCGTCCTGTTCGTGGCGCTGGGGGTGGCAGTGGTGAACCTCCGGCGCTCAGCTATTGGCCGAAAGCTCATCGCGGTCCGAAGCAACGAGCGCGCCGCGGCATCCCTGGGATTGAACGTACCGAGGACCAAGCTCTATGCGTTCGTGTTGTCTGGGGGCATAGCCGCGGTGGCTGGCATGCTCGTCGCCTTCCGTTACAGCAGCGCCGTCCTGGACAATGTAGATCCTCTGCAGTCGATCAATTATGTGGTCGAAGCGGTCGTTGGTGGAGTCGGGTATGTCTTCGGTGGGGTAGCCGGTACCGGGTTAGAGCCAGCTGGAGTGGTCAATACGGCCGTCAACGGGATTGGGCTCGGCAACTGGTTGACCTTCATCGGCGGGATCCTGCTGGTGGTCACAGTCATCTTGAATCCCGATGGAATAGTCGGCGGGATCCTGCTGCAGCTCGCCTGGATCCGGCGCCGGCTCGGAATCAAAGCTCGCCAGCAGCAGGGCACTCTCGTGACGATCAACCAGGCAGTGGATTCGGGCGGTCGCCGGTCGAGCCCGCTCCTCTTATCCGTGGATGACGTCTCCGTCAGGTTTGGTTCGGTGACCGCCGTATCGTCCGTGTCGTTTTCGCTAGCGAGCGGACAGGTGTTAGGCATCATCGGCCCAAATGGCGCCGGTAAGACTACGCTGATCGACGCCATCAGCGGATACGCAGCCTCCGAAGGCACCATATCCATAGACGGGCGCTCGGTCGACTCTCTTACAGCCGACAAGCGAAACAGGGCGGGCATAACTCGTTCCTTTCAGTCGCTCGAGCTCTTCGAGGACCTGACCGTCGGCGAGAACCTGCTGGTAGCGTCTGAGCGTCGCAGCTTGAAATATTGGCTCACCTGTCTAGCTCGGCCCGGTAAGCCTCAACTGGCAGGGGCGGCCGCGGCCGCCGTGACGGAGTTTCATTTGGAGAATGGACTCCAGAGCTTCCCGAATCAGCTTTCTTACGCTCAGAGGCGCTTACTTGCGATCGCCAGAGCGGTAGCGACCGAGCCTCGGCTTCTAATGCTCGACGAGCCTGCTGCGGGCCTCGGCGACAAGGATCGTCAAGAGTTGAAGCAGCTGATTCGCACGCTCGCAGACAAGTGGGACATCGCCGTGCTCCTCATCGAGCATGACGTCGACTTGGTGATGTCCGTCTCAGATCAGATGCTCGCTCTTGATTTTGGAGAGATAATCGCCCACGGCACACCAGACGAAATCCGGGCCAACCCCGACGTCATCCGGTCCTACCTTGGCGAAGAAGACGTTCCGGCCGGCGCAGAGGTTCCTTCCGGCGCCCAACCTCCGAGCGAAACAGCATGACTACGGTGGCCGTCCGGGCGAGCGGCGTGGCAGCTGGATATCACGGGGTGCCGGCGGTGAGCGACATTGACCTCGAAGTTCGCCAAGGCGAAGTGGTCGCCCTTCTCGGCGCCAACGGTGCTGGCAAGACGACGGTCATTCGAGCGCTCTCCGGAACCTTGCCACTCCTTCGCGGGACCGTCGCCGTGAGCGGGAAGACGAATCCGGGCCCGCTCTTTAGGCGGGTTCGGAATGGCTTGGGCGTACTGACGGAGAAGCGCTGTGTGTTTATGAGCCTTACCTGCGAAGAGAACCTGCGGCTGGGTCGGGGGTCGGTCAAGGAAGCGCTCTCCTTTTTTCCTGAACTCGAATCAAAGCTCCGTCTAAAGGCCGGTCTTGCTTCGGGTGGGGAGCAGCAGATGTTGGCCCTGGCCAGGATCCTGGCCGCTAAGCCGGAAGTGCTGCTTGCAGACGAACTCTCGCTAGGGCTGGCTCCCCTGATAGTGCGTCGATTGCTCGAAGCGATAACGGAAGCAGCCAAGCAAGGCGCGGCCGTGCTCATCGTGGAACAGCACTCGCGATTAGCCTTGCGGGCTGCCGACCGGGGCTACGTCCTTCGGCGCGGTCGGATCGAGCTATCTGGCACGGCTGAAGAACTGCGGAGTCGCGAGCAGGATTTGGCGGCGTTGTATCTGTAGTTAATCGGCGTCGTGGTGCCAGCAACATCCGCTAGGGATGCCTCAGCTCTCCTCCGGGAAGAGGTCAGCCATTGCGCATCCGTTCTCTCTCCCACGATTACTGTTGCAGATTGCTACAATAGTCCTACCGACAGCCACACCATTCGGAGGTTCTCCCATGGCTACGACGTCTCCTGCCCGCATCGATGATGACCTTTATGCATCGGCGAAGCTCGCCGGCGGCATCCAGAGCCGCAGTGCTTCGCAGCAGGTCGTCCACTGGGCGCGGATCGGTCGGGAGATCGAGGCTTCGGCCAGCACTTCCTATAAAGACATTGGCGAGGTTCTGGCCGGCAGCCGGTCTTACGACCTGCTGAGCACGAAGGAGCAGGCCGTCGTGCGGGCGGAGTGGTCGACTCGGATGGACACCCTCCGTGAGGCGCTCAACCTTGCTGAAGAGTTCTCCGCTGGCGGCCGCAAGTGGGTCGAGCTCGACGATGACGGCACTGTCGTGGAGCGGGTTAAGGCATCCGGCCGGAGATCGGGGACCCGCGCCGCCGGCTGATGTCCGACCCAATCCTTCATCTCGTCGCAGGACCGAACGGAGCGGGAAAGTCCACTCTGTACGCCAGAGTCATTGGCCCGGCGAGCGTGCTCGAGTTCGTCAACGCCGATGTCATATCCGCACAGCGATGGCCCGACGACCCCGTCGGCAAGTCCTACGAGGCCGCTGTGGTTGCCGCCGAGCGCCGGATGAAGCTGATCGAGAACGGGATGTCTTTCGTCACCGAGACGGTGTTCTCCCACGAGTCCAAACTCGAGCTGGTGCACGCGGCCCTCGACGCCGGATACATCGTCACGCTGCATGTGGTGATCGTCCCGGAGGCGCTCGCCGTGGCCCGGGTCGCGAACCGGGTGGAGACCGGCGGTCACGCAGTCCCTGACGACAAGATCCGGGAACGGTACAAGCGGCTATGGCCCTTGGTGGCCTCAGCGATCAGTCTCGTCGACGGCACCACCGTCTACGACAACAGCCGGGCCCGAACGCCGTTCCAGATAGTGGCCAGCTTCGATCGCGGCTATGTCGTCGGCAAAGCGAACTGGCCCGCGTGGACACCCGACGTTCTTCGAAACGCGGGACATTGACGCCAAGCAGATCGTCGAGCTACGGCTGCTCATCCCCGCGATGGGCCTACTCGGTCGAAATCTCGCGGTCAACCAACTCGCCACCGAGGCGGTCGCCGCTGCCGCCTACCTGGAGACGTCGATCGAAGTGGAGATCGACACTCCACAGGTGCGACACGCGGCGGCCTCGGAGCACGTCGACTACCACGTGATCTGACCGCAGGGCTTCCAGCGAGACGGCCCCAGCCATCACCGTCTTCGACGGCGAGCTGGTCCTGCCCTAAGTCGAGATCAAATCGGGATGTCGAGCATGATCGCAATCGTCTCGCGGATTCCCGCGAGCTTCGCGGCCCCGACGTTTCCGCGGGCTGTGACGATCCGACCAGTCGATACCCCCCGAAGATGCTGGCACTGAGCGGCAGACCGGACAGTGAGGCCGTTGTGGTCGTCGGGCTCGATAGGCAGTTCCGAGTGGAACTCTCGGACGGTCGAGGTTAGGGGCACGACGTAGACCACGGACGGTTCGACGCTGAGGATCCGCAAGGCAGATACGAGGACCGCGGGGTGACGAAAGCCGGCTGGAAGCCTCAGGTCTCCTCCGGGAAGAGGTACTCGACCGTCCAGGACACCGGTGACGCTCCGTCCATAAAGCGATCGCAGCTCTCCGACATGGCCGCCATGTGCCGCGCCAAACGCGAGTCATCGCCGACGGCGTCGAAGAACACGTGCAGGTCCGATGCAGCCGTCAACGGAAAGCACTCCTCCACCACGGCCACGTAAGGGGGTGCCCCAAGGGTGACGGCTCGGAAGATGACGTTCTGGACGTAGCGGAAGCTCGACTGGGTGGCTAGCGCCACGGCCGTGTGGGCCCCCTGCCACCGCCGGCGCCACTCGCCCCAATTGAGCCCCTCCGGACGGGTCAGCAACACCATCTGGGCGAACCCGGGGACCCGCCTGTCGGGACCGGGTAGCACCGTGGTGTTGCGCAGTGGCTCGGACTCGCTCACCAGGTATCCCCACCAGGCCCTGTCGAACCCCGGGTCGGGGAGCACGCCGCGGAAGTCATACCCCTCGGCGGTGTCCACCCACATCGACACCACCGCAATCAGGTTGGCCGCGCCGGGGTCGGGGGCGACGCCGAACGGGGGCCCGAGATCGGGGTCGACGATATTGATCTGGATCCGAAGGGCACCGCGTTTCCGCAAGGAGTCGGCCGTTTCGGTGATCAACACCTGTCCTAACGACGAATCGCCGGCGTTCGGTTCGCCGACGAGTATGTAAATGAGTTTCTCCACCCTGCAGACGGTAGAGGATCACGAGGGGCCGGAGTCCCGCCTAGCGGCATGCGGGCACGGGCATCGGGCCGACAGGCCTGGTTGTCTGATGTCCATGACCGAAGTAGCGAAAACATTGGCCGGCCGGGTGGCAGTCGTGACCGGGGCCACCCGCGGGATCGGCAAGGGGGTGGCTCTCGAGCTGGGGGCCGCGGGGGCCGCGGTATATGTGACGGGCCGGTCCGTTGATCCTGGCAAGCTCCCCGGGACGGTTTCGGCGACGGCCGACGAGATCGACCGGCTCGGCGGTATCGGCGTGGCGGTGGCCTGTGACCACCGCGATGACGACGCCGTGGCGGCCCTCTTCGAGCGGGTGCGATCGGAGTCGGGTCGTCTCGACGTGCTCGTCAACAACGTCTTCTCCGCTCCCGACTCGGCCCGCTGGCTGGGCCGTCCCTTCTGGAAGGTCCCGGTCGAGGCCTGGGACCAGGCGTTCGACATCGGGGTCCGGTCCCATTACGCCGCCTCCGTGCTGGCCGCGCCCCTCTTGCTCGAATCCGACCAGGGCCTGATCGCCCAGATCTCCTCCCCCGGCGCCGTCCACTACATGCACAACGTCGCGTACGGCGTGGCCAAGGCCGCCCTCGACCGCTTGACCCGGGACCTGGCCCACGACCTGCGGGCCAGCAACGTCTCGGTCGTGTCGCTGTGGCCTGGGCTGGTCGACACCGAGCTCCTGCAGATGGTCCCGGCCGGCGAGGACGGCCGGCGGGTGCTCACCCTGCCTGGCGAGGGTGAGTTCGACCTCGACGCAGCCGAAACCCCCCGCTTCACCGGTCGGGCGGTGGTCGCTCTGGCCTCTGACCCGGCCGCCAAGAGCCGCAGCGGGCAGGCCTTCACCGTCGCCGATTTGGCCGACGCCTACGGCTTCACAGATGTGGACGGCCGGGTCCCCCGCACTCCCCTGCCGCACCAGGACTGAGCCCCCCTTCGCCTCACCTACACTGGCTTGCAATGTATACATGAGCGAAGTCGTATCAGTTCGGCTGTCGGACCAGGTCGCCCGACGCCTGAGGGAGCGCGCCGCCGACGGCGACGAGGCCGTGTCCGGTCTCGCTCAACGACTGGTTGACGAAGGCCTGCGCATGGAGCGTCAAGGACTACCTGCCCCTCGATACGCAGTCGCACGCTCAGGCCGAGGCGCACTGGGGTTTGGACTCACGACCAACCAATCGTTCCCACGCCATCACGACCGCTTCATCGGCGCCTTGACCCGAGCCTTTCGCACTCTTCTCGCCGCGCATCCTGAGGCGACGGCGGTCAGTGCCATCTATTGGCCCGACGGCTGGGGCAACCTGGAGACGCACGGTGACGTGTCCACCCGGGAGCTGGTCCAACGTCTCGACATCGAGGAGCACGCCGGCAGGCACGGCCCGTGGTAGGGCGAGGGGAGGTGTGGTGGGAGGTACGGCTCGGACCCGAGGACGGGATGCCAGCCGACTGCGTGCTGGCGCTGGACAATCTGTCGTTGATTCGCCCCAGCCTCTGCACGGAGCGGATCACCCGGTTGGCGCCGGCCAAGCTGACACACGTCTGCGTGGCGCTAGGTCACGCCACGGGCTGTTGATAGGGGTCGGAAAAGGATGGGCTGGTCGCGACTCAGGTGTACTGGTTGCCCACAATCTCGGTGACCGGAATCGTCACGTCGGGGAAAGCGGCGACCGAGACCTCATTGCCCCGTCCCCGGGTGGTGTGCCGCTGGTAGCCGGTGCCGGATGGTCCCTGATGCACTTCGACAACACCGGCCGACACATCGACCAGCCACGCCCCGGCGATATCGGCCCGGGCGTAGGCGGGGAGTTTTTCGCTGCGGTCAGTCGCCGCGCTCATGTCGGCAACCTCGATGCACGGCCGCCGGCGCAGTTCGATCGTCACCCTGCGATAGTAGGCGGCTGTCTTATTACAGTGCCGAGCTAGAGGAGGAACCATGCGCAAATGGCTGGCCCTGCCTGTCGCTGTCGGGATCGTCGTAATACCACTAGTCGCCTTCGCCAGTGGCTCAGCGACGAGCCCGCTGAGCAATCAGGAACTGGCCTGGGACACCTCTCAGATCTCTACCTCGAGTACATCCTGGGCATCGATTCCGGCGTTGGGCGGCCTGGTTGGCGGCTGCAACGTGGACGGGATAAGCGTCGCGGTGACGCTGAACGTGACGGGGAAACCGTTTGAAGTGCGGGCCACCGACGGCTCGAACATCCTCGAACCGTCGTACGCCACGTTTCGCCCGCCGGGTAGTTCCACGGTAGAGACCTTCTCCGCGACCTTCGTGGGTGGCACTGAGACGAATAACACGCCACTCACCACGCAAGTCCAGTGGCGGCTGCTGGCTAGCGGCGGCTCGGCCACGCTGCAGGGCGGCAGCGTGGTGGTGCTTCCGGGCGGAAGTCATTGCGGATAACGGCCAGGAGCGGTCGCAGCCATTAGATTGATCGATCCTTGGACGGTGACCCGGGGCCCGACAGTCACGACGGGCCAGACCGCATCGTCTGGGACGATGTGCCGGAGGCCTCCCAAGCGACGCGGACCGGTCACGCCGCCCGCCAGCACGGCCATCGGCGCCGGCGAAGCCGCAGGAGGACCCGTTCCCGGCTGATCGTCGGCCTTCTGGCCGCGGCATCAGCCGTCGGGGGCGCGCTGGCCGGGTGCCACCCGACGGGCACGGCAGGCGTCGATGCCGTCTACAGCGCCCTGGTGGCAATCGCGGTGACCCTGGCCGCCAGCCGAGCGTCACGTGCCACCTTGCTCGTGCTGACGGCGGTGGCGGTGGTGATGAGCCGAGGGTGGCTCCTGGCCCCATCTGGCGCGGCCCTGGTGCTGGCGTTCGGGGGCGTGTTCCCCCGCCGCGCCCGCCGGCGCCTAAATGCGTTGATCGGGGCGGTGGCCATACAGGTGGTGTTGCGCTGGCCTCCGGTCGGCTTTCACGGATCGACGGCGCTCGTCGCGATAGGCGTACTCTTTCCCCTTCTCTACTCGGCGTGGCGGCGCCAGAGCCCCGCCCGGCGCCGGACGACAGCCGTGGTCGCCGGGACGCTCCTCGGGCTGGCGGCGCTCTTCACCGGCCTGGTGGCGCTCGGCGGCCTGCTCGCCCGACCCCAGGTGGCCCGCGGTCTGACCGCGGCCCGGGCCTCCCTCCACCAGCTGGACAGCGCCAGCACCAGCACCAGCACCCAGTCCACCGTCGCCCAGCTCCGCGCCGCCAGCGTGGCGTTCGGAGCCGCTCACTCGAGGGCGGGCGCCTGGTGGACACTCGGCGGGCGGCTGGTGCCGGCGGTCGCCCAGCAACGCCAGGCGATGGCCGCGGCCACCGACGCCGGCTACGACCTGGCCGCAGTCGCCTCCCGGGAGACCGGCCAGCTCGATCTGGCCGGTCTCCGCTACCAGGCCGGCCAGATCAATCTGGCCGCTATCCGCGCCGCGGGCCCGCCGTTGGCCGACCTCGACGAGCAGCTGGCCGAAGCGCAGGGGCGGCTCGCCGGCATCCGGTCCGCCTGGCTGGTCGCCCCGGTCGGCGTCCGGCTCGACCACCTGGCCACCGAGCTGGCCCAGGCGCACAACAGCGCGGATCTGGCGGTGGCCGCGGTCAAGGCCGGGCCGGACATCCTCGGCGGTGACGGGGTCCGCCACTACTTCGTCGCCTTTATGACCCCGGCCGAGACGCGCGGGCTCGGCGGGTTTATCGGCGTCTACGCGGAGCTCACCGTCGGCCAGGGCCGAATCAGCTTGAGCCGGGCCGGCCAGATCAGACAACTCAACACCGCGCTCAGCACGGTCAATCCGCAGCTCACCGGAGTGCCCCAGTACCTGGCCCGCTACGGATCGTTCGACCCTGCCACCCACTTCCAGGACGTTACCTACTCGCCGGACCTGCCGACCGTGGCCAAGGTGATCACCGAGCTGTACGCCCAGGCCGGCGGCGGCCCAATCGACGGCGTGCTGGTACTGGACCCGCAGGCCCTGGCCGCCCTGCTCACCATCACCGGACCGGTCACCATCGCTGGGCTGCCCGAACCCTTGACCGCCACCAATGCCGCTGACGTCCTGCTGCGCCAGCAGTACGCCGATCTCCCGGCTCTCGGCGGCAACGTCGTGCGCCACGACCTGTTGCAGGACGCCCTCCAGCAGGCGTTTGCCAAGCTGTCCACCGGCTCGCTCCCCGGCCCAGCCCGACTGGCCGACCTGCTCTCCCCCGAAGTCCGCCAGGGCCGACTGCTCTTCTGGAGCAACCATCCCTCCGAACAGCCTTTCCTCCTCCGCCTCGGCCTGGCGGGGGCGTTCCCTCAGCCCGGACCGGGAAGCGACGTCCTGGCCGTCACCATCGCCAACGCCGCCAACAACAAGATCGACGCCTACCTACACGAGCAGATCAGCGACGCCGTGCGCTACGACCCGACCACCGGACAGGTGGACGCCACCGTGACGATCGCCCTGGACAACACCGCGCCGGGCGGCGGCCTGCCGGACGAGATCATCGGCAGCTACCCCGGCAGCGGCCTACCCCTGGGGACCAACTTCCTGTGGCTCTCGGTCTACAGCCCGCTCGGCCTCACGGGGGCAGCCGCGGCCGGGCAGGTGGTCGGATTCTCGCCCGGCACCCCAGAGCTCGGCGTTCGCGCCTACAGCACCTTCGTGAGGGTGCCGGCCCAGTCGACCAAGACACTCGTGATCACCCTCGCCGGCACGGTGGCGCCCGGTCGCCGCTACCAGATGACCCTCCGGCTCCAACCGCTGGCCTACACCCCCTCTATGTCGGTGTCCGTCCAGCCCCCGGCCGGCGGCACGCCGATCAGCTGGACAGCAGGCAACGAGATGGTGCAAGAGCACATTTGGAAGAACGTAAAAGATTAGAGCCGCGTGAGATCCCTTCACATGGACGGTAAGGGGCAATGCTCGACATCAGGGTCCGAATGGGGCTACGCTGGCAATGAACTCAGAGGCGGTTGGTGCCGGCCCGGAGTTTGTGCCGTCGAAGAGAGGTAGCAGCCAGTGCGATACAGAGCGGCCAGATGGTATATGGGCCCGGTACTCGCCGCGGTGTCCGTTTCATTCGTCTTCGGTATCGGCATCGGAGCGGCGTCGGCGACCTCGATCACGGCCGCCTACGGACCGACGGCGTGCTCACCGACGATCACCGTCACTCCCAACCCGGCAGCTGCCGGCTCCGTGGTGACGGTCGTGATCACGGGGACATGCGACAACGACACGTTCACCGTCACTTTGTCGAATGGCGTCACCATCTGCACCGTCACCACCAATGCAGTCGGAACCGGAAGCGGCACCTGCACGGTCCCGTCGAGCACCACGACCGGCGCCTACGACGTCCTCGTGGCGGACGCCCACGGTAACTCCACCTCCGCTGCCATCAGCGTGGCCGGGGTGACCCCTGCCGTCACGACGGCTACTACGGCTCCGCTGGCTTTTACCGGTACGGACGCCGTGGCGACATCCGCGCTGGGTGCGGGCGTGTTATGCCTCGGCGGGCTGCTGGTACTGGGCAGCCGCAAGCGGCGTCGGAATACGCTCGTCTGAGCGGGTCCACGACAGTTCGCTGGGCGCGTGGAGCACGAGCCTGGATCGCCCATCTCGCCCCAGCTGCGAGCTACGATTCCTGGCGATCCCGCGGAGGGCGCTGTGCGCGCCCTTGGGCTGCGGTCATGAGCTGTGTAGGGAAGGACGCCTGATCGCCTGTGGATGAGCTAGTCGCGGCAGCGCAACCGGATCTGCGCGAGTACCTACAGGTCCTTCGCCGCCGCAGATTGGTCATCGGCTCAACCGTGGTGGTCGTCGTGGCGCTGGCGCTCGCCTACTCGCTGCTGGCGAAGCCCATCTACACGGCCAGCGCCACCGTACTCTTGCCCGAGCAGCAGATCAGCTCGGCGCTCAACCCACAGGATGCTCAGCTGCCCGCCTCGGCCTCGCTCCAGCGGGCGCTGGCCGACGAGCAGGAGTTCGCGCAAGGCCAGGCCACCAAGCAGGCGGCCACCAACACCCTCGGTTACCAGGCGACCATCGCCGTGTCGGCCTCCTCCACCGCGGACGTCCTGACCTTCACCGCGCACAGCGGCGACAAGAAGCAGGCCGCGGCGATCGCCAACGCCTACGCCAACGCCTACATCTCGGCCGATCGGGCCAACGAGGTACAGACCTACACCCAGCAAGTCACCGCTTTGCAGACGAGCATCACCAAGCTCCAGGCCCAGGCCAACGCCCTTTCCGCCGCCAACCCTCAGAAGGCCGCCCTACAGGATTCGGTGACATCGCTGACCCAGACCCTGCAACAGCTACAAGCTGGCAGCCAGTTGGTCACTCAGGCTGGACCGTCCGTGGTGGATGCGGCGACGCCGCCTTCCTCGCCATCGTCGCCGAAACCGGTCCGCAACGGCCTTCTCGGGCTGGTGCTTGGTGTCCTCCTAGGCACCGGTATGGCCTTCCTGGTCGAGCGCCTCGATGATGGGATCAAGTCCCGACAAGACGCAGAGAGCGCCGGCCGCGGCCTGCCAGTCCTGGGGCTCATCCCCATGGTCGACAGTTGGAAGGCACGTGGGTCCGCCCATCTGGCCTTGGTCGAAGACCCGAACTCCAATGCCTCGGAGGCCTACCGGACACTGCGCACGTCGATCCAGTTCCTTAGCATCGACGAGCCCAAACACGTCTTGGGGATCACCAGCGCCACCCCAGAAGAGGGCAAGACCACGACGGTGGCCAACTTGGCGGTCAGCTTCGCCCGGGCCGGCAGCCGGGTGATCGTGGTCTCCTGCGACCTGCGCCGGCCTCGACTCCACAACTTCTTCGGGGTGGACAACGCCGAGGGCTTCAGCTCCGTCCTGCTCGGGCAGACGTCGCTCAACGCGGCGGTACAGGCGGTCCCCGACGAGTCCAGGCTGCGCGTCATGTCGTCGGGGCCCATCCCCCCGAATCCGGCGGAGGTACTGTCGCTCGACCGGGCGCGTGAAGTGATCGACACGTTGGCAGAGAATTCCGACATCGTCCTGATCGACTGCCCCCCCGTCCTTCCAGTCACCGATACCCTCCTTCTCTCCCGTCTCGTCGACGGCATGCTGGTTGTGGCCTCGGCGAAGACCACGTCCAAGCGGGACCTGCACCGCACCGTCGAGTTGCTGCATCAGGTTGGAACGCCGGTACTCGGCCTGATACTCAACCGCGTGCCACAGGGCGGTGGTTATGCCTATGGCTATGGTTACGGGTACGGCTATTACGGTCGTTACGACCTAGACAACGCGACCGACGCCACCCCGGTCAACGCCCGACCCGAACCCGAGGAGCCGCTCACCCCGTTCCTCTCAGCGCGGTCGCAAATCCGCACCCACCAGTCGCGGCCGACGCAACCCGCAACCGATTGGGCGTCCGAGCCTCCCGTGCCGCCTACCTCCGTGGGCGACGCTCCCGCCAATGGCAGCGGCTCCGACATCTCATCTCCTCACCAAGCTGGCGACCCGGCAACGGCTCGCACGACGGAATCGCGGTCCGACGTGGTTAGCAGCCTTAACCATGCGATCTATAACGAACACGGTGAGGGCAACGGCACTCTCCCTAAGGGTCCGGCGCCTTCACTGCCGCCGGGCGTTCCTCTCGACGAGCCGCTCTAGTTGGATCTCGGTGCGGCGCGAAGGGATACCACTCACTCCGCAGCCGTCGCCGGCCTCCTGCGTCGCGGCGCGGGTGAGGCGGAGACAAACGCGGAGCCAGGTTCCTGCCCCTGTCGCCGTTAACAAGAAACCGATAACCGAACTCAATTGCCAAGATAACGATCACGGTCTTGTATAGCTGAATTGGCACGCCCTCCGAATAGAATCGGAGTGCTCCCTCGGCAAATAGCGCTAGTGCGACCGGCCAAGTGCACATCCGCCTCACAATAGAACGCCAGCCGAACGCCATTAAGGACATCGTTAGCACTGACACGACTACGAGACCTAACGTTCCACCGACCAGCAGGCCCAGCCCCATAACCGTCGGCGCACGGCCCTCTTGAATCGTCGAGCTCTCGGATACCCCAACTACATCCTCTGTAAAATACGTGGAGAGGCCGCTCGGCCGATAGATGTCGTACAGGCCCGTCGCGCTCAACGGCTTCTCCGCGGTCGCTGCCTCCATCACCGATCCAGACCCGCCGACCCGAATGAGCGTATGCCCGATCGACTGGTCGATACCAGCGGGCGACAATATGGCTGGCTTCGTTACCGCTACGCCGGTGGCAGTGACAACGTGCTGCGCCTCGAGTGCCTTCGACGCACGCAGTTCGGTTAGGACCGGTGTCGCCACTAGATAGGCCAGAAGGCCGAACACCAAAAGAACCTTCCGAAACTTGGTGAATCGGCGGGTAACAATCCAGAGGAATAAAACCGGTAGACCGAAATAGAGCGCATCTCCTCGACTCGTCGACAAGTATGCATCAACCGCTGTCGCCATCGCCGTCCCAGCCACACACCACCACATCTTCCGCCGGTCGTCCCTGGAATCGAATACCCAGATCCCCACCAGCAGGGCGCTCGGAAATAGGAACTGGCGATAGAATAGGGTGACGGCCACCAAGTGGAGCGGTAGCGCCTTGGGACGAATATCCAGCACCCCGAAGCCCTCGATCTTCTGGAAGATCGTAAATATCAGATCCCCGACACTCAACCACAATAGCAGCGCAACCAGACGACTAACCGTTCGGGACGTTGCCCTCAACGGAAACCGTGGACGGAGCGGCAGACTGGCCCAGACCACAGCAACGAGAGTGGAGAGCAAGAAAGAGAGCGTGATCAGCGTATAGGCATGTGCAATATCGCCCTGGGTAGCGAAGCTCAGTTCGGGGTCCTGCAGGGCGACGAATGACGTATTGGCGTTGACGTTATAATTAAGCAGGTAGGTCTGGAGCAAACCTCCGAGAACATATACCAAGATGATTCCCCAAGCCACAACAACCTGGTAAGACGGCCGATGGCGAAGAGTCCTGACCGCAAGAAAGAGCACCCCAAGGTTGATGAGGGTAAGGAGCGTCCAGTAGTCGATACCATCTACCAAACCCCCCCGGCCCACTACCGCGCCGATTGCAACCACGACCAGCAAGACCCAACTCCCCGCCGCGGCGAACGCCCGATTGTCGCTCTGCAGACCCTCGGCCCCCACAATCCACCGGTTGGCTCGCTGAAGCGCTCCTGATGCCACCCCCCACAGCCTACCGCGGCCTTACGACCCGCTTCGGCCACGTGCTGAGGACGTATCTGCCGCCGATCCTCAGCTCTTACCGCGCTTCACAAGTGATTCGGGCCTTCGAAACATTTCCTCATCTCCCCAAGAGGCCGGCCACGATGTCCGCCACACTGGACGACGCATCGTGCCAAGTCCGACCAAGGGCGCGTTCTTGAAGTCGCGCGACTCGCTCCGCCGTCCAACCACTCAGCGCCTGTTCCAATTCCGCAACCGCGGGCGTATCCACACTCAGGTACGTCCCGCTCCTTCCAAGAACCTCGACGGCAACAGGCTGCTTCGGTGTTATTACGTCGCATCCAAAGTACGTCGCCTCGACATACGACAGCCCGAAACCCTCCGATGTGCCAAGCGCCAGAAACACGCTCGCCGATCTAAAGAGATCACCAAGATCGTCCCGACCGACATCGCTGTACAGCTCCAATGCATCTGAAGGAAACGCGCTCGACAAAGTCCGACTAGCGGAATCCGACAGGTTGACACCGATGACCGAGTATCTCGCCCGGGCCAACGAGCTTTGGGCCAGTAATGACGCCGCCACCTCATTACGCTTGTGATACGCGTTCCCAAGTAGCAGGATGCGGTGGGAGTCCTGGGGCGGCTGGACTGGGAATCCCTCGAATTGACCAGGGCCCACCGGGATGACCACCACGCGATGGCGAGCTTTACCAATGTAGACAAGCTGAGCTGCCACGGCCTGGCTAACCGTTAGTATGACTTTTGACCTAGCAAGTGAACGTTCAAGGTCTAGTCGTCGATAAAAGCGGCTAGCGTGAGACCGAGTCCACGCCCACCGGACATCGTGGACGAGCGTCACCACGTTCTCGGGAAGCCGTAAAGGTAATGGTGTGCCCGTAGAGACAACTACGTCCGCATCTGTCACGGTCAACAATCGTCGAACCACACTTGTCGAGCGCCCGAGCTGACCCACGGGAGTCGCAGTTACCTCCCACTCCGATCCGAGGTCTCTTTGCAACGATGAGCAGATCCCCTGGTGGACTGCTCCAGCACCAACAGTTACAGTGTGATAACCAACAACTGCCAGCTTCGGCACAGCAGGAAGGGTAGCAGGGCTTTCGTGTTGCGCGTAGATTTATCCGGAATTGGATCAAGGAGTATCACTGCAGCTATGAGCGGCGTTCTCGTCATCCCCACTGAAGCCACACCGTACATCCTATTCCAGCGTACGGATTATCTAAGGCTACCTCGCATCCTGCCCTACCGGGTCATCCGGAAGGTTCTGCATCTGGGTTCCTTTAACCGTGTCGTTGCGCTCGAGGCTTGGCTCACGCCCAATCGAGCAATAGCGCTCTATCAGAAGGATATGGCGCGGGAATACGCCACTCTTGAGCCGTTCCTTCCTCCGTCGGCGCGAAAGATACTAGACATCGGATGCGGCGTCGCCGGGATCGATGTTTTCCTCTACCATCATTACCGGGATATACAGCCCACTTTCTATCTTCTCGACAGGACGCAAGTCGACGATCGCATCACGTACGGCTTCCGACGGAGATCATCCTTCTATAACTCGCTGACGGTCGCAGGTGAGGTTTTGCTCCGCAATGGTGTGCCGTCGGATGACGTTGTCCTCCTAGAGGCTACGGATGATAATCGTATCAGGGTAGAAGGCAGCGTCGATCTAGTGATCTCCCTCATTTCATGGGGATATCACTATGAGCTTGACACCTACCTGCATCGAGTGCATGACCTCTTGTCGCCAGGGGGTCGTCTAATCGTCGATCTGCGGAAAGGGACTCCCGGTACGAAGCAATTGCGATCCCTCTTTGTTGATGTTGATTTGGTCGTCGCCACGGACAAGTACGAACGTGTCTGTGCGGTAAGGTCGTGAGCCGCGGGTCCGGCGGACTGTAACATAGCCGGCCATGGCGGGAAGCCCGGAGAGTCCCAGAGCCAAGAGAACCGAGTCTATGACGCACCGGCAGATACTTGCCGTCCTTCGACTCGAGTTGGACAAACGCCACCTCGAGAGTCCTACCATCCTTGATGTCGGATGCGGCAACGGGCGGCTTCTATCCGTCCTCAGCGCCCTGAAGCCGGCCAAACTGGCTGGATTCGACTCGGCCGACTACGGACTCCAAGATGATGCCATCATCGGACAGCAGGCCCCTACCGGTGCTGACGTACGACGCACGGGCGAAGATTGGTTGTGGCCATTCCCCGATGCCAGTTTCGACGTCATTGTCTCCAATCAAGTGGGAGAGCATGTCGCGGACCTGAACCTATTCGTGGCTGAGAATGCTCGGGTGCTTCGGCCAGGTGGAGTCGGGGTCCACGTCTTCCCGACGCGAGATATACTTTTCGAGGGCCACATGCATTTGCCGCTCGTGCATCGAATCAGGGATCATGATTTCAGGTCGTGGGTGATTACCAAGATGAGCGACTTCGGACTGGGAGTCTACCGAAAGGCTCTTCGGGACGACCCCGACTTGACGACTTATGCGTTCGGTCAGGGGCAGGCCGACTATCTCCGGAAACACACTACTTATCGCTCATGGTCCGAGGTGGCGGCCGCGTTCGGGAGCGTCGACATGCGCGTCAGCTACCGTTACACGTCCATGCTGGTGCAGCGGGCCGCAGCGAGGACCATGTACCGTACATGGGAGGGACATGAGCTACCGCCGCTATTGGAGAGCGCCCTGTTCCCCCTAACTCGTGCGATCGGCAGCGTCACATTCGTGGTAGAGGCCACCGACTCGTACCGACATATTTGGGCCCGGGTCGGCGGCGGAAAGCACTGCGACCGCTGATGAGGCGCGATGTCATCAAGAGGAGCCGTCAAGTCCCCTTCACTGACGGTTGACGGCTCCACAGAACGGCCATGAGGCCGAACGCGGCGACCGTTGCGAGAGGAACTAATGACCACTCGCTGAGGATGACGACCGGCACCAACCCTACGGCGTGCACGACGAAGAGCAGAGCCGCCCATCCCGCTAAGCGATGCCACTGGTCCGTGTCTCCATGGGCGGCTCGCGTGTGAAGCTGCCAGTAAGTAGAGAAGGGTATTGCCAGGCCGTAGCAGAGTGAGAGATCGAGAACCCGGTTGTAGCCGATCCCCTCCACATGGCCCCCTCGGAGGACCAGAGGAAGGACAAGCGGCAGCAACACCAGGAACGAGCACCCTGCAACTGCACCCAACCCAATCGAATAGCGCCGCTTGGCAAGATCTAGACGTCCCGCCAAAGCCTGACTGCTCAATGGATAGAGGACGATGAGGACTGTAGCCACGAAAAGGCTATACGCGAGCGCGGCAGCGCCAGCCCACCCCTTACCAGCACCAAGCAGGACGACCTGGTCGATCAGAGCGTCGAATTGGATGACCACGACATAGACCAATGGCCACCACGGTGAGCCAGACTCGGACCTCTTCGCAGGACGTCCCCCGAGGCTCAGAACTCCTGCGATACCTGCTTGCCATGTCGACCCAACCAAATATCCGAGGAGGACATGAGTGAGATTCTCGGTCCCGAGGAGGGACCACACGATCAGTGTCGGTCCGGCAGCCGTGATGGCGCCAACTAGGGCGGGCGCCAAGCGCCCCGCAGCAGCCGCTTTCTGACTCCAAAGGAGCCAAGCTGAGAAGCTAACCACGATCCCTACGGCGGCTCCCGCCGCGACACTACCGACCACCGCAGCTAGAACCGCCGATATAGCCACACCGGCCAAGATCAGGAGGGCTCTTGTTGAGATCCGGCCTGACACCCAGACGAAGACTAGGAGCAGACCGATCGCGTTCGAGACAACCGCGAGGAGAGACATGAGCACTTCGGCATGGTCGAGTACGACCGTCCCGTACGCTCGCTGATAGAAGAAACGCTCCCTGACAAAGGTCGTGATGTAGCTGCTACCGGTCAATCCCACTAACAAGAGAGTGGAGTTCCAAAGGGGATGCCGAGAACTTGGCCTTGAGTGCACGATCCCTCGCCCTGGCGGACGCGCCCTGGGGCCAAGATCGAGAGGTGAAAAGCGGATATCCGGCAAGGGGTCCCAGCCCGCCGGGGACGAGCTCACTGCTCTGAGTCCGGGCGCGCCACCGGATTCCACTGGAACGGGAGGCTCGTAAGGCACGTCAGGGAGGCCTCACCTCCGCCTCGCCTTGGCGCGCGCCTGGGGTGGGTACGCGACGAAAGTCGAACCCTGCCGGCTTGAAGTGGCTTTGACATCATGCGGCGCCCACGGTCGCCGAGGATAAAGACCAGAAACAAGCTGCACCACCTCGACGGCCCATATCCGACCCTCAAACGGAGTTACTTCCCAGCCATCTCATATGCCGAAGTAACTTGCGCCCCCAGTCCGCTCCGCAACGTCACCCGCGGCTCCCAGCCGAGCATCTCTCTCGCCAGATCAGAACTGGCTCCGGTTCGAGTGACGTCCCCCGCCTGCGAACCGCCACGCTCCACTCGCACCGCCCTCCCCGCGAGCTCAGCGACGAGTTCGATCACCTCCAGCATCGACACGCTGGACCCCCCCGCGATGTTGACAACCGTCCCGGGAGCGACATCGGCGCCCGCGGCAGCCACGTTCGCACCGACCACGTCGTCAACGTAGGTGAAATCCCTCACCTGAGTTCCGTCGCCGAAGAGCTGGAACCTCCGTCCAAGTAACGCGGCCTCAATTATTCTGTGCATCGCCATATCCGGACGCTGGCGAGGTCCGTATACGGTGAAGTATCGAAGCGAAACCGTACTAAGGCCCCAGTTCGCCGCATACAGGTTGCAGAGATGCTCAGCTGCTAGCTTCGTGACACCATAAGGACTGAACGGACGCGGTAAGTCAACCTCTCTCGTGGGGTATGACAACGCATTACCATAGATCGATGAGCTCGATGCGAATATGAATCGGGGCGTCTGCACCGTCCTCACAGCCTCCAGCAATCGCTGAGTCCCCAGGATGTTATGGGAGCAGTAGTCGGCAAAGCCGGCCGCAAATGACGTCCGGATGCCCGGTTGCCCTGCCTGATGGAAGACCACCTCAGCGCCTTCGACAAGTGGCTCGAGGGACGCATTCCGCAAATCCACAGCGGCCAACTCAAAGCTGGGTGACTCCAGAAGCGTCGCCAGATTAGCGCGCTTAATCTCGACGTCGTAGTAATCCGTGAAACAATCAATCCCGAGTACTCGGTCTCCCCGTCTCAGGACCGCCTCAGCGAGGTGGCTTCCAATGAAGCCTGCCACACCAGTAACGACAGTGTACATTGCTACCTCTTCTCACACGGTACCGCACGTCACCAGCCAAGATGGTTCGCAGGAACGCGCCTCCGGAATCACGCCGAAAGCCTAGCCCACTCGTCGACCCACTCCAGCAGTGCCGCAACGTCCAGTGCACTAATCGTCGCGCTCCTCTCGTTCCTATCGAAGCTTTGGCGCGTCATCGAGGCTTCCGGAGAACGATCGCAAATGATTCGGCACTCTGAACCTCATTGATGCGGCGGAAGAGCAAAATCCACAGGCGCCACACGAGATAGGCTGGCACGAACGAGAAGAAGTAGCTGCTCATGTAATAGAGTTCAGTCGAGATCACCTCGAGGCCTCGCTCCTTCGCCATAGCTTTGAACTCTAACGGCGTACACCTCCGGTAGTAGGCCGGAAAACCCACGCTATCGATATCTTCATCTCGGGTAAGCGCCAGCGCAGCACGCTTCAATCTCTCTGGCAGCAGAAGGTTGATCCGGGCGAACAAAGCGTTACGTGATGGTACAAACATGACTGCCTCTCCACCCCGAGCCAACAGGCTGGCGATACCATCAAATGCCCCCTCGATGTCATCAACATGCTCCAGAACCGCGCTAGCGATCACCAGATCAGCATCGCCAGGTCCTCGATATCGTCCTATGTCACACACGACCGTCTGGTCGTAGATTCCAGCCGGCGCAGCGTCCAACTGATCTGGACTAATATCTAGGCCGACCACACGAAGGCTCAGAGCCGCTTTCACCTTTCCAGATACATGCGGCCGCTTGCCCCCGCCAATATCGTAGACGCATTGTCCTCGACGTATCCGACTCGGTAGAATTCGATCTTGATAGTCTGTCATGCCAATAGTCCGTAGATCTGATGGTAGTATGCGGTCGATCCTGGCGCTGATTCGACGCTGACTAGCCAAGACACGACGCAGAAGATCGATCGTGGACATGCGATTCAATGGACGGTCGCTTGGACTGCGCTCGACCGGTTCACCCGGTATCCCTTTGCCTTCTTCGAAAGTGTTAGCTCGCAGAGTGTCAAGATGATAGCGTATCGTCGACTCTCTGGGAACCATCTGCACAAGCCTGGCGTCGCACCGGTCAGCGCCGGCGGCCATCTAGCGTTCGAGTGGCAACCATTCTGAGTAGAGGCTCCTTTGCATAGAATAGAAGAGGGCTCGGTGTGGGCGTAAGCGGACTGCGAGAATGGCGCTCGATCCTAATCTGTCCCCGATGCTCGAGTCCGCTCGAGATGGAGCAGACAGTCGTGCGCTGCACCGAGGGGACATGCCTGTACTCAGAGCAGCCATTTCCCGTCGTCGCCGGAACTCCGGCGCTCGTCGACTTCGAGCGCAGTATCGTATCGGCCGAGCAGCTGGTCGGCTCCGGTGGCAAGTCACAGATCCCTCGGGGTTCGCGACTACGGCGCCGAGTGGGCGGTCTGGTCCGGCCACGGGGCTACCGGACGGAACGGAACATCAGCCGTATGCTCGAACTTCTTCGCCGAGATGCGGAGCCATCCAAGCGGCCAGTAATACTGATAATTGGTGGTGGGACTGTCGGTCGGGGTACTGCTGATCTTTATGGCGCGGCCGACGTTGATACTCTGGCCTTTGACATCTATTGGAGCCCACTCGTCCAATTGATCGCCGATGGGCATCGTATTCCCCTCATGAGCGAGACCTTTGATGGCGTCGTCATACAGGCGGTGCTTGAGCACGTACTGGAGCCCCACGTCGTTGCTGAGCAGATCCATCGGGTCCTGCGCCCGACGGGCCTCGTCTATGCCGAGACCCCTTTCCTTCAGCACGTACACGAGGGCGCTTACGACTTCACCCGCTTCACCGACAGCGGACACCGGTACCTCTTTCGAGACTTCGCCCGGATCGACTCTGGAGTCGTGGCAGGTCCCGGTACACAGCTCGTTTGGTCGATCGAGTCCTTCGTCCGTGCCCTGTTTCGATCTCGATGGGCTGGGCGCGCAGCGCGACTGGCCGTCTCTTGGCTGGCCCTGATCGATCGGTTCCTCGATCCTAGGTATTCGATTGACGGAGCCTGCGGCGTGTACTTTCTTGGGCGTAAGTCCACGTTGCGCCTCCAGCCGCGGGAGATTGTTGGCTATTACGAAGGAGCCCTGTGATCATCGGTCCCAGGGTTTGCGACTGATGCTTCGAAGGAAACCGAAACCGCGGCTGGGTGGCCCAGCCGATTTCTCTCGACAACTCGACACGGATCCCGGGCTCGACACAGACCCTCTGGCCGGACGCAGGATCCTCTTCGTCGTCAACCTTGACCGGGCCTTCCTCTCGCACCGCCTGGCACTCGGGCTGGGCGCACAAGTAGCAGGCGCAGACGTCTGGGTCGCCGCGCCCGACACGGGGCGGTCTATGGAGATCCGTCAGCATGGCCTGCACTTCGTGCCGCTCAAGATCAGCCGCAACAGGGGACGCCTCCTTGGGGAACTCGTCACCGTCCTTTCCTTGGCCAGGCTGTATCACCGGCTCAAACCTGACCTTGTACATCATGTGACAATCAAGCCGGTCCTTTATGGATCTATCATTTCCCGAGTTCGACGCATCAGGACTGTTAACGCAATTCCCGGTTTCGGGCATTTGTACGGGTCGGAAGAAAGCAAGGTTCTGCGGATGGCCGTGGAATGGATCTATCGAATAGCGTTGCGCAACCCCCGCTCCTACACTATCTTTCAGAATGAAGAGGACCGCAACGATTTCACAGGGCGCGGGTTAGCCCCGGAATCCCGGGCTATCCTAATTCGTGGAGCCGGTGTCGATTGTGACGTTTTTCGCCCGGCGTCTGCGCCGCCGGGCGAGTTGATCGTCCTTTTCGCCTCCAGGATGCTGCGAGAGAAAGGGGTCGAGGACTTTGTCGCCGCAGCGCGGAGTCTCCGGCCCTCCTATCCCGAAGTCCGATTCGTCCTCGTCGGCGACGAGGATAACAGCCCCTCGTCAGTCACCGCGGACCAACTGCGTGGCTGGCAAGAGGAAGGAGTAGTCGAGTGGTGGGGCTATACCAGCCCTATGGAGGATGTCCTCCACCAGGCATCAATTGTCGTACTTCCCACCTTCTACCGCGAGGGCCTGCCGAAGATTCTCCTAGAGGCCGCCGCCTGTGGCCTGCCTATGATTTCCACAGACATTCCTGGCTGTAGGGACATCGTTCGAGACGGGGTCACAGGTTTGCTGGTCGCTCCGCACGATCACCAGGGACTCATCGCTGCGATCCGTGCGCTACTCGATGACGGCGAGTCCCGCCGGCTCCTCGGACGGCAGGCTCGAGCGCTCGTTGTGGAGCAGTTCAGTGTGGAGCAGATCGGACACGAGACACTCGCTGTCTACCGAGCGTTGCTGAGCGACACGCACGGCAGGTAGGGATGGACCCCAAGGTTGCGCACCCCCTCTCCTATCGATCCTGGCCCTAGGCGCTGAGCTAGGCTAAATTTGCCTGGTTGCACAGCGTCAGCTTTAGAGGCAGGAACCTTTGAGACAAAATGGGTTGACCAAGTTGGCGCGCTGGGGCGGGGGTGTGGGGGAAACATAACCATGCGATCTACCGATCAGCTCGTCCCAAGACCGTCCCGTTTCTGCCAGACGGCCGTCTTCGGCCGGACCGAGGCGGCCTAAGCGGTGTCGTCTCAATCAGTTCGACAGGCAGGGAAGACAGCGCCTACCGGTGCCGAGCAGACCGACAACAGCAACCGTGCCAACGATGACCTGTCCGCCATGCCGCGAGGCCGAGATCAGCTCCTGCTAGGTCGGCAGCAGACGAGGATCGTGCGCGGGTTGCTTCCACGCCTCCTTGGCGACGTGCTGGCCGTGTCCCTTGGATTGGTCGTCTACCACGCCCTCACCGGACACGGCATTGCCAGGCAGATCGTCTTCGCCCTTTGCTACGTGATAATCGCGGCCATAATCGACGCCACGCATGTTCGGGCGGAGTGGAACCTCGTCGAAGAGTTCGTCCTGGCTCTGAAGGTCGCCATCGTGGCGCTAGCACTCACCGCTACGGTCGGCTTTCTGACATCGGAGAGGGTGTCGCGGATACTCTTCGTGTCGGTAACGGCTGTCCTGATACTGGTGCGACCGCTGGCCGCATTTGGCTTGCATCGCCTGGAATCGACTGATCGGTCATTGCGAACACTCGTCCTGGTCTGCAGCGAGTCCGAGTACATGGAGATGGTAGAGGCCATCGCAGCTCGCTCCTTGGGCCGCCTCCGCTTAGTCGCTTGGTTGCCCACCGACATCGTCCGCCCAGAAGGCTGGCACAGCGAGCGAGACCACTACGTCGGTGACGCTCGCAACTTGGAGCGGGTCTGCGAGCAGCTCCGGCCATGGCGGGTGGTGATCGGGAGTACCGAAGTGGCCGCCGAGGGCTTTACCGAGAGCGTCGCCGCGGTCAACGAGATGGGAATCCAGGTGCGCAGCTTCTCGACAGTGTTCGAGGAGGAGTTCGGGCGAGTACCTCTCGTGAGCTTGGACGTTTCATGGTTCCTATTTGATATCGGACCATTGCACCGCTTGGGCTACAGGACTGCTCGTCGTGCGGTCGACGTCGCCGCCGGGTTGCTGGCCGGGTTCGTGTTTCTTGTGTTAATGCCGCTCGTGGCGTTGGTCATCCGTATGGAGACTGCCGGACCAGTGTTCTACCGGCAGACACGTAGCGGTCAAAGCGGCCGACAGTTTCAGTTGGTAAAATTCCGGACGATGCAAGTAGACGCCGAGTCGTCGGGTCCCCAGTTTGCGAATGCTGGCGATCCACGGGTAACGCGCGTGGGGCGGGTGCTCCGCAAATCCCGCATCGATGAGCTGCCGCAGAGCCGCAGCCTCCTTCGAGGAGATATGTCGCTGATTGGGCCCCGTCCCGAACGCCCTGAGTTCGTCGGTGGGTTCGCCGAATCCCTCCCGTTCTACAACAAGCGCCTCCTGATGAAGCCGGGCCTGACCGGCTGGGCCCAGGTCCACGAGGGATACAGCGCGTCCTTGGAGGACACCCGGCGCAAGCTGGAACGAGACCTCTACTACCTCAAGCACCAATCGCTCGGACTGGACATCCGGATCATGGCGGCCACCGTCTCGAGCATTGTCCGCCTCGAAGGCCGCTGAATCAGCGGCGTGCCAATGAGGAGGCAGCAGTGATTCGACTCGTGTTTCTGCTCCGTCGGCTAGCCGACACGAGCCTTGAGGAGTTCCAGACTTACTGGCGCGATCAACACGCTCCCCTGGTGGCGTCGCACCAAATGCGCCTGGGAATCCTCCGCTATACCCAGTCACACCGCATCGAGGACCCGGTCAACGGAACCTTGGCCGCGGCCCGGGGAGGGATGGAGGAGCCCTACGACGGCGTGGCCGAGCTCTGGTTCCAATCAGAAGAGGCGATGATCGCCAACGCCAATACTGAGGACGGCCGGCGGGCGGCGCGTGAGCTACTCGAGGATGAGCGCGCCTTCATCGACCTGGCGTCGTCACCACTGTGGGTCGCCCATGAGTATCCCCAGGTCAACCCCGCTCCCGAGGACATCGTCGCCCGACCGAACAGTCCGATCGTCAAGCTCCATTTTCCTCTTCGGCACCGGGCGGACATGAGCCCCGAGGACGCCCGGCGTTACTGGCTCGTGCAGCACGGTCCCCTGGTGCGCTGGTGCGCGGTAGCACGGGGGCTGTTGCGCTACCAGCAGGTGCATCGATTTGAATCGCCTGTCGAGGACGCCCTGCGCAAGGGGCGGGGCACCGTGACGGAGCCCTACCTCGGCCACGCCGAGGCCTGGTTCGACCGAACCCTCCCCCGCCAAACGCCGGAGGCTCGAGAGGCCGGCCGGTTGTTCATCGAGGATGAGTCGAAGTTCATTGACTTCGCCCGCTCGGCGATCTGGCTGGGCAAGGAGCTGGTGATCGTCGATCGCTGGTAGGTCAGCTACGCGCCTCAGCCGGGAGTAGGTACTTCGGGTTCGAGACGCTGAGCTTGTCGTAGACACTGCTTACGAGAAAGGGAGCTAGATCGTCTGGCTGCTCGTCGAAACGGCCTGAGCGGATGCCTTCCGCCGCATCTTCGGTGGATTGTACGCCGATCTTGGTGAGTTCGGTCACATATCGCTCGAGCCGGGCCGCTCCCGTGAGAACCTCTCGCTCGACCATCCCCAAGACGTTGACAGCCACCCGGGTGTGGAAGTGCGTGCGTCCTTGCACGGCCGGCAACACGTCGTCTTGGAGGAACTCGCGCACCGCCACCACCAGCTCTTGGAGACTAGGGGCACCTTGGAGGTCTATCCCGCCGGCTTCGGGGCCGATCGGTGAGGGACGCATCGTCACGACCTCATCCGGACACAGCATGCTGAGCAGGTCCCATTCCTGTTCGCAGACGCGGCGCCCTATGGCGGCGAGCTCGACCGACCTGACGGCTCCGGTGAGATGGACCGATGCTTGGCCCATACAGATCACGCCCCACCGCAGGGTGCCAAACAGTTCCCACCATCGGAGCAAGTCTCGGCTGACTGGCGGACCGCCAGCTTCGGCATACGCCGTCAGCAGGTCCTCGTATGACCCGACGCCAGCCACCGGAGCCGTGGCCCCGAAGCGCCAGGCTTTGACGCAAAACCAACCCAGATCTTCGAGGGGATCGCCGAGATGCACATTCTCCCAATCGAGCACCGCGGCCAGACCATTCTCATCCACGATCAGGTTCCCCAGGCGGAAGTCGCCATGGACGATCGCGCGGGCAGGGCTGGGCGGAGGCCGGTGCGCGGACAACCACCGGAAGGCATATTCGAAGGTGGGGCTGATCATGCCAACGCTCTCGTAGGTGGCCCGACAGGTGACGAGAGCGTCCTGAAGTGCCAGACCGCTGATCGGGCCCGGATCGATGCCATGAAGTCCACCTAGGAAGCGTCCGCACTGCGCCACAAGCTTCGGGCGCGCCTCGGCGAACTCGGCCTCGCGCAGAATCCTGCGGGCGATGGTCTCCCCGCGAACCCGCTCCATCACGATGCCGGCTGTCTCCCAACACTCGGGGCCGTCACACGACATGACCACCTCCGGCACCGCCAGGCCGGCCTGCCGGGCGGCGCGCAGGACGCGAGCTTCGAGACCCATCCCGCCAGGTGAGCTGGGCCGCCCGGCGAAGTCGCGCCGCAAGATGAGCGCCGCCGCGGATTCTCCGGACCTCTCGACGTCAAACTGTAAGGTCTCTCGCGACGCACCTCCGGGGAGACGGACCAGATTCGTTACCCGGAGTCCGGGGCCGTAGATCGGCTGCAGGGCCCGCTCGAGTTCAGACGCCAGTCGCCCCTCCTCCGCGCTATCCCCCACCGGCGTGATCTCCAGTCTTCGGGGCGCGAGGATCGAGGGTCACCAGCTCGGTGAGGATGCCCATGGTGTCCTTCGGGCCGAAGAAGACACCATTGAGCATGTCGCCGATCGCAATTGGCTCCAGGCCCTGAGCGCGAAGACGCTCGGTCTCCGCAGGGACGTCGTCACAGGCGTAGGCGATGTGGTGCAACCCCGGACCGCGCTTGGCCAAGAACCGCCCGGTGCCGGTATCGGGGCCGGCCGGAATCAACACCTCGATCAGCGTTTCCCCCTCCCCCACCTTTAGGAAGTAGATCCGGCTGCCGTCCCCCTCGTACTCCATGCCATCCGGCAGATCGGCGCAGCTCTCGTCCAGCAGCAGGCCGAACGTCCCGGCCAAAAGGCCTTCCGCGACCGGCCACGACGGGGCCACCACTCCTACATGGTCGATCTTTCTCATCCTCCCGACCTCCTCGCCGTCACCGTCGACGATACGTGGATGCGCGGAGCTTTGGCGGATGAGCCCGCACGGCCTCTTCGTTGACGTCAGCCCCCCAGCCAGGTGTCACCGGTAGCACCAGATGTCCCTCGTCAAGTACTGGCACCGCGGTCACCAGGTCGTCCTTCCAAGGGACGTCGTCTATATCGGTCTCCATGATCCTGAAGTTGGGTATGAGGGCACAGAAGTGGGCGCTCATGAGGGTAGCGAGATGTCCGTAGAAATTGTGGGGAGCGACATTCACCTCGTAGGCGTCAGCGAGAGCTGCGATCTTGAGCGACTCCAGGAGACCGTTCCAGGGAACGTCGACGATCAAGACGTCGACGGCTTCCCTTTCCAGAAATGGACGGTACTGCCGAACGCCGTACAGCGACTCACAGGACGCCACTGGCATGGTTGCGGAGCTTCGCAGATATGCCAGCGCGGCCGGCGACTGGCTGTCGGCTTCGAGCCAGAACAGGTCGAAATCCCGCAGGGCCCGAGCGAGCCGGACGAAACCCTCCGTCTTGGCGTTGGAGCTGAGATCAAGCATGATGTCCACATCGGGACCCGCTCCCTCTCTGAGGGCACTCAACTGGTCGATCGCGGCGCCGATGATGGCCCGCTCGACGTTGAGCTCGGGCCAGCCGGGGCTGCCGGCGAAGGCCGGGATCCACAAGGAACCCCCGCCATCGAAGCTGAATATGTTCGTTTTGAGGGCGGTAAAATGGCGGTCCGCCACCTCCCGTCCGAGAGGGAGCAGGTCATCCACCGACAGCACCGGCGGGACGCCCATCAGGGCGGCCTCGGTGAGCCGGTAGAGCCCACAGTGCGACCAGTACACCCGGAGCCGCTGGCGGATCGGTCCGCCCAGCATCTCGTACAACGGGACGCCGAGGGCCTTGGCTTTGACATCGAGAAGGGCATTTTGGATCGCCGCCACGGCCTGACTACTCACACCCCCCGACACCAGCCGGGTCATGGCGTGAAGCTCCGCGCTGATGCGCCCCACCGGACGAGGATCCGTGCCTAGTAGCGCCGGGGTTAGGGCCTCGATCACTGCGGTCAATCCGCCGTTCCCGTAGCTTTCGTTGTACTCCGACCAACCCACGAGCCCCTCGTCGGTCGAGACCTTCAGGAACGACAGCGTTCTCCAGCCGGCATCGCAGTGGAGGTGCTCGAATGCCGTGATCCTCATCGAGAGGTCGCGCCCACGCCCTTGGGTGCGTCCTGCTTCATAAAGCCAAATAGGTACCCGGCCACCCGCCGCATCTGAATCTCCTCGGTGCCTTCGGTGATGCGATAACGCCGGTGGTGGCGGTAGATGTGCTCGAACGGCTTGTGGCGGGAATAGCCCAGACCGCCGTGGACCTGCATCGCCCAGTCGGCGGCTTGGCAGCAGAGCCGGTTGGACCAGTAGTTGCACATGGATACCCGCTGCGACTGGGAGAAAGCCCCGTGGGTGTCCATCGACCACGCCGTCTTGTGGATGAGGGCCCTGAGCATCTCACATTGGGTCTCCATCTCCACCATGGGAAACTGGATGCCCTGATTCGATGAGAGCGACTTACCGAAGGGCGCTCGCTCCTTGGCATAGTCGACGGACTCGTTGATGCAGTACTGCGCCGCGCCCAGGCTCGACGCGGCTTGGCGAATGCGGTTCTCGTTGAAGAAGTGCTGGACGATCTCCAAGCCATGCTCCTCAGGACCAAACACGGCCGCCTCGGGCACCCACACGTTGGTGAGCGAGATGCGGGCGTGGTCCGTCGGCATATTGAACGTCCAGAGGTATTCCTCCACCTTGAACCCATTCGAGTCCGTCGGGACGAGGAACGCCGTGATGCCATCGCCATCACCTGCCCGGCCACTCGTTCGGGCAAAAATGATGTCGTGCTGGGCGGTATGCACTCCGGTGTTCCAAGTCTTCTCACCGTTGATGAGCCAGCCATCGCCGTCGCGGATCGCGGAAGTCTCCATGTAGGTCGCGTCGGATCCATGCCGCGGCTCGGTGATCCCGAAGGCGAAGCTCCGCCGTCCGTCGGCGAGCTCTTCGGTCCACTCGGCCTTTTGCGCGTCAGAGCCATAGTGGATCATGAGGAGGAGGCCGACGTTGTTGCCGACCACGGCATGCTCATTTTGCAGGTCGCAGTGCAGGCCCAGACCCTTCGATGTCAGATGCTCGCGTATGACGGCCATGTCCAAGTTGGTTCCGTTCCGCCCGCCGTACTCCTGCGGGAAGGGATACCGGTAGTGCCCGGCCGCGTCGGCTCTCCGGCGAGCCTCGCCGAGCAGGTCCTCCCATTCCCGTCGGGGGAGCCCACCGTTGTCCCAGTCGGTACGGGCGTACTCCCGTCGGTGATCGAAGAACCGGACGTTGTCGTCCTCCTGCTCGAGTGGTCGTATCTCGCGGTCGATGAAGTCGTCTAGCTCGGCCAGGTAGGCGACCAGAGTGGTGGGAAGATCGAAGTCCATCACCGGACCGCCAACTCGTTGCCGAGGTCGACGAGAAAATCGACCTGCTCGGTGGGGTCCGTGCCGGCTGCCGGCATCAGACCCACGGTGAGGGCGTCGAGGCCTTGATTCATGTACCGGCGAATCCCCGATGCGCAGTCGCGGGGTGAGCCATACAGGACCAGATCGTCGACCACTTCTTGGGGGATGACATCGACGGCGCGCTTGCGGTCCCCCGCCGCCCACGCGTCCCACAACGGGGTGAGTTCGCGCTCACGGCCAAGCCACCTCTGGTACTGGGCGTACACCGGAACGGTGAGGTACCCGGCGATGTGCCGGCGGGCCGCGATCTCGGCGCTTCGGTCGTCTCCTGGGACGACGAACACCCGGGCGCTGACCTCGAGAGGTGCTTCCTCACGTTTGACGTTGTCGGTGACGTCGTGGATGCGATCGAGGTCGCCGGCGGAAAGAAAGTTGAGCACGACCCCGTCGGCTCGGCTGGCGGCGAGCTTGAGCATCCGTGGACCAAGGGCGGCCACCAGGAGTAGCGGCGGCGTGGCGGGGATCCTGGACAGCTTGAACCCGCGGCTGGCGAAAGTCTTGTACTCGCCCTCCGAGCGCTCGCCTCGGAGGGCGGCCTGCACGAACTCCAGCGCCTCGGACACCCGGGTGTACGGCGTCTCGAACGGGATTCCGTTCCAGTTGTGCACGATGACGTCTGACCCGGCACCGATCCCGAATCGGGCTCGTCCCGGCGCCAGTTCGCCCATGGCGGCCGCGGACATGGCGAGGAGAGCGGGCGGTCGAGTGAACGCGTTAACGACCCCGCACGCGATACCAACATGGTCGTTCCAACCGGCGTACAGAGCCAGCTGGCTCAGACCATCGATCCCGTTGACTTCCCCCGACCACAGATCGACGTAGCCCGCGGTCGACAGCCTCTCGATCGCTGCCCGGTGTTGGTACAGCTCCAGGCCCTCTAAGGGCAGAGTCACCCCGAGACGGGTCACAGATCGTCACTTCCCATCGCTCTCACCTTTCCGACTACTTCGCTTCTGTCCGGGCGCGCGCCGCTGGCTAGCAGGAACAGCCGCGGACCCGGCCCCTGTTGGCGCCTTCAATCCCAGCCCTTGGATCCAGAGACGGGTGAGGGTCTCGAGCGCAACCTTCTCGTCGAGCTCCTCGCCCAGGACCAGCCAGATATAGACGAACCGGTCGACCATGGCCCCTAGCGCGATGGCGGCGTAACGAGGATCGAGACTGGCATCTGCCAGGCCGAGCGCTTGCCAGCGACGAATCGCTCTCGAGTTGCGGGCAATGTACTCCTCGCGGATCGACGCTCGGTACTGAGCCATCTCCCGATTAAAGGTACATACCTCCTCAAACGTCGCCATCAGGGCGGCGTTGCGCCGATACCCCGCTACGTACTGCTCATTGGTCCGGAGCACCGTCTCGTACGGATCCTCCTGTGCCGTCGCCGTACTGACGGGGCGAGTCATGTCGACCTTCACGGCGTCTATGACCTCTCTGAAGATCTCCTCTTTGGACTCGAAGTAGGTATAGAAACTGCCATGAGACAGGCCGGCCTCTGTGGCTATATCTAAGACCCGGGCGTTGAGGAACCCATCCGACCCGAACACGCGCTTTGCCGCTTCGACGAGCGCCAACCGGCTTCGACGACCCCGTCTCGTCAACTCGGGCACCATACTCTGCTCGATCATGGACAGGTCTTTCGAGGTCTCAGCGGCCATGTTCCTTCCCGGTAGGTGCGGCATTCCGAAACTGCCCTACCCAATAGGGTACCCAGACCTGAGGTCGACGTCAAGTTCTCCTGTACTTGACGTCAAGTTTGATTGTACTTGACGTCAAGCTCAGGTTTGGTTACGCTTGCGAAGTCCGATGTCCTGTTTGTGGCATCGGACGCCTTCTCGATTTGGCTGAGTTCCAGGCGAGACAGGCTCACCTGCATCGCCATCACGGCTTCCACCAAATCACCATCAAAGGGGGGTCCTCGCATGAGGTTCCGGACCATCAAGATTGTTACCGCGCTGGGCTTGGTTTCAGTGCTGGCTGCCGCGTGTGGCAGCTCCAAGTCCTCGTCGACCCCGACGAGTGCGGGTAGCTCATCCAGCGCATTGCCCGCCACCATCAAGATCGGCGTTCCGCTCGATCTAACCGGCAGTAGTGAGATCACCGGCGTGGGAACGGGCGAGTGGGCCGGCGTGCAATTTGCCGTAAATCAGATCAACAGCTCGGGCTTTTTGGGCACCAGCAAGATCGACCCGGTGATGTTTGACACGCAGGCCAGCAAGACGGAGGCCGTGCAACGCACGGTGGAGCTGATCAGCAGCGACCACGTTTCCGCCATCGTCGGTTACAGCTTGACACCGTCGTTCCTGGCCGCCGGGCCCATCGCCCAGAAAGACGGAATCCCGGTGATGGCCGTGGGTCTATCGGGCGCCGGTGTCACCGAGGTCGGCAACTACATCTTCCGAGAGCTACTGGACTACACGAAGCTGTACGCGTTCGGTGATCCGCAGTTCGTCAAGGCGACCCATGCCACGACCGCGGCGTATCTCTACGGAAGTGACACGGTCACCACGAGTGGCCAGTACGCGGCCCGCCGGAAGCTTCTCGAAAGCTTGGGCGTCAAGACGGTCGCAGTCGAGACGATTACCGCAGCTACGACCGACATGCAGGCTCAGCTGACCGCCATCAAGGACGCCAACCCCGACCTTCTGGTCGTCAACGTCGATACCGGACAGGTCCCGTCCGTACTGGTCCAGCTCGGCGAGTCAGGCATCACCGCGCAGTATCTCGGCGATACCTCACTCGGTAGCGCCGTGGTCACCGGCAATCCGGCCGCCATCAAGGCCGCCCAGTGCGGCCTCTTTACCACGCCTTGGGTCCCCACCAGCACGGCCGGAGGGAACCCGCTGTTCGTGTCGCAGTGGAAGGCCGCCAACAATGGGCAAACCCCGGACTTCTTTGACGCCTTGGGCAGAGACGCCATGTGGGCCATGGCCACGGCCATCAAGAATGCCAACTCTGTCAACCCGAGCCAGATCCGCGACGCTCTGTCGCAAATCTCGGGCTTCTCCGGGGCGCTCGGGCTGTACGGGTGGAACAACCCCGCTGCACCGGGACAACCCACTTATGGTGGTGTGAACGAGCAGGTGCAGAACGGGCAGGACGTCCCCTGGACGTCGTCGACCACCTGCACCAAGTAGTAGCGGCTCCCCAGCGGTGCTCCAGCAGACCGTCAACGGCATCGCCTTGGGGGCGACTTACTCCCTCCTCGGCCTGGGTGTCACGCTGATTTGGGGAGTGCTCCGGGTTCTCAACTTCGCCTACAGCCAGTTCATCGTCTGGGGCGCGTTCGGAACACTCATCGCCATCGAGAACCACGTGCCCACCGTCTTCGCCGTCCTGATCGGGATGGCGGTGGCGGGGGTGGTGGCGGTCTTCGTCGACATGACGGTAATGCAGTTTATGCGCCGACGTGGCACCTCCGAGTTCGCCCTGGTGGTAGCCACGATCGGCGTCTATTACATCCTGTCGAGTGTGGCTCAGGATCGTTCCAAATCCCAAATCGAGACGTTTCCCATAGGAGGCTTCCCGCACGGATCGGTCGACATCGGGAGCACCAGCCTCCCGAGCCTTCAGCTGCTCAGCTTGGTGATCTCGGTGGCGGTGATGATCGTCCTCGGGTACTGGCTCAACCGGACCCGACTCGGTCGAGCCACTCGTACGGTGGCTTACTCCGCCCCGACTGCCGAGCTGTTGGGTGTCAACAGCCGGGCCATCTTCGCCCTCGCGGTGTTTGTGTCTGGTTGCCTGGCGGCCCTGGCGGGCATCTTCAACGCCGCCGATTCGTCCACGCTCTCCTACTCAGATGGAGATCAGCTCCTAGTCGTGGCGTTCGCAGTGATCGTGCTAGGGGGAATGGGCTCGGTGAAGGGCGCGGTCATCGGGGGCCTGGCGCTGGGCCTGGTGCAGGTGTACACCACGTTGTACGTGTCGGGAGTGTTCAGCAATGCCATCACCTACCTGCTGATTGTCGGGGTTCTCATCGTGCGGCCCAACGGCCTCTTCGGAGTTCGAGAGGAAGCCCGTGTTTGACTGGCTAAACCCCTACACCCAGCTGGTGGCCGCCGGGATCCTCGTCAACGCCCTTCTGGTCCTGTCGCTATTCGTGGTATTCCAATGCGGCGTCCTGTCGCTCGCCACCATCGGCTTCATGGCCGACGGCGCCTACACGTCCTCTCTCCTGGCGACCAAGCAGCATTGGCCTACCGTGCCGGCGATCGCCGCCGGCGCCGTCGTGGCGGCGGTACTGGCGTACATCTTCGGAAGGCTGGTCCTCCATCTGCGCGGTATCTATCTGGCGCTGGGCACCTTCGCCCTGGGACAGGTGTTCGTGCTCGGTATCGCCAACTTCACGTGGACAGGCGGTCCGGGCGGGATCGTCGGTATCCCGGTCGACATCACGTTGGCCGAGCTGGTGTTCGTCGTCCTGGCCGTCGGCGTGGTGTTCCAGCTTGTCCACTTGTCGTTCGTGGGGCGAGCCCTTCGGGCCATTCGACTCGACGAGCGGGTCGCAGCAGGGGCCGGCATCAATGTCGCTCGCTACCGGACTCTGGCCTTCACGGCGAGCGGATTCCTGGCCGGGCTGGCGGGCGGCTTCGAAGCATTCCAGACCGGGGTAATCAGTCCGGACCAGTACAGCTTCGTCCTGCTCGTGCAGATCCTGGCGCTGGCGATGATCGCGGGGAGTTACCTGTGGGCCGGTTCGGTCCTCACCGCCATCGCCATCGGTGTGGCGCAGCAGTACATCGGTACCACAGATGCTCTCGCCGAAGGGCTCTTGTATGGAGGGCTCCTGGTCGTGGTGATGATCTTGGTGCCCAACGGAATCACCGACCCCCGTCTCCTGCGCCGGCTCACTTTCCGCCGTCTCCGGCCCCACCGTGGCCCCTCTTCGCCTCCGACGAGCGAGGCGAGCCCATCAGGGGCGTCCCCCCTCGTGATCAAGTGACTGGCGCCTCGACGGTTGCCTCGCCCGAGGGGCTCGCGGACGTGCCCGCGGTGGCGATCGAGAACCTTGGCAAGCGGTTTGGCGGCGTGGTCGCAGTATCGGACGTGACTTTCGCCCTCAGCGACGAAACCATCACCGGGCTCATCGGCCCGAACGGGGCCGGCAAGACCACCCTTCTCAACCTCATCACCGGCTACCTGAAGCCAACTTCGGGATCAATCGCCATCAAGGGGAAGACCGTCACTGGTTGGCTCCCGCACGCAGTCGCGGGCATGGGAGTGGCCCGGACCTATCAAAACATATTGCTCCTGGATAGCGAAACCGTCGCTACCAACATCCTGATCGGCTGCCATGGAGCCTTACAGCGCCGCCGGTTGGTCACTCGGGCGAAGGAGTGGCGGAGCCGACCGGGCCGTGATGTCGTCGAGCGACTCCTGACGGTCCTCAACCTGCGGGAGGTGGCCAAAGACGAAGTCGCACAGCTCCCGTACGGGATGAGGCGCCGAGTGGAGATTGCCAGGGCCTTGGCGGCCAGCCCCAGTCTGCTGATCCTGGACGAACCCACCGCAGGAATGACCCGCGACGAGTCCGACGAGATTGGCCGCCTGGTACAGCAGGTCCGCGACGCCGGTACCACCGTCTTGCTGGTGGAACACAACGTCCGGCTGGTGAGGGCCATTTGCGACGAGGTACTGGTGCTCCAGTGGGGAAACATTATTGCCCGGGATTCGGCCGAGCGCGTCTGGGACGACCCCGTGGTGCGTACTGCGTACCTCGGGGACATGGAAGGGCAGGAGTCGGAGACGGGCCCGGCCAAGCAGGAAGGCGGCACTACCAATGCTGGTGCTTGAGAACCTCGAGGTCCGCTATGGCAAGATCCGGGCCCTGCGGGGAGTCAGTCTCACCGTCCCCGATCACGCTGTCGTCGCCGTTCTTGGTCCTAATGGGGCAGGCAAGTCCTCGATGCTGAAAGCGATCAGTGGCACCGTACGCCCATTCGCCGGACGGATCCTCTGGAATGGGACCGACATATCGAGGATGGCTCCCCACAAGATTCTGCGCCTTGGGATCGCGCACGTACCCGAAGGTCGCGCCATGATCGCGCCACTCACCGTCGAGGAGAATCTGCAGATGGGGGCGTACATCACCCCCCGTTCTGAAATCGACGATATGCAGGACCGGATGCTCGAGCTCTTCCCCCCGCTGAAGGCTCGGCTCAGCACTACGGCTGGAAGCCTGTCGGGAGGCGAGCAGCAGATGCTCGCCATCGCCCGAGGTCTGATGTCCAAACCGAAGCTGATCGCTATCGACGAGCCATCCATGGGCCTGGCTCCCGCCGTCGCCAATGACGTGCTCGCCGCGCTGGCAGCCATCGTGCAGACGGGCACCTCGGTCCTCCTCGTCGAGCAGAACGCCGCGCTCGCCCTGCGGCTGGCCCACGACGTGGTGGTCATCGGTCACGGCGAGGTCCAGGCAGCTGGGACCTCCGAGGAGCTCGGTCACGACATCCTGGCCGCCTACGTGGAATGACGCGCCTACCCGATCACCCGACGCTCGACCCGGCCGCTGGAGGAGCCGAATGCTGACACATCGCGACATGCTCGCTCGCGGCGCGACCTCCTATCCCGACCGAATCGCCATCACCTCAGAAACCGGCGTCGATCTCACCTATGACGGCCTGGAGAGAGCGACCAACTCCGTCGCCCAAGGGCTCTCGGAGGCTGGCCTGGGTCCCGGCCATCGCCTGGTCTGGCTCGACCGCAATTCTGCCGACTACCTGGTCGCGTACTTCGCGACTGCGAAGCTCGGAATGACGATCACCCCTCTCAACGCTTGGCTGCGCGCCACCGAACTGGCGCCCCAGATTGGATTGATCCGCCCGGACGTGCTCGTGGCGGGTGCGGATTTCATTTCTCTCGCCGAGACCGCCGCCGAGGGGCTACTCCCCCAGCTGCGCCTGCATCTCGACCGGCCCGATGAGGCGGACCGCGCCGCATCAGGCCCGTGGCGGCCTTGGAGGGAGCTCCTGGGCGATTCGACCACGCGTCCCGACGTCGCGGTAGACGAGAACGATGTCCATGAGATCGTCTTCACGAGCGGTACCACCGGCGAGGCCAAGGGCGTCATGCGGACCCAGCGGGCCCGCATCCTCGACAGCGCCTTTTCCGCGCTGGGATACGAGCTCGGGCGCAACGACCATCTGCTCTGGTTCTTGCCGCAGTTCCACATAGGCGGGGGGGCCGTCCCCAACCAGCTCCTCATCCAAGGCGGCCGCGTCAGCATTCTTCGGCAATTCGATCCGATCGAGATCGCGTCGGCACTGAAGACCGGCGTGACCTACATCGTCGGAGTCCCCGCCCACTATAACCTCCTCTTCGAGTCCGGCGCCCTCGATCAAGCGGACACTTCCGGCGTTCGCGGTTGCTATGTCGGCGGGAGCGTGGCCACCAACGTCCTATTCCAGGCCATCCGTGACCACTTCCCTACCGCAGACCTGGTCCACGGCTACGGCTCCAGCGAGTCGGGACCGCACTCGATGGCCCTTCGCGGCGAGGACTTCCTCCAGCATTTCGGCTCTCTTGGCCAACCGGTAGCCGGCACGGAAGCACGCGTGGTCAACACCAGCGGTGTGGACGCGGCCGTCGACGAGGTCGGCGAACTTTGGACCCGATCGGATTCCACCATGGTCGGCTACCTCGACCGGCCCGAGCTCACGGCCTCCGTCTTGACTGCCGATGGGTGGCTCCGGACAGGTGACCTGGTCCGGCGAGCCGAGGACGGCTTCTTCTATCTCGTCGACCGAGCCAAGGACATCATCATCACCGGAGGCGAGAACGTCTATCCCCGAGAGATCGAGGACGTGATCGCGACGTATCCAGGCGTCGCCGAAGTGGCCGTGATCGGGATACCCGATCCGCTCTATGAAGAACGGGTGCTCGCTCTGGTTCGGTTCGCGGCGGGGACCGACCGCCCGGACCCGAAGCAGATAATCAGCTTCGTTCGAGCGCGGCTCGCCGGCTTCAAGACCCCCAAGGAGGTCCGCTACGTGGACGACTTTCCTCGTACCGGCGCCGGCAAGATCGCCAAACCGGCACTGCGGTCCTCGTTCGGATCGGTATTCGGGGACTCCACATGAGCGGGCCGTACGACGGGCTGAAGGTGCTCGACTTCACTCATGTGATCGCCGGGCCGTTCTGCACCCGCCTCCTAAGCGACATGGGAGCGGATGTCGTCAAGGTCGAATCCCCGTCCGGCGACATCATGCGCGAGCTCCCGATCATGTACGAGCCCGGCATGAGTACGGCGTTCGCCCAATACAACTGCGGCAAGCGGTCCATCGGACTCGACCTCAAGAAGCCCGAGGGCCTCGATACCGCCAAGCGACTCCTGGCCTGGGCCGATGTGGTCGCGGAGAATCTCCGGCCCGGAGCAATGGATCGCCTCGGGCTGGGATGGGACGAGATCCATCGGATCAACCCGGCGGCGGTCCTGCTCTCCATCAGCCTGTTCGGGCGAGAGGGGCCCTATGCCGCCATATCGGGGCACGGCGCCACGGCAGAGGCGTATTCCGGTCTCATGTCGCTCACCGGGCAGGAAGGCGGCCCGCCTTCCCATTTCGGCACGCCGCTGGCCGACATGTCGGCGGGCGTGCACGGTTTGGCCGCCCTAGGGGCGGCGCTGTACCTGCGGTCTCGCACCGGCCTGGGGAGCCTGGTAGACGTGTCTTCGTTCGACTGCCTCTTCACCATGATCGACCAAGCGGTCGGGCAAGCCGAGTTCAGCGGGGGGACCCGCGAGTACGGCCGCTACGGGGTCAAGCATCCCCAGACCGTCCCATCCGGTGTGCTCGCCACCGGAGGTGGTGAGTACGTGACGTTTTCCGGCGTCGGAGATGCGGCGTGGGCCCGTCTGGCGGCAGCCATGGGCCGTCCCGAGCTCGCAGAGGATCCGCGCTTCGCGGTGATCGAGTCGCGCATCGCGAACCGTATCGAGCTGTACGCCCTGATCGACGAGTGGGGCGCCACCTTCCCCGATGCGGCCAGCCTGCTCCAGGTCCTGCACGATCAAGGCCTGCCCGGTGCTCGCATAAGAACAGTGGCCGAGAACCGGGGAGACCCGCACTTGCGCTTTCGGGGCACGCTCCAGCCGGTCAGCTTTGGCGAAGCCGGTACCCAGCTGGTCCAGTGTGCTCCTTACTGGATATCCGGGACCGACATCGGTCCGGCCGGCGCCGGCCCCCCGCATGCGGGGGAGCACACCGATGCGGTGCTCCAAGAGTTATTGGGGCTACCACCGGACGAGATCGAGGCCTTGCGCCGCACCGGTGCCATCTTCTAGTCGACAACGTAATTGGAGGAAGTTATGCAGGAGTTTGCCCACACGGTCAACGTCACCCAGGACGGGGCCGTTACCACGCTGCAGTTCGAGAGTGACCACCCCGCCAACGTCTTCACCCTGCCGCTGCTCGAAGAGCTGACACTTCAGATCGAGAAGCTCAGCACCGACGGTTCCTGCCGGGCGCTGATCATCAAGGGCCGCGACAAGATCTTCAGCGGCGGTGCGGACCTCACTTCCATTCAAGCCATGGATCCACACACCTACCGGACCTACGTCGAGGTCGAATACCACCTCTTCCGGCAGGTCGAGTTGCTGCCGTTCATCACAATCGCCTCCATCTCCGGGGCGTGCGTCGGCAATGGCGCCGAGCTCGCCATGGCATGCGACCTGCGCGTCGCCTCCGACCGGGCCAAGATCGGGTGGCCCGAGCTCAACGTGGCCTTCGATGCTCCGGCTCAACGACTGGCTCGGTTCGTGGGAATCGGCCGGGCGAAGGAAATCATCTTCTCGGCTCGACTCCTCCGAGCGGACGAGGCCCACGCCTTGGGGCTTCTCACCACCGTGGTGACACCTGACGAGCTGGCCGATGCCACCCGCGAGGCCGCCACGCTGTACGCGTCCCGGCCACCCATCGGTGTTCGCCTTACGAAGGAGAACATCGAACGGGCCTACCCGTTTCCGATGGGCAATGCCTCCCTCGAGATCGATGCCGCGGCACAGGCATTCGCCACCGCCGACTTCCAAGAAGGTGCGGATGCCGTGCTAAACCGCCGCGATCCGGTCTTCACGGGTCGATGACGGCATACGTCCGTTACCGGTCCGAGGACGGCATCGCCACGATCACCCTCGACCGGCCGGACAAGCTGAATGCCCTCAATCGACAGATGGCGGTCGAGTTGGAGGAGGCCTGGGTCCGCTTCAACGGCAGCGACGACCGGGTCGCGGTCCTCAACGGCGAGGGGCGCTCATTTACCGCGGGAGCAGATCTCAAGGACATGCCAACCGAGGGCTACGGCTACGTGCCCGGGATCGGCGTTTCTGTGGCCAAACCCATCATTTGCGCGGTGCAAGGCTGGTGTGTCGGCGTAGGGATGATCCTGGTCATGCAGGCTGACCTGTGCGTCGCCGGCACCGCCGCGCAGTTTCTCTATCCCGAGGCGAAGCTCGGCCTAGGGCGCGGACTGATCGCCAGCCTGGCGACCCGTCTGCCGCCGAAGGTCGCGGCCGAGATCATGCTCTTGGGCGAGCCGGTGTCATCGGCGCGGCTCGAGACCCACGGCCTGGTCAATGCGGTCGTCCCGGACGACGATGTGACCACCCGGGCCCGGGCCATGGCCGAGGTCCTCGCCGGCCGGGAATCGGTGATCAACGAGTTCTACAAGTACAGCCTGGCCTGGGTCGTCCCGAAAGGTCCGGGGGAGACTGCCGAACACTTCCGCTGGCGCTCGAACCAGCTACCGGGCCACCGCACCCCGTGACGCAAACAGCCGCCCGGGCACCAGAGACGCCAGACGCGTCCCCGTTGGACGAACCTGCTCGTCTGCTGAGTGGGATAGACGCCATCGTGCACATTCCGTTCGAGCAACAACGGCTCGACCGGGAGGCGGGTCTTCGCACCACTTCGCTGTTCTCGGGATATCCCGGGTCCCCGCTCGGCGGCGTCGACTTGGCCTTGGAACGCCTGAGCGACGCCGAGGACGTCCTGGTCCACGTCCCCGCGGTCAACGAGGAGCTGGCCGCCGCCGCGGTCTGGGGTTCGCAACTGCCGAGGATGATTGATCGCCGGCGCCTCGATGGAGTCGTGGGCTTCTGGTACGGCAAGTCCCCGGGCGCCGATCGATCGGGGGACGTGTTCCGTCACGCCAACTTCATGGGCACCTCGGCCAACGGTGGAGCAGTTGCCATCGTGGGCGACGATCCCTCCGCCAAGTCATCGACACTTCCTAATGACTCCCAGCCTCTTCTGGCCGGTTTGCAGATGCCGATCCTGGCGCCGGCGACCGTCGGAGAGGTGCTCGAGTTCGGCCTGCACGCGGTGGCGTTGTCACGTTTTTGTGGGCTGTGGGTTGGGCTCAAGGTCGTCACCGACCTGGCCGACGGCTTTGCTGCGGTCCGAGTCGCCGACCACGTGCCGAAGAGGATCGTGCCGGAGCTGGTAGTCGACGGCGAGCCGTGGCACTTTGTCCAGCCCCCGTCGCTGAGCAACGTCGTCAGCGTCGTCGAGGAGGGCAGCATCCATCTTCACCGCCTGCCCGCGGCGCAGCTGTACTGCCGGAGCAACGGCCTCAACCGCATCGTCGAGCCCGCTCCCGAGGCGCGCATCGGCATCCTCGCTGTCGGCCACGCCTACGTACCCGTCGCCCAGGCGCTCGTAGACTTGGGCAACCCTCCGGGAGTGCGTGTGCTCAAGGTCGGGATGCCCTTTCCGCTGGAGCCGACGGTGATTCGCGCCTTCGCCGAAGGACTTGACGAGATTCTCGTCATCGAGGAGAAGCGACCGTTCGTCGAGATCGCCGTTCGCGACATCCTCTACCGCGGCCCTCACCAACCCGACGTGGTGGGCAAGCTTGACGGCGATGGCATGACAGTGATCCCCCCGGACGGCGAGTTGACCGCAGATCGTCTTCGGCCTGTGCTCGAGCACCGACTTCGGTCATTGCTACCCGAACGTCCTCCGTCTGAGGGTCGCCGCGTCCTGCCGGTCACGGCCGCGACCTCGGACCTACCACTGCCTGCCCGGCCTCCGGCGTACTGCAGCGGATGCCCGCACAACCGGTCGACGACGGTACCTGAAGGGGTGGTGGTCGGCGGGGGCGTCGGGTGCCACTCCATCGTCTATCTCGAGGACCGCCACCGGGACGTGGACATGTTGCCGTTGACGCCGATGGGCGCCGAGGGCGCGCTCTGGCTGGGCGCCGCTCCCTTCGCCAAGAGCGGCCACCTGTTGCAGAACCTCGGCGACGGGACGTTCAGCCACTCCGGCAGCCTGGCGGTGCGGGCTTGTGTCGCGGCCGGCGTCAACATCACCTTCAAGGTGCTGTACAACTCGGCGGTCGCCATGACCGGCGGCCAAGACGTCGCCGGTTCCACACCCGTCCCCGACCTCACCCGGGAGTTGGAGGCAATGGGGGTAATGCGGACGATCGTGTGCGCCGACGACCCCACCAAGTATGGTCGTCACCCCCGCTGGGCGGCGGATGTCAGCGTCTGGTCTCGCGACCGCCTCCGCGAGGCTGAGACGGCCCTGGCGGCCACGAGCGGAGTCACCGTGCTGGTATACGACCAGCGGTGCGCCGCCGAGGCCCGCCGCTTGTGGCGAAACGGGCGGCTCGAGGAACCTCGGACCCGGGTCGTCATCAACGAGGCGGTCTGTGAGGGATGCGGGGACTGCCAGGTCAAAAGCAACTGCCTGTCCGTCCGGCCTGTCGAAACCGAACTGGGCCGCAAGACGAAGATCCACCAACCATCGTGCAACCATGACCTCAGCTGTCTCGACGGCGATTGCCCTTCGTTCGTAACGGTACAGACCGGAACGAGACCGGCCTCCAGGGCCTTACCGGCGCCGCCCGACGACCTTCCATATCCGGCTGAGGCCCTGGCGCCGACGCAGTTCGCGGTGTATCTCGTCGGCATCGGCGGGGCTGGCGTCGTCACCGCCAACCGCCTGCTCGCTGACGTCGCAACCCGTGAGGGCTGGGCGGTGGCCGGACTGGATCAGACCGGACTGAGCCAGAAGGCCGGAACCGTCACCTCACATCTGCGCTTGTCGCGTGGTGCCGAGCCGGCGGCCAACGTCGTGGGGGCCGCTGCGTGCGACGTCTTCTTCGCTTTCGACGCCCTGGCAGCCGTCCAGCCCAAGCACCTGGCGCGGATCGAGCGCAGCCGAACATCCGTCGTCGTCAACGCCGGGCTCGTTCCCACCGCCTCGATGATCGCTTCTGGAGGTGATGGCCTGCCCGAGGTCGAACCGATCGTCAGCCGGCTCGAGAACGCCGCGGCCACGGTGTTACGCTGCGATGCCGACGCCGCCACCCAGGCCCTTGTCGGCGACGACATGCCGGCCAACGTCTTCGCCATAGGCGCCGCGTTCCAAGCGGGCCTCCTGCCCTTCTCGGCAGCCACCTTCGAAGCGGCCATCCTGGAGGGGGTCCCGTCGCCGGCCCGCACCCTGAGCGCATTTCGATGGGGGCGCGCCTCGATCAGCCGGCCCGACCTACTCCACGCCGCCCTATCACCTCGACCGGATTCGACACGACGGTCGTCGTCGCCAGCAACTGAGGCGGCCGCCCGTGCCCTCCTTCGCCAGACACCGCTCGCCGGACCAACGCTCGCGGCCAGCGCATGGCGCGTGGGCGATCTCATCGATTACCAAGACGCCAGGGTCGCCCAACGGTACCTACGTATGGTCGAGCAGGGGTGGGACGCCGAGCGGCGTGTCGCCGGAGACCACACCGAGCTGTCCGAAGCGTTGGCCTTCGGCTTCTACAAGCTGCTGGCCTACAAGGACGAGTACGAAGTAGCCCGACTGCACCTCGACACCAAGTTCGATGCAGAGATCAAGACCCAGCTGGGAGGCAGCGATCGACGCTACCTGCTTCACCCACCCATGCTGCGGGCCTTGGGCTGGCAGAAGAAGGTGGCGTTTCCCCAGGGGCTGGCCCTGCCCATGTTCCATGCGCTTCATGCGGGGCGCCGGCTCCGGGGCACGGGGTTCGACCCGTTCGGCTACACCGCCATACGCCGCCTGGAACGTGCCCTTGTGGATGAGTACGCAGGTTGGATGCACGAGGTCCTACCAACCCTCGAGTCCGACACGTACGACCAGGCCGTCGAGCTGGCCCGCCTACCCGACATGGTGCGGGGTTACGAGGGCATAAAGGCTCGCTCCGTGGAGAAATACCACGAACGGGCGGCTGAGGTTCTGCAACAGCTCCGGGCGGCGCCATGACGCTGGCCTACCGCCCGCTCGGTCACTCCGGCCTGCAAGTATCGGAGCTCGCGCTCGGCACCGTGACGTTCGGGAGGGAGGCCAGCGAGGCGGACAGCCGGCTCATTCTCGACCGGTTCCTCGACGCCGGCGGCAACCTGGTCGACACCGCGAATGTGTACGGCGTCTCCGAGGACATCCTCGGCCGGGTGCTCCGAGGACGGCGGAGCCGGGTCCTGCTAGCGACGAAGGTCGGCCAGCCGGTGGGAGGCCCCAATGGGGAAGGCGTGTCGCGTCGACACATCCACGAGGCGATCGACTCATCGCTGCGGCGTCTCGACACGGACTGGATCGATCTGTACCACATCCACTGTTGGGATCCGGCCACCCCACTGGAAGAGACGCTCTCGACGCTCAACGATCTGGTCCGAACCGGCAAGGTTCGTTATCTCGGGGTGAGCAACTTCGCGGGTTGGCAGCTCGCCAAGGCCATTGGGGTCGCGGCCCGCGCCGGATGGGAGCCAATCGTCTCGCTCACCCCGCAGTACTCGCTCGTCGAGCGCGGCGTCGAGCGGGAGTTGTTGCCGGCCTGCCGGTCCGAAGGCGTCGCGGTGCTGCCGTGGAGCCCCCTTGGCGGTGGGATCCTCACCGGGAAGTACGGCCCGGGCCCGGATCTGCCGGCGGACACCCGCGCTACGGGTTGGACCAACAACACCGCATCAATGCTGCGGCGGTTGCAGGACGAGAGAAATCATGTCATCGCTGACGTGGTGAAGCAGGTCGCGGGAGACACTGGTCATTCGCCCGCCCAAGTCGCCCTCAATTGGCTGCTGCACCGTGACGGCGTAACGGCCCCGATCCTCGGGGCTCGCACGGTGGCACAACTCGAGGACAACCTGGGCGCCGCCGGGTGGTCGCTCGACCCCGAGCACGTCACCTCGCTCGACGACGCCAGCCAGATTGCTCTGGGATACCCCTACGACTGGGATGCCAGTTACGGGATACGCCAGGGTTCCAAGCCCGACCGCGCCTTCGAACCAGAACGGACCGCCCCGTGAAAATCACCGACGTCAAGCTCACGGTGTTCGATCGGCCGATTGGCGGAGACAAGCGGGAGGCCTCGGTCAAGGGTCAGTCGATCATGCCGCTGGTCGCCGAAACGGTAGCGGTGCAGATCATCACCGACGAAGGCGTGACTGGGGAGGTCCTGAGCATGGGCGGTGGCCGCGGCCTCGCCCACTACCTGGCCGCGACCGTCAAACCCGCGCTCATCGGGCGCGACCCGATTCCACGTGAAGAGATCTTCCAGGATCTCTGGACAAAAGACCGCCTGTGGTTTCTCCCGCTGTTCGCCATCGGCACCATCGACGTCGCCCTCTGGGACCTGTATGGCAAGTGGGTCGGACGGCCGATCCACGAACTGCTGGGCGGATACCAGACGAGCATGCCCGTCTATGCCAGCTCCATGACCAAAGACTCCGTCGAGGAGTTCGTCGAGGAAGCACTCAGCTACAAGGATCGTGGCTATCACGCCTACAAGTTGCACTGCTGGGGAGACCCGAAACGAGACGTGGCGGCGTGCCGGGCGGTGCGGGAGGCGGTCGGCGACGACTACCCGCTCATGCTCGACGTGGCCGCCGCCTACGACCAAGTCGACGCCATGCTGGTGGGCCGAGCGATCGAAGAGCTCGGCTTCTTATGGTACGAGGAGCCCCTCCGGGACTACGACGTCCACGGATACCGAAAGCTGGCGGCAGCCCTCGACATCCCAGTCTGCGCCGGGGAGGTCATGGAAGGGTCGCTCTACGCCATAACTCAGCACATCACATCCGGCGCCATCGACATCGTCCGCGCCGATCCCTCCTTCAAGCATGGGATCGGTCAGACCAAGAAGATCGCCGCCCTCGCAGAAGCGTTCGGCATGCGCTGTGAGATCCACACCAACCCCAATCCCGTCCTCGATGCGGCGGCGTTGCAGGTGGCGTTGTCGATCAGCAACACCACCTACTTCGAGCAGCTCGTACCCCAACGGCTTTTCTCTGCGGGCGTCCAGACGCAGCTCCACATCGACAGCGAGGGCTTCGTGCACGCGCCCACCGATCCCGGTCTGGGCATGACGATCGACTGGGATCTGGTCGAACGGTACAAGATCGCCGAGCTCTGACCTCTGACCTCTGGTCGGGNNCAGGGTGCAATTGCCGTCAAAAGGAGCTAACGTATCAAAAGAGTTCGACGATACACCCGACGACACAACCCCCCCAGACCTCGGGACTAGCGCCGGCTACACGGTTACGGCCATGACCAGAGGGAGCTCGGGAATGAGCACAGGAAACGATCGGGCGACGCAGTTGCTGCGCTTGGCGCACGAGATCACCGACTTGGAGGGCCGCCTCGCCGAGTGCGTCGCCGAGCTAGTCGATCTTGATTGCGAGGAAGGAGGGGCCACACTCACCCGACTGCCCTCCTGTTACGGTCGACCCATCGTCGAGCCGAGCGCCGTCGCACCTCCAAATGGTGTCCAGGGTCCGGCGTCCAGCTGGACATGGGCCCCCGAAGGCGAGTCGACATTCCGCCACGACGATCCAGTGCATGCGGGCGGATTACCGGACCGCTGAGCTGATGCACGTCGGGGCCGGTTATTCGCCTTTGTGTGGCGTGGCGGCTAGGAGGT
>PMHH01000153.1 GCA_003156595.1 Acidimicrobiaceae bacterium
AAAACTATCGAGATGACCTCGGCTCGGCAAGAGGTCTAAGGGAAAAAATTGCACAAATGGCTCGACTCCTCCAAGGGATCGCGTGGGGACGGAGACCGCCAGCCGGCAAGAACACCCAAACATCATTCACTCAATCAGCTACACAGTGCTTCCAGGCCGGCTACACGGTGCTTCCAGGCTTGAAGGAGACGATGGCTGCCACCGTCTTGCGACCGAGGCCAGACACCTCGGCCAGCTGGCGGATTGACGCGCCGGCGCGATGCGCGACTCGAATCATGTCGTCGCGGATCCGCCCTTCCTTGGCCGCCCTCTCTGCACTCAGGCCCACCACGACGAGCGCGGCGCCAGCCTCGCCCTCCTGGCCGCCCCTGTACTTTTCCATCGCGGCAGTCGCCGCTGACACCTCGGCATCTGTATAGCTCATGTTTCCTCTCGGAGAGCAATAGCGAGCTTGTCGCGGATTGCCATCAGCAGCGGCACCCGGGGTGACATGTCGGCTCTGGCCTCGGCGTCATTGAGGTGCGCCAACGTCATCCCGAGAAGCTCAAGCGCCTCTACTCGTTCAAGCTCGACTCGGACCACTGGCCCTATTGTATCCACCCGCGGACCCATTCGGACCATTCGTGGGGAGGCGGAGTGGTCGACACCGCGGTCATCAGACCTACCTCCGGAGCCTCTCAGATGTCGGACTCAGATGTGGGACCCGGAGCCGGTGGCATAGCTGCGAGGATGTCTGCAATGGACGAAGCAGATTTCCGTCGGGAGATGGACGACGCTCGTCATCCAGTCTCGGTGTGGGCCAACGGTCCCCATTACTGCTACGCGCCCCACTCGCATCCTTACAAGAAGTTCGTTTTCTGCGTGGAAGGGTCGATCGTTTTCCACACCGCCGGAGGTGACGTCGCGCTCGCAGCTGGTGAGCGCATGGCTCTGGACCCTGGAGTCGAGCACTCAGCCACCATCGGGCCGGGTGGTGTCCGCTGCGCCGAGGCGCACGCCTAGCTGCGGTTGGCTCCTGACTGCCGTCGCAACAAGGGACACAAGTTCGCAGACTCGTGAGCGGCTTCATTAAGGGCGGGGTTGCGCTCGATGACTCGCTCCTGCTCGCAGTAGCGGCAGAAACTGGCCAGCGTCGGTAGCCGGCGGGCAACAGTGGAGCGCATCCGTCCGGTCTCTTCCATCCATCTGCCAAACAACTCGAGATGGTCCCGGTGCACCGAAAACCTGAGGCTGCCTTGGTGGCACCAATCGGAGAATATTTGCAGGTCCGTGGCGTAGCAATGTTCGGCTCGCAGACGGGGTCAGGGATGAATCAACCGTCGAGTCTTTGCTCGATGTAGACCCCGATCGACGACGTGACGGGCGGCGAGGCGGGTGTAGCCGGCTCTGTACTGCGTCTGCAAAGTTGCTCCATGGTGTCGTCTCGGTGTCCTTTCCATCGGAAATGCGAAACAAGCCTCGGTTCCGATCACAATGACAAACTGAGGTCGTGAGCGGATACGCGCCGGCCGATTGGCATGAGTTCTTCGCTGCCGCCGTGGGGGCTTCGGCGGCTCTTCTTGGGCTGCTCTTCGTAGCCATCTCAATCAACCTCAAGCTCATCCTTGAGCACCGCCACTTGCCCGGAAGGGCGGCCGGGACCCTCGGGACGTTGCTGAGCGTCTTGGTGGTAGGAAGTTTCGGCCTGGCGCCCGGTCAGTCCAATCGAACTCTCGGAGTGGAGATCCTGGCGACCGGTGCCGTCGTTGCGACTCAGGCCATCTGGGTTTCGTTGGGGAAGCGGAGTCAGGGAGATCCACTCATCTGGACGCTCGGGAACTTGCCGATTCTCCTGTTCCCCGCACTTGCCTTCGTGGGAGGAGGCTGCAGCCTGCTTGCCGGCTCAGGGGGTGGGTTGTACTGGATCCTGTCCGGCACCGTGTTGACCTTCGTCGGGACCTCGGTCAATGCATGGGTTTTCCTCGTCGAAATTGTCCGTTGACGGCGAACGGACATTCGTCCGTGGTCCCCCGCATACGACATCCGCCGCCGGCCAACGGTGTCGAGAAGAGGCCCGCCCCGGCCCGGAACCCACCATCCCGGCGATTGGCGCACAAGACCGATGTGGGTGAGTGGCGGATGCCTGGACGCGCGTCTTCTGGGGCGACGGCGCTCGCAGCGGTCGGTGGGACCCTCAGCCCGGGTGAGGGTCGGGCATGCGGTCGAGGCCTCTCTTGTCGTAATACAGAGCCACGGCGGCGCCGACCACGATCCATAGAACGAATCCGGCGGTGGTGAGGACCAGGCCTCGGTCGAGGCCAGCGTCACCGGCGGCGTTGAAGTACAAGATGGCCCGCACCGCGCCGACGATCTGGCGCAGCGGCTCGAAGTTGGCCACGAACCGGAAGAAGCCGCCCAGGGCTTGCAGGGGGATCGTTCCGCCCGAAGAAGCGAGGCCCAGGTAGACGAAGACGAGGAGGGCCAGGATTTGGCCGAGGCTGCCGAGCGCGGCCAGGAACACGAGGGTCCCGGTCGCGACGGTGGTTGCCGCGAACCAGGCGTACATCCATAGCCCGAACCAGTCGGGGGCGTCCATCCCAAAGATGCCGGCGGCGACGAGTATCAGCAGCCCGCTGGTCAGCAGGGCGACGGGCAGGGCAGTCAGCCACTTGGTGAGCAGTGTCTGCCAGCGGCTGATGGGTTGCGGAGGTTGCTGGCGCCAGCGCGGTCCGAACTCGCTGACTGCGTAGCCGAGGTCGGAGTCGATAAAAGTATTGACGATGATGGCGGTGAGGAACCCGCACATCATGACGAGCAGGCCGAAGTAGAAGGCGCTCAATCCCAGTCCGGCGTGGGAAGCCACGGGCCGGTAGGTCTGAACCGATACGGCTACAGGATGGGCCAGAAGGGCCGTGGGTGCGCTCGACGAGGACCCCTTGGCTTCCAGGCTCTTGCCGATGCTCGCCGACACGGAGCTGAGGGCGGGCTCGAGGACGGCCTCGGCCAGGCTGACCCCGATCGATCCGGCTCGGATGTTGGTCATGATGGCGACGGCCGGGAGCGGCGACACGTCCGCGGCCCGGGTGAGAGCGAGGATGGACGACGTGAAGTCGGCAGGGATGACGACGGTCGCGAACGCGGCGCCTCGGTCCATGCGGGCGTCGGCGGCGGGAAGCGACTGGACGATCAGGGCCAAGCGGGATGTGATGGCCGTGTTGCCGGTCAGGCTGGCGGTCACTTCCCGGCCGATGTCGACCGGGCCGGTGGCCGAGGTGGCGCCTAGGTCTTCGTCGACGATGGCCACGGGCAGCCCGCGCAGGTGGGCGGCGGGATCGACGATGGAGCCGAAGTAGACCAGGGTCATCAAGGCGACGACGACGCCGGCGGCGATGGCGGGCATCACCAGGGTGCGTCGCCGGGCCATCAGCTTTCGGGCAGTGAGAGGACCGGCCACGGCCGCTACCGGCTCCATTCGGGTCGGCCGGAGCCGCGGGGGACCAGGATCGGATCGGGCCAGGCCGGCCGGGTGTGGGAGAACTCCACTGGCGGCGCCACCGTGTGCACTTCACCGAGCGGACTGGGCGCATCGTAGGCGACCGGCTCGAGCAGGCGGTGCTCATCGGTGCTGCCGGCTTGGGCGGGGTCGACCGTGCCCAGCGAGCTGCACCACATGGCGCTCCTGGCCAGGTTGACCTGGACGTGCCAGGAGCCGCCCTCGACAGATCGCTTGACCAGGCCGGCGAAGGCGCCGAGCGCACCGAGGTAGCCGGTGACGTAGTCGTTGATGAGACCGGTGACCGGCAGTCTCGGCTCGGCCTCGGAGCCCTCCACGACCATCAGCCCCGACGCCGCCGACCCGTTCATGTCGAACCCGCCCCGGCCGGCCCAGGGGCCTTCCGATCCGTAGCAGGTGACTGACACATAGATCAGCCCGGGACGCTCTTCGGCCAGCTCGTGGGGGTCGAGGCCACGGGATCCGAGGCTACCGGAACGGTGATTGTTGACGACGACGTCGGCCCGGCAGAGGAGCTGCGCCAGGTCCCGCCGGCCGTCCGGGCGGTCGAGGTCGATGTAGCAGCTGCGGGAGCCGACGTTGGCCTCGGCATAGATGAACTCGTGCTGCCTGAACATTCTGCGTTTCGATCGCCAAGCGTCACCTCGACGAAGACACGCCCGCGATCGCCGAATCGGCATCGATCGTTGCCCATGCAACCACTTTTCGGCACGCGCGTTCTGCGCCACCTGCAGCGGCTCAGCGACCGTCCGTCTCACCTGGTAGGTACCATCTTGGATATGTCCTCGGTTGAGCACCACGACGAGGAGGGCCACCTCCACCTGTTCGCGGTGGACGACCCGCGCCTTTGGGAGTTCCGATCCCGCCTGAGCGACCAGGAGTTCGCCATCGCTGATGTCAGCGATGAGGACTGGGACAGCTTCCACGCCATCATCGCCGAGGCGTGAACCCCCGCCGACAGGCCACCCACGTCGTGGTTGATACCGACGCCCTCAGCTGGGCGTTGGATCCTCGCCCGACTATCCGGTCAGAGCTGGCCCGAGCCGCGATCGCAGGGCGTACGCGGGTGGGCCCGGGGCCCAGCCGCTGATCGCCACCGCCGCCGCCCTCGATCCGCCGAGCACGACGGCCGTACCGAGCCCCCAGACCAGGCCGTCGGCCAACGCGGCGACCAGGATGGAGGGGATCGGCCAACTGCCCGAAAGGGTTTGGCCGGTCAGGCGGCCCTGTCGCACCCATCCGTCAGCCAGCAGGACTCCGGCTGCGGTGACGACTTCGGCCAGGACCATCGGGGGCCGCAGAGCCGTCTCATATCCGGCACGTAGGGCCATCGTGGCCGCCACCGTCACCACGCCGGTGACGGCGATGGCGGCGATGGCCAGGACGACGTCGTGGTCTCGGTGCAGGTTGGCCAGAGCGATCGCGGTCAACCAGATCCACGACGCCCACCGAAGGTATGCGGCGCCGATTAGGAACCCTCTTTCCACCGCTCCACCTTGCCCGATCAAGAATGGGGGCGGGGTGATGCTTGGCGGCTGCGCAGACTCGGCGGGGATGTGGGGTCTTCGTCGTCAAAGCGATGAAGGAACCGGAACGACCACATGCCGAGAGGCAGAGAGATGCCGACAGCGATGGCGACGTTGATGGCGCCGCCGAGCAGCGAGTCTCGAGCCGCCCAAGGCGCCCCGATCGCCGCGCCAATCAGCTGGGCGACGTAGATCATCACGCGCATCCCGCCCACGATTCCGCAGGCCCAGAGGAGAATCAGGCTCAGCTGCATCCGGGGTCGCGACCAGACGGCGACCGGGTCGTCCCGGTCAACTTTCGCCGCCCACCAGTGAGCCCAGATGGCGAAAGGCAGCACACACACCAGGATTGTCAGCCAGATGGCCAGCTCGCCTCTGTTCACCACCTTGGTCAAACCAGCGGTGAGGGTGTGACCAGCGGTCCCCGCGGCAAGGGCGGCGACTCCGGTGGTGACGAGGAGGGCGCCGTAGCCGAGGACGTGCTCGTTGAACCGCGTGCGGTACTCGTCGCAGATGGCCGTGGCCCGCAACTCGTCCCAGCCGTGGCGCCGCAGCCGTTCGCGGACGGCACCGGGGTGGACCAGATCGGCCTCGCAGTGGTCCAGCCACTCCGCTAGGGATGGCCTGTCGGCGCTCGTTTCGGTTGACTGCTCGAGTAGGGGGAGGGGGCAAGGGGTGCTCATCGTTTCGGGCCCCTTCGAGGGACGGGGATTGGTTCAAGTAGACAGCGGAGCCGGGTTCCCCGAAACCCCCCAGCTGCATATGGGGGGCATCCCCTATTGGTAACGGTGCAGGCGGTCTGCCCGCGAACGCGCGATAGTCCACCACTGAGCGCGGGGCGAGTGTGAATGATGGTGTGGCTGGTGTGGACCGAAGCGAGGAGCTGCTCGCTGGGTGCGTCCGACTGGTGGCCCGAGAACGCCACCCTCGCAGCCGACAACACCAGGCTCGTCACCGAGAACAGCCACCTACGGGCGTTGATCGCTCGTCTCGAGGCCGCCTACGTCGTGGTCGCCTTCGTCGCTAGCCGGCGACCCGCCTCCTAACCCTCGACCACTCATCGTGAAAGAGCGGTCCCGACCGCCGGCCGTGGGAGCAGGACGAGGAGGCCTGGAGTGTGCCATGTCGGGTCCGTGTCACGATGTGGCACTTCGTGGTACTCTTCGTTCATGGCCGATCACTACACTTTGCGACTGGCAGCAGGCACGAAGCAGCGACTTGCTGAAAGGGCCCGTGGTGCCGGTGTGGCAGAGCGCACCCTGGCACAGCGCTACGTCGAAGAGGGCCTGCGTCACGACGCGCATCCATTAATCCAGTTTCTCGATGGTCCGAGTGGTCGTCGGCCCAGCCTGGTCGGGCGGGGGCTCGATGTCTGGGAAGTCATCGCCACGGTGCAGGACAACAACGGCTCGCTCGCAGATGCCGCGGAGTACTTACAGATCGCAGCCGGGCTCGTTGAAGCCGCCGTGGCTTACTACGGCGAGTACCGCGACGAAATCGATGAGCAGATCGAACGCAACGAGTCCGAGTACGAAAGGGGCCGGACTGCAGCTGAGGCCGGCGAACGGGCGCTACAAGTGTGAAGGCGCTGGTTGACGAACAACTCTCGCCCCGGATCGCCCTGCTCTTACGCCAGGCTGGATACGACGTGGGCGCCGTCGCCGAGCGGAACGACCTTCCCGGAAGCAGCGACAGGGTCGTCCTGGAGGTCGCACTAACTGAGGGACGCGCTGTGATCACCAACAACGTCAAGGACTTCCGTCCTCTTGCCGCCGAACGGCTGGCACAGGGAAGAACGCATGCGGGTCTGATCCTGCTCCCCTCGAAGCGGACACGGACACGCGCCGCCGTTGCAATGCTGGCTGGCGCGATAGAGAAGGTGATGCACGATCACCCCGACGGGCTAGCGGGTAGTGAGCGTTGGATCGGCCCGCCGTAGCCCCGTCAGAAGCAAGGCGGAACCGCCCCATAACGACAAGCGCCCGGCCCATGACAGCCCGACACCCGCTTCTCGGTTGGATGGGATCACGGCGAGGTGCCCTTTGACCCCATCCCCCGAAGTCGGGGCCCGTCGTCGTCATCCAACGCCGCTTTCCGTCTTTGCGCGCCCGCCGAACTTGCAAAAGGGGGGCTCGGTCCGACCGCATCGAAGTGCATCCATGAGCAGCCACGATGGCCACCACGGCGCTGCGGCCTTGCTCTTCGGCCGCGGTGAGACAAGGGCGGACATAGTCGAGTTTGCGGTCATCCCAGCGGGAGCGATCCGGCTTCTTCAACGCCAGGACCGGGATGTGCTTCTCGGCCGCGAAGGCGTTCACCTCCCGAGGAAAACGATTGCCGATCTTCTCCATCAGCGACGGCAAGGGCACCGGAACCCCGAGATGATCTTGTGCGGCGCCTATCTTGCGAGTGAATCCGCCCGGGATCCCCTACGGATTGGGGGTTTTCTGCAGCGACCACGTCTTACCGTTCCAACCGTTGGCCAGCGTGACGGCCACGCCTGCTTTGTTGGTGACCGTGCCGACCGCGGAGCACGTCGCAGGGGGCGAGCTGCAGGACACCCCGTTGAGGAGGCCGTAGGTGGAACCGGCCGGTTCCTTGGTCTTTTGTATAGAGACCTTGGATCCGCTATTCCGCTGGGCGTAGCCGACGAAGGTCGAGCCGTTGCTGTAGTAGCCGACGGCGGTGCATTTGGTACTGGGAGCGGCGCTGCAGGAGATCGCGCTAAGCACGCTGCCGGTAGCACCCGCCGGCGCAGTCGTGGCCAGGTCGGACCACGAGGTGCCGTTCCACACCTGGGCCCAACCGACGCTCAGCCCTCCCTCGCTGTTGGTGCCTTCCCCGACCGACACGCACGAGGTGGCCTTGTGGCAGGACAGGCTCATGGGGTAGGCCCCGCCTTGGGCGCCATCGGGGGTGGGGGTGCTCTGTATCGACCAGGCGGTGCTGTTCCAGCCCTCCGCCAGGGTCGTGGCGATCTCGTTTTCACCGCTGATGAAATACCAGCCCTCCGCTTCACAATCCATGCTGGGCGAGGGGCTGCACGACACGGCGTCAAAGGTGCCGAGTGAGCCATCCGCGGGGAAAGGAACCGACTCGACGGAAAAGCTGCTGCCGTTCCAGCTCGCCGCGAACGGCATGTTTGTATTCGCGCTGTCGGCGTAGTCCCCGACGGTGGTGCATAACGTCGGCGAACTGCACGACACGCTGTCCAGGCTCCCGCCCAGGCCGCCGGCGGGAAGGGGGACGGTCTGGATGGACCATGTGCTCCCGTCCCAGCTCTCGGCCAGGAAAGTATCGCCGTGACCGTTGTAGTAGCCGCCGACCGCGACGCAGGCATTGGCTGAGCCGCAGGCCACTCCGGCCAGCGTGATGTTGGATCCACCTGCCGGGTTCGGCGTCGATTGGACCGTCCAGGTGGTGCCGTTCCAGTACTCCGCGAGGGTGTCCCCCGACGTTCCTTCGGAGCCGACCGCCTCGCACGATGTCGAACTGGTGCAGGCCACGGAGTTGAGGGTGCCCGAAGTCGTGGTGGCCGGCGTGGCCGCTCCGGCCGGGGTCTGCACCAGAAGCAGCGACGAACCCACCACCAGTGCGGCAGCAACTGCTTTCGAGATCCGCATCTTTGCCCCTTACCGGCCACCCTCCGCCCCACCCATTGTCAGGTCGGTCGTAGCTCGTTTTCAGCGAGGTTACTCCTTGCGCTGCACGGGAACCCACCTGCAGTGCTAAAGCGACAAAGCGGCGGCGCGCCACCGATGGCGA
>PMHH01000098.1:0-15584 GCA_003156595.1 Acidimicrobiaceae bacterium
TGTTCTGCTCACCGGCATACAGGTTCAGCCGGCTCTGCGATAACGGCTCGATGGCATCGGCCGGCACCGCCGAGCTGTGGATGGCGGTCGGGTCGTTGACCTCGGCGATCTGTGGGCAGGTGCCCGGGTTGGACAGCGCCGGGACCAAGCTGCCCAAGAAGAAGGACCGTAGACCGGCTCCGATCTGCGGGATGATCGGGATGATTTGGTCGCTCGACGCCAGGGTGTTGGTGAAGCTCAGCGTGTCCGAGGCCGGCGAGGCGGTCGGCGCCGCGCTCAGCGTGACGGTATTGCCAGCCACGCTCACCAACGTGGTGCTGCCGGGGATGGCACCGGAACTATCGGTGACCGCTCCGCCCACCTCGTTGGCGCCGGGCACGGTGTCGCCGCTCGGGATGGTGACCGTGTCGACGCCGCTGGTCACGCTGGTGACGCTGGTGTCCACCACGCCGCTGATGCGGGGATCGTTCCACGCGAGGCACGACCCGGTGTTGGCCGCGTAGATGATCGACAGCTGCTGGGCCGACAAGGGGTAGTCGGTCTGCTTGCCGTCGAGCGCCTTGTTGGACGGGTTGGCGTTGACGATCATCGGCACCGGGTCGGTGGCTATCGTGATCTGGTCGATCGCCCCGGTCGGCACTGAAGCGCTCAGCAACTTGCTCGCCTGGCTGGTCTCCCGGGCGAAGCTGATCACTTCGTTGCTGCCGAACGTGTTGTTACCGGCCAGGATGTCCTGCTGGAGCGCCAGGAAACCAGCCGTCCCCCCATTCGGCCGCTGCACCGCCTGGGTGCCGGCCCGCAGCACGACGGTCGGGTTGAGCACGCAGGGGTAACCACCGGTGTTCGGCGTGGTGCCGTTGCCGGTGCCGGTGTCCACACCCGGACTACCGCCGGTGCCAGGCGTGCACTCCCCGGACGGGCTGAACGTCAAGGACACGTTGGACTCCGACGCCGTGGTGGCGGCACTCAAGGTGACGGTATCGAAGCTCACACTGACGAGCGTTGTACCTGAGGCGATCCCGGGACCGGAGACCGCACCGCCCACCTGGGTGGGCCCGGGCACCGTGCCACCGGTGACGGTGATCGTGGTGGCACCGCTGGCGAAGGTGGCGCCGGTGCCCACGACAGTGCCTTGGGCGGCACCGCCACTGACCCCGTAGGCGAGGCGTCCATTGGCGTCCGCCGTAGCGTCGATGTTGACCAGCAGGTAGTGGGGGTTCGACGCGCCGAAGCCGGAGTCGCCGTAGGCGTCACCGTTGGCCAGGAAGTCGATCATGTACTGCAGGACGTCGGAGCCGACGCCCACGACGTCGTTCTTCGCCGGCGCGTAATCGGCGTAAGCCGGAGACGCCAGAAGCGGAAGCGCGGCCGCCAGAGCGGTGGCCGCCACCAAGCCCAACTTGAAAGTGCGGTGTAGCAATGCCCCTCCTAAATCGATCTATCCGGTTTTCCGGATGATTTTGGTCGGGATTAGTAAAGCACAGTTGGCCGGCGCCCGAAAGTGGCTTCCGGTTATTCGTCTGCGGCTTGACTACGCCGGCCGTTTTACGGGAAGATGCATAGCTGGTCCGCCAACTGACCGTTGGCGGATTGCNNACCCGTGCGGTCAGACCAGATTCGGCAGAAACCTCATCAGCGCGTCGCTGGTACCCCACAGGGCGGCCAGCAGGATCGGGGCTCCGGCCAGCCAGGTCGCCGTCTTGCCCCAGCGGATCCAATACCACCCGATGGCGAACGTGGCGGCGGCCAGTGCCTCGAGCCAGAAGATCAAAGGCACCAGCCCGCTTGGATCTCCCTGCATCGGCTGCGAGGCCTTTGACACCGAAGAGGGCACGCCGGCCGGGACCGGCTGGGCCTGGCCNNCCAACCAGAAGGGCATCCACGTAGGCGGTGTGGGTCGGTACCCAGGCAGTCGTCCAACTCCCGCCGACCGAAGTCACGAGGGTGAGCCTCGACTGGTTGGCCTTGAGCAGCGGGGGCAACGGATCACCCGGGAACCGGACGTCCTCCACGCTGTAGGTGAAGACTCCCTGTCCGGTGGTGACGGTAAAGCGCTCGCCCGGTTTCATCGAGGTGATCCGCCCGAACGGGCCACCGTAGGTGGTGCTCCGTCCGAACAGCACGACGTCACCGAGCTGCCCGGGGAGGACGGTGTCGGACAAGTGACCGGGACCACCTTTGAGCAACCGCGACGTCGTGCCCTCCACCACGATGACGTTGCGCATCCCGGCCGAAGGAGAGTTGATCATCGCCACCGGAGCGCCGACCGGTACCGGCTCAGCGAGGGGCGCGGTCTCCTCCGCCAGCTGGAGGCGGAACCGTTCGTACAACCGTCCCTGACTGGCGTGCTCCTGCAATCCGCTGAGGACGAAGGCGAACACCAGGAACCACACGGCGAGCAGGCTCAGGGCGAGGGGCAAGACGAAGGTCAGACGCACGCCGAGGGGGCGGGTTTCCGCCGTCCGGGTTGGCAGCGGACCGGGGCTGACGGCGACCGGGAGGCCCGGGTCAGGGTCCTGTTGGACGCGCGGGGCCTCCAGGGTCGTCACGACCCCACCGGCCTTCTTCGCCGCCACCATTGCACGCCACTGAGCACGCCCCCCACGATGGCCAGAATGAGCGCAACCAGCACAGCCACGGCGCCGGTCGCCTCCGTCAGCCCGATCGTCTTGCCCAGGGAGCTCCGGCTCGAGGCCGCGCGAGCCGCCGCGATGGCTGACTCGGCCTGGGACGTGAGTGCCTTACGGCCGCCCGACTCAACCGGCACCGTCGTCGATGCCGTTGACCCGGATGCCGGCGTGGATGTCGCGCCCGATGTTGTCGCGCCGGGTGACGACCCGGAGGTGGATCCAGGCGACGATTGGCCCCCAGGACCCCGATTGGCCGGAGTGGTGGTCGCCGTTGTCGGTCCGGTGGCCTTCGAGGCGGCAAGGGGTGGAACCTGGCCGTTCTGCTTCGTCACATCGGTGGCGGCCGCCTGGGTGTAGGCCACCTCGGCCCCGAGCCCGTCCGCGGTCGTCATGGGCAGGTACCCGGCCGGGACCTGACCGACCGCTGGACCTTGCGCTTGACCTGTACCGGCCGCAAAAGCGAGGTACTGGCCGTACTGGGCGGCCTCGGTCGCCGGCAGGCCGTGGGTGGGGACGTCGGCCGACAACAGCATCGTTCCGGGATAGGCCCCCTCGGCTGCCGTGTCGGCCTGGAAGTCGGAGTAGGGCAGCACCCAACTGCCGAGCCCGGAGTCCGGCTGGAGCAGATCGGTGGCCGCCTGCAGCGACGCCGTCGTGGGTCCGGTAAACGTTCGGTTGCCGAGGAACTGGGTGGTCGATCGGCTCTCCACCTCGGGGTCGGCGTATGTCTGCAGTTGGGCGGTATCCAAGTTTAGCGTTTCGGCCTCCGGGAGCGAGACCACGCCGATCAGGAAACGCTCCCCGAGGTTCTCCTGTCCGAGCGGAATGAGCGACGGCGCTTCGGCCTGGCCGTTGCAGGCCACGAGAGAAGCAGCGTCGTTATTACTGAGGTTGTAGGCGACGTCGTAGAGGCTGGCCTGCGGATTGTCGATCAGCGGCCGGTCCGGGATCTTGCTCGCCCCGGTCCCGTAATCGGGCGTGCATACCCCGGCGTCGCCGTCGTAGTCCGGGCCGTTGGTGGAGGTGTCGAGGAGCGGCCAGTGATCGACCGGCAGCTTGATGCCCTTGTAGGCCGGGTTGACGGTCATGCCCCACGGATCGGGCTGACCGTTGAGCCAGGCCCGGGCCTCGGGATCGGAGTTGATGTACGAGGTCAGGGCCCAGATGACATCCGACTGGGTATTGATGCTGAAGAGGGTGGCTGTCGGAGCCAGCTGGATATTGTTGATTTGATCCGTGTTCCAATCCGGATTGAGGGCCTGGAACTCAGGGTCGGCGACAATCCCAACCGGGTTGTTTGCGATAGCCGTGTCGCCCGATTGTACGTTGTTGGTGCCGTAGTACGACTCGGTCATCAGCTTGGCCAGCAGTCTGGGGTCCAGCTTCAACTCGGTATAGGGGGTCCCGTCGGCGTTGTCGATCACGTAGGAGATGGCAAACCCGCTCACCCCGATGGGCGCCTGGACGGTCGGCGTGGTGAAGAAGCCAGACTGTGACGGGGGCGATCCTTCTATGGCGGCGCCGACGTCCCCCTGCTGCACCAGCGTCTTGGCCTGCGGTTCGGCCAGCGCCACCTGTTCGACGTTAAAGAGCTTCGGGTTCAGGCAGAAATAGGGGTTCCACTGCTGTGTCGCCTGGATCATCAGCTCCGAACCGTAGAACTGGAGTGGTGCGGACGTGTTGGCGGCGCAGGCATCACCCGGCGTGGCGAAGTTAAGAGGCACCGAGATACGCCGTTGCCAGTTGGACTGGCTCCACCAGAACTGGCCTTCGTCAGACAGAGCCGGGCCGTCCGGGCTCTGGCCCTCGTTCAACTCGCCAGGTGCGAAGTCACCGGGGTTCTCACATGTGTACTGGGGCGCTCCGAAGTAGACGGGGTTGGCGTTGCAGCTGATGCCCTCGATGGGGACGATGACCAGAGAGCACACGACCGTCTGGGAGCAGCCCAGCGATTCGTTGGTCTCCGAGGTCATAACCGTAAATTTGTCGGAGCCAGTGCCGTTGAGCGCCGTCGACGCGTAGGTGGTGTCGCTTGGCGCGTACGCCGTAGGCTCGTTGGAGCTGAACATCTCGGGAGGCGCTCCCGCGCACCCCTGGGGGCCGATGGGGTAGTTCGTGCCGTCGGCGGCGATGAACGGGAGTACGTACTCGTAATAGGAAGGGGACCCGCACGCGGCAGGGAGGGGGTTGGGAAGGTTCACCTGGGCGGCCTGCTGCGCCGGCGAGTTGTACATGTCGAGCTGCCACGGCGGAGGCCAGTACTGCTGCTGGCCGTTGACCCGCTCGGCCGCAGAGGCCGTCCAGCACGTCTCCGGCGACAGCTGCTCCGAGGCCGGCACCGACGTCGAGTCGACGCCCCGGCACTCCATCAGCACGACCGGGAACTCCTGCTGGGAGGCCGCCGCCTCCTGCTGCCCGGCCACGTAAATCCCGCCGGTCGGATGGGCCCCGCTCCACGACACGCTGACCACCTGCCCGTCGCGCAAGCCCTGCGTGTCCGACACGTTGACCTGGAAGTTGCGGACGTCGACCACCCCCTGGTCGAAATAGGAGCGGCACAGGGTCTCGCTGGCCGTAAACGAAGCTCCGTCAGTGGAGGTGGTGGACGAGGCCGTGCATCCTGGAGTCACCGCCGTCCCTTGGGCACTGGCGTGGCCGGCGTCGGTCTCGGCCGCGGCGACCGCCGTCAGCACCAGCATGGCAGCCAGAATACGTAGCGCCGGGCGGACCCGGCGACCGCCGGCCGTCACCGGCGGCCCACTCGGTTGCGCAAGGAGCGTCCCCAGGCCGGCCCGGTGAGCGCACCGACGATGAGCAGCGCGGCCAAGACCTCGATCAGCAGGCCTCCGATGCTGCCCGGATGGTCGGCGGCCAGGACCGTCGGCGTGGCCTCGGGTGTCACGGTCGTTACCGTCGAACTCGAGCCACCCGCCGAGGATCCTCCGCCCGCCGCCGTCTGCGACCCGCCGGTGGACCCCGCGGCGACGAGATGGGTCCCCGCCCCGCCGCCGGCCGCGGCTGCGCCGCCCTCTGACCCGGTGCTGCTTACGCCGGCGGGCGAGCTACCTCCACCCGACGACGACGTCCCGCCACTTGACGACCCGCCACCGCCGGTCGCAGAGGAGGAGCTACCACCGTTTGTCTGGCCGCCGGAAGAGTTACCGGTCGGCGAGGTCGTAGACGGACCGGTGTTGGTGGCCTGACCGGCCACCGGATTGCCGTTGTGGGCGTACTGACCCGGGCACGGACCCTGGCCAGCCTTGGCGCACGCCGGCGGATAGGGCGCAATAAGCGCGAGTTCGTTCTTGTCCGGGTCTCCGGGGATGAAAGTGGGGTTGTCGCAGTTGGCGACGTTGACGTTGGCCACGCTGACCTGGGGATCGGCGTGTTGCAGGAGATCGACCTGCTTGAACGAGGCCTCCACCAGGTTGATCGGTAACGGGGAATAGCCGATCGGAGCCATCTGCGACTGTCCCTGGCAGAGCGAGTAGGCGTCGAAGTCGGCTAGGGCCTGGCGCTTGGGGGTGTTCATGGTGGGGTCGCAGGGCGGCTGGCCGGAGCAGCTGGCTGTCGGCTCGATCTCGTACGAGTACGACGACAGCGGGTAGGTCCGCGGGTCGTTGTACGTCCAGACGTGGTTGAGGGTCTCGAGCAGGTAGTCGGGACCCGGTGTGTAGTCAATGTCGGCCTGGGTGAGGGCCACGGCGGCGTCGTAGGCGTCCGGCATCGTGTAATACCCGTCGGCGTTCTCCAGGGCCACGACCGGACAGGACGCGGGGCCACACTGGGAGCCGAGTGGGTAGGAGTACTCGTCGAAGCCGATCGAGCCCTGTCCGGCGCCCGACGACACGAAGTCGATGACGCCACTCGAGCCGTTCTCGGCGACCTGCGAACCCTTACCGGTCGGCCAGAACTCGACCGGGAACTTGTACCCGGAGAATGGCTGCCAGAGCTGGGGGTAGAGGCTGTTCAAGTAGTCGGTGAATTGGTAGGTCGCGCCGGCGCCCTCGGAGTGCACGACTGGGATGATGGGTATGGACGGGAACGCATGACCGTTGTTGTCGGCGCTGATCTCCGGATCGTCCCAGTTGGTGATTTGGTCGGTGAAGATCCTGGCCAGGGTGAGTCCGGACAACCGGAGGTTCTCGACCTGATGGCCGGCAACCACCAGGTTGTAGGGAAACGTGGTGGCGCCGCCGACGATCGGAAGATAGGCGTACGGACGGTTCGAGGTGTCGTTCTCCCCGGTCACCGGGTTGACGCCTTGGTAACCGATGTCGCTGACCCCGAAGTCGCTGACCCCGTTGGCGAAGTCCTGGCGGCCCTGGGCCGAGCCGGACGGGGTGAACACCACCTGCAGCCCTTGCTGGGTGACGTCGTAGATCCATGTGTTGATGGCGTTGTAGGCCCAACTGGAGCCGGAGCCGTCGATCTGCTCGACGCCGCTCTCGGCATCCACCGGTGGCGCGACGAGGGTCAGCACCACCGCCGTGGAGAGGAACACCCCCATGACCCGCAGGCTGCGGCGGGAGCGAGTCAACCGGTGGAGCAAGCCCACGAGGTACCTCGTCATCGGGTAGTCACCTTCTGGCGGGCCAGGAAGCGGGTGATGGCAAACAAGAAGAAGACGATGAAGAGGAGCACCACCGCCGCGGCGAAGCCTCTGGCAATCTCTCTGGGTTCTCCGCTTTTCAAGCATTCGAAGATGTACAGGGGCAGCGAGTTCATCGGTTGGCCGTCGACGGGGTTGTAGTTGGCGAAGGTGGTGAAACCAGAGACGATCAGCAGAGGCGCACTTTCGCCGATGCCCCGGGCGATGGAAAGAATAAGTGCCGTCACCAGCCCCGGCGTCGCCGTCGGGAGCACGATTCGCCTCACTGTCTGCCAGTTGGACGCCCCCAGGGCCTGGCCGGCCTCGCGAAGCCCGCCTGGAACGACCCGGAGGGCGACCTCGGCGGATCGGGCCACGATCGGTGTCATCGTCACCGCCAAGGCCACCGAGACGGCAAACCCGTTACGGTGCCCGTGGAATTTGAGGATCAGGACGGCGTAGACAAACAGTCCGGCCAGCAGGTCGGGCAGGGCGGTCATCGCCTCGACCACGGTACGCACGACCCGGGAAAAGGCACCTCCCACCTCGGTCATGAACACCGCCGTGCCGATGCCGAGAGGAAACGAGATGCCGACGGCGATGCTGACCTGGATCAGCGAACCCATGATGATATTGGATATGCCGCCTTTGTTGTAGGGCCCCCTCAGCGATCCGGCCGAGGCCGGCTGGGTGAAGAAGTTCCAGTGCGGAAGGACGTCCCGACCTTGAAGCGTCGTGTAGACCACCACGGTGACCAGCACGAAGCCCACGAGCAGGCCCATCCCTATGAACACCGCGCCCATGACCCGGTCGATCACGACCGGGCGGGGGTGGCTGAGCCCGGTGATGCCGGCGTACAGGGCCAGGAAGGCGAAGTACCAGCTGACGATGAATCCCAAGCCCCCGCCGAACGGCAGTACGTAGTCGAAGAGCACCCATACCAGGCAGAAGGATCCGAGCAGGGCGCCGACCACGCTCAGAATCTCGTCCGCCGAGATCTTCCTCAACGGGATCGGAACGTCCGGCCGGTCGATCGGTGCCTGCTCGGCGACCGATACGATTTCAACTTCGGTGGTGATCGGCGGCGACTGGGTGCTCATCAGATCTCCGTCGCCGCGCCGCTGCGGCTTCGGCCGATGAGGACGGCCGCGCCGGTGTTGACGGCGAGTGTGATGATAAATAGGACGAGGCCGGCGGTGAAGAGAGCAGCCAGCTGGGGCTTGGTGGATTCGCCAAAGTCGTTGGCGATGAGAGCCGAGATGGTGCTGAACCCGCTCTGCAGGATCCGGAAGTTGATATTGAAGTTGAGCGAGATAATGAACAGCACGGCGATGGTTTCACCCAGGGCGCGGCCGAGCCCGAGCATCGTCCCGCCGATGATCCCGCCCCTCCCAAATGGCAGAACGACGGTGTGGACCATGCCCCACCTCGTCGACCCGAGAGCGTAGGCCGCCTCCCGCTCCCCCAGTGGCGCCTGGGCGAAGACGCCGCGCATGACCGAGCAGGCGATGGGGATGATCATGAGCGAAACGCAGATCCCGGCGATGAAGGCGGAGTTGACGAAGCGGGACTGAGCCCAGGTGGCCGAGGAGGGGTCGCCGTTGACCCTGAAGATCGGGATCCAACCCAGGTACAGGCTGATCCAGCGAGATACCAGCTTGGCGTGGGGCATCAGGAGGAAGAAGCCCCAGGCCCCGTAGATCACGCTCGGTACGGCCGCCATCAGGTCTACCAGGCTGATCAGGAGGCTCCTGATCCGGGCCGGGGAGTACTCGCTGATGAAGAGGGCGGTCCCGAGCGCGACGGGGAAGGCGATCATGAGTGCTATGACGGCTACCTCGAACGTCCCGAGCAGGGTCGAGGAGATGCCGACCTTGTCCAGTTCGGGGTCCCAGTTGGCCCTGGTCAGGAAGCTGAGTCCGTACCGGTTGAAGGTCGGGATCGACTGGTAGGCCAGGAACAGGCCAATCGATCCGAAGAGCGCCAGCACGAGTCCGGCGACCCCCGACACACCCCGGCGGAACACCCGGTCGGCCCAAGGCAGGGTAGCCCGGATAGTGATCGGCTGGTCCGGCGAGATGCCGGATTCAGCCGAACCGGCCATTCACGTAGTCCTCGGTGCGGGGGTCCTCCGGGGCGCTGAAGATCTTGGTCGTCGGACCAGCTTCGACGATCCCCCCGGGCGTGCCTTGCGCGGCCAGGAAGAAGGCGCACTGCTGCGACACCCGGGCCGCCTGCTGCATGTTGTGGGTCACGATCACCACCGTCACCTCGGAGCGGAGCTCGGCGATGGTCTGCTCCACCCGGAACGTCGAGGTCGGATCGAGAGCGGAGCACGGCTCGTCCATCAGCAGCACGTCCGGATCTACGGCCAGCGACCGGGCGATGCACAGGCGCTGCTGCTGGCCCCCAGACAGCGCTCCGCCGGCGTTGCCCAGACGATCCTTCACCTCGGTCCACAGCCCGGCCCGGCTGAGCGAGCGTTCGATCAGGGCATCCCGGTCGGACTTGCCCAGCCGGACGCCGGTCAGCTTCAAGCCGGCAGTGACGTTCTCGCCGATCGACATCGTCGGGAAAGGGTTCGGCTTTTGGAATACCATGCCGATTCGCTTGCGGGTCTCGGTGAGGCGCTGCCCCGGGGCGTAGATGTCCTTACCGTCGAGGCGGACCTGGCCGGCCAGCTTGGCGATCGGCACCATCTCGTGCATCCGGTTGAGGATGCGCAGGAAAGTGGACTTGCCACAGCCTGAGGGGCCAATCAGAGCCGTGACCGTGCCGGGCGACATTGACAGAGAGACCCGCTCGAGCACCTTGTTAGTCCCGAACCAGGCGGACACGGCCACGGCGTCGAGGTGGGCTCCCTTCGGGTGCAGGACCTCGGGGCCGAAGTCAGGCGCGAGCGCGGGCACGTCGAAATCAGAAGTTGGCTGAGCCGCCTGCATACGTCGTCCCTCTCTGCCCTCTCTGCCCATCCGAGTCTGGGTAGCCAAGTCAGCCCCAAGTCTAGCTGAGCGATATTAATGATGGGATCGGTCAACCTTCTGTTCTCTCTCCGATTACCGTTTGTTCACCCAGTTGTCCCGTGTTCACCCAGTTGTCGCGCTCGTGTATCCCGACGGGAGGGCGGCGCCCGGCTGCAGGAGCTCCCATTGGGCGTCCGCCCACAGGCTGAACTCAGTGGGGTACTCCGCCGTGTTGGGGTCCTCGTAGACGAGCAGGAAGTAGAAGCGACCGGTCGAGTCGGAGGCGCCGTGGACATAGTTGCCGTCGTACGTCCGGGTCCCGTACGCCTCAGTGGCGCCGGTCAGCTTGGCCATCGGCTGGTAGGTGGGTTTGGCGGCATTGAGAACCCGGTGCGAAGTCGCCTGGTAATAGGCCGCTGCCTCCGCCGGAGTGTGGAACTCGATGACGGTGACGAGCAGCCCCTCCTCGGTACCCGGATCCGAGTAGGCCTGGGTAAACCCGGCCACGAATCCGGCCTTCTGGGCCGGCTCGTACCCGTCATACTGGGTGAACAGCTGCGGACTCATCTGCCCGCTCGCCGTCGTGGCGGAGTCGACTGAGAAGTTGATCGGAGCGGGGATGATCTTCGTCGTCAACTCCCGGGAACTCAGCAGCTTGGAGCCGGAACTGCAGGCGGCGAATGCCAGCGCGCAGGCGATGGTCGCCGCCAGCGCCTTTCCTGGGAAGCGGCGGCAGGTGGGCGCGCACCGCGGTGTACGTTCCGCTGCTAGATCATGCGGCTGATCTACTTGGCGGACGACCGGTTTCTGTCTTTCGGGGGTTTTCACGACAGCCTGTCAGTTCGACGGGGAGATCCGGGTCTTCGGCCCGAGGGAAGGTAGCACGGCCGTACGGCCAGGGGGACTCGGCGGCTACGGCTCGGACGGCGCCCACGGAAGGTCGCCGGAAGCCAGGGGGATCGAATCGCGGGCGGAAAAAAGGGAGTACGCGACGTGCACCGCCGGCCCATACGGCGAGTTGCAGGTCCCGCTCAAAACGACTGATCCGTGGGCCAACGATCCCGACGACTGGCAAGCGGCGGCGTCGGTGGCGGGGTAGACCGTGACATAGCCGGCCGACGTCAGATGATTGGAAGCCACCACGGCGACACGGCAGAGGTACTGATGCCCCATGTGGCTACACGAACCGCTCAGGCGGTAGCTCACTGACCCGGTCTGAGGATGGGGGACGACCTTGACCGGTACGCCGGCCAGCGGTTTGGCACCGGTCGACCGGGCCCTAGCCCGACTGGCCGCACCCGAGGACGCTCCGGTCGGTGCGGGGTACAGAGGCTCCACCAGCGGCGGGGCGTTGAAGCCGGGAGGGTCGGTGAGGACAGTGGCTGGCCCCGGGGAGGCCTCGACATCAGGCAGTGGCCTCCCCGGCGCCAACCACGCGGCCGCGATGGTGATCGCCGCGGTGAGAACGAGGCATACCGCCCCTTGGACCGCTCGCCTCCCGCGCCGCTTCGGCGAGACCGGGTCGCTCGCCTCGGCCTGGTCACTCGGCTCGGCCGGGCCAGCAGTGCTCAATCTGGGAAAAGGGCCGCGTTGGCCATGGGGTGACCGTAAAACAAGAATCCGCCGTCAATTCCGGATCTGGTCAAGTCCGGATCTGTCCGGACCCCGACACCAGGTACTTGGTCGTAGTCAGTTCCCGCAGCCCCATGGGACCGCGAGCGTGCAGCTTCTGGGTGCTGATCCCGATCTCGGCGCCGAACCCGAATTCCTCGCCGTCGGTGAAACGGGTCGAGGCGTTGACAACCACCGCGGCGGCATCGACTTCACGTTGGAAGCGTTGGGCCGCTACCAGATCACTGGTGACGATGGCCTCGGTGTGGCCCGTCCCGTAGCGCCGGATGTGGGCGATGGCCTCGTCGAGGTCGGCGACCACCTTGACGCTCAGGATGAGGTCGAGGAACTCCCGCCCGTAATCCTCGTCCGTGGCGGCGCCCACCCGGTCCGGGCCCAACAACCGCCTGGTCTCCGCGTCGCCCCGCAGCTCGACGCCTTCGAGCGCCGGCGCCAGCCCGGCCAGGAAGCGGTCGGCCACGTCCCGGTGGACCACCAGGGACTCGGTGGCGTTGCAGACGCTGGGCCGCTGGGTCTTGCCGTTGACGACGATGGCGAGCGCCATGTCGAGCTCCGCGGCCCGATCGACATACACGTGACAATTACCGTCCCCGTCGATCACGTAGGGCACGGTGGCGTGCTCGACGATGGCTTTGATCAAAGAGGGGCCGCCGCGCGGGATCAGGCAGTCGATCACTCCCCGGAGTCGCATGAAGTCCCGGACCGACTCGCGGCTGGTGTCCTCGACGAGGAGGAGGGCGTCGGCGGGAAGGCCCACCTTTTCATATCCTTCGCGGAGGAGAGCCGCGATCGACTGATTGGAGCGAAGCGCCGCCGAGCTGCCGCGCAGCAGGGCCGCGTTGCCCGACTTCAGGCACAGGGCGGCCGCATCGCTGGTCACGTTGGGCCGGTTCTCGTAGATGATCCCGACCACCCCGAGCGGGACCCGCACCTGGCGGATCTCCAACCCGTTGGGGCGGACCCAGCCGTCGACCGTCTGGCCCACCGGGTCGGCCAGCCGGGCCACCTGACGGAGCCCGACCGCCATGGCCGAGACCCGAGCGTCGCTCAGGCGCAACCGGTCCACCACGGTCGGGGTGGTCCCGGCCTGCTCGGCCGCCTCGACGTCGCCGGCGTTGGCCGCCAACACCTGGTCCGAGCCCGCCTCGAGCAGGTCCGCGGCGGCATGCAGGGCCGCGTCCTTGGCCGCGGTGGAGGCGGTGGCTACGACCTGGCTGGCCGTCCGAGCCCGCTTGCCCAGACTCTCCAGCGGGGTCATCTGAAGAGCAGCCCGACCGGCATGGTCCACCCCGGCAACTGAGCCGAGTGCGCCTCGTCTCCAGCGGCCGCCGACCAGCCCTCCTCGACGTCGAAATGGGCGGCGGCCGGCGCCGAGCGCCGGAGCACTCGGAACGTCTGATCGAGCGGGTCGACCAGCCACAGCTCAGGCAGGCCCGCCGCTTCGTAGCGCTGCCGCTTGACGCCGACGTCGTAGCGCCACGTCCCCGGTGAACGCACCTCCACCGCCAGGTCCGGCACCCTCTGCAGCCACACGGTGTCGTCGGGCGGTACGTGCTCCTCGTTGAGCCACCACACGTCGGGCTTGTCGACGCTGACCTGGCTGCTTACCGACATAGGAGCAATGTTACGCCCCGGGTGGGCCGCCTTCGACCTGGCCGTCGGGGGCCGTAGCCTGGAGGCGATGTCCTTGCAACGGCCTGAACCCGACCGGCACCCCAGCTCCGTAGCCGACGAGCGGCGGAGAGTCCGGCGGGCCGCAGTATCGCCCTCGGCTGCGGTGGTGACCGCAGCAGGCGCCGGGATCGGGGTGTTGATCGATCCCCACACGTTCGTGCTGGCGGTCATCCTGGGCGCCGGCGCCTGGCTGGGGCGTATGGGGGTGGCCGTGTTCGGTTCGTGGCGGCGGCGACTGCCCACCGTCGACATCGACCCGTATGCGGTCCCCGAGCCGTGGCGGCAGTACGTGCGCCAGGCCCTCAACGCTCGGCAGCGCTTCGACCAGACCTTGACCCAGTGGTCGGCCGGACCGCTTCGGGACCGGCTGGCCCTGCTCCAGCCACAGCTGTCGCGAGGAGCCGAGGAGGTGTGGGCAGTCGCCCGGCAGGGGGCGATCCTGGAAGGTGGGGCGGCCGGGGTGAGCGCCGGCGGTGGGAACCGCCCGTCGACCGACAAGCTGTCCGCCGAGTTGCGCCAGGTCCAGGCTGAGCAACGGCGCGCTGGGCCGGATGCGGCTGGCCGCCAGGCGTCGCTGACCCGTACGGAGGAGGCCATCGCAGCCCAATTGCGAGCCGCGGCCCAGTCACAGGAGGCTACGGCCGAGGTGCTCGACCGGCTCCGGGTCCTGACCGCCCGTCTCGACGAGGCCGTGACCCAGCTTCTGTCGCTCGGCCTCGAGCAGGTGAGTGGGGCGGGTGAGGGGTCGGCGGACGCGGTGGCCGGGTCTGTTGATGCCCTGGTGGAGGAGATCGCCGCCCTCCACCAAGGGCTCCGTGAGGCCGGCGCGGCGTCGGCCGGCCCCTCCGGGGGGGACTCGTGGAACGGGCCGGCCGTCCTGCCGGCGGCCACACCGCCGGCCCAGCTCTCCTCGCCTGCCCCCGAGTCACCCTCGCTGGCGGTCGGGCCGGCCGGGCCGGAGGCGGAGGCGCCCTCGCCGGCGGCCGAGCCACCCTCGTCGCCGGCCACGTCGTAGCATGCGCTCATGGGAATGATCGATGTCCTGAGGCGCAGGTGGCGGTATTTCACCGCCAAGACGGAAACCCGCTTCGAGTCCAACGCCGACCCCAAGGTGCAGCTCGAGCAGGCCATCGCGGACGCGCAAGAGCAACACGCCAGACTTATCGAGCAGGCCGCCAACGTGGTCGCCAACCAGAAGCAGCACGAGCTGCAGCTCAACCGGGCCATGGAGCAGCTCGAGAAGGTCAACGGCTCCACCCGGCAGGCCTTGATGATGGCGGAGGACGCCACCAAGCGGGGTGACGGCGAAAAGGCCCGCGAGTACAACTCGACTGCCGAGGCCTTCGCCAACCGGCTCATCGCCACCGAGAACCAGGTCAACGATCTCAAGACGCTCAGCCTGCAGTCCGCCCAGGCCGCCGACCAGGCCCGGGCCGCGGTCCAGCAGAATTCGATGGCGCTGCAACAGAAGCTCGCCGAACGACAGAAGCTCCTGTCCCAGCTCGACCAGGCCAAGATGCAGGAACAGCTCAATCGGGCCATGACCAGCCTCAACCAGACCGTCGACCAGAACGCCCCTTCGCTCGAGCAGGTCCGGGCCAAGATCGAGGCTCGCTACGCCAAGGCGCTCGGAACCTCGGAGCTGAGCGGCCAGACCGTCGAGGCCCGGATGCTGGAGGTCGAGCAAGCCAGCATCGGCTCCGAGGCCCGCAGTCGTCTCGACACCATGCGGGATGAGCTCGGTCTGCCGTCCGCGACCGGCGCGGCGTTGGGGGCTGGTTCGGCTGGGGCCCTCGGAGCGGGCTCGACCGGGGTGCCAGGTGCCGCCGCCCAAACCCCAGAAGCGGCGCCGGCGGAAACCGCGTCCGCAGACCCCGCGGACGGGCAATAGCGAAGGGCCGGGGATCATCCGCCGGCGGTCAGGCAGCTCGGGATCTGTAGCCCCCAGTCGGCCTGCGTTCTCGTAGGACTTCGTGATTCTCGTAGGACTTCGTGATTCTCGTAGTGGAATCGTGCACTTGTGAGCGCATGATTCCACTACGAGAACGACAAGACACTACGAGAACTGGGCCATCGCCTGACATCAAGGCCCGC
>PMHH01000098.1:15595-15915 GCA_003156595.1 Acidimicrobiaceae bacterium
CGAACCCCCAAATAACCCTTACTTCAGCGCCCCCTAGGTGACCAGATCGGCGGGGACAACCGAGTAGGCAAACGGCCGCGCCGTGACCAGACTTGGATCACCGGCAGCGCGGTCGACCTCCACCAAGACGCCACCACGAGCCTCGTACCGGCGAGCCACTGGGACCGACCCCACCACGTCAATTTCGAGATCTCCCCCTGCACGATCTCGGCCCGATAGGCCTCGGGTACCACGAGGGCATCCCACTCATCACGAGTGATCGGAGGGGCTGCAAGATGGAGGAGATCCATGGGCCGCACCGTACAAGCGGCATGTGACCG
>PMHH01000043.1:0-2233 GCA_003156595.1 Acidimicrobiaceae bacterium
GCTCCATCCTGGCGTCGATCCTGCTGGCGCGGCCGGTGAAGTGGATCGAAGACAAGACCGGCAACCTGATCTCCACCGGTTTCGCCAGGGACATCTACCTGGACGGCGAGATGGCGCTGCGCCGCGACGGCAAGATCCTGGCCATCCGGATGCACACCACGTCCGACCACGGCGCGTTCTTCTCCGATGCGCAGCCGAGCAAGTTCAAGATCGGGCTGATGCACTCGGCCTTCGCCGCCTACGACATCCCGGTCGCGCACCTGACGGCGCGCGGGACCTACAGCAACAAGGCGCCGGGCGGTGTTGCCTACCGGTGCTCGTTCCGCGTCACCGAGGCGATGTTCTTCCAGGAGCGGATGGTGCAGGCCGCCGCCGATGACCTGGGCATGGATCAGGCCGCGTTCCGGGCCAGGAACTTCGTCGCCGACGACGACTTCCCGCACCGGACGCCGTTCGGCTTCCTGACCGACTCCGGTCAGTACGGCAAGTGCCTCGAGGTCGGCCTGAAGGCCATCGACTACGACAACTTCCGGCAGCAGCAGGCTGAGGCGCGAACCCGCGGCAGGCTGCTCGGCCTCGGCATCTCCACGATGACCGAGCCGCTCGGCGCCGGCAACAGCCGCGAGTACGACATCCTCGGCATCAAGATGTTCGACTCGGCCGACCTCAAGGTCCACATGACCGGCAAGGCCATCGTGCGGACCGGCGCCCGCGGCCAGGGCCAGGGTCACGAGACGACCTGGGCGCAGATCGTCGCGCACGAGCTCGGCATCCCTGCTGACGATGTCGTGGTCGAGGAAGGCGATACCGACACCGCGCCGTTCGGGATGGGCACGTACGCGTCCCGGAGCACGCCGGTCGCGGGCGCGGCGATCGCGATGGTCTGCCGCAAGATCCGGGCCAAGGCCCGCGAGCTGGCCGCGCACCTCCTCGAGGTATCGGAGGAGGACATCGAGTGGGAGCTCGGCCGGTTCTATATCCGCAGTGCCCCGGACCGCGGGGTGACGATCCAGGAATGCGCAGCCGCGGCCTACAGCAACATGCCGGACGGCATGGAGCCGGGCCTTGAGAACACCGCCTACTACGACCCGCCGAACCTGACCTGGCCGTTCGCTGTCTACATCGTGACCGTGGAAGTGGATCCGGCCACCGGCGTCTGGGACGTGCTCAGCATGGTCGCGGTCGACGACTGCGGCGTCCGGATCAACCCGATGATCGTCGAGGGCCAGGTGCACGGTGGGCTGGCCGACGGGGTCGGTATGGCGCTGATGGAGGTAATCGCCTTCGACGAGGCGGGCAACAACCTCGGTGGCTCCTTTATGGATTATCTCCTTCCCACCTCTATGGAGTGCCCCAGCTGGGAGCTGGGCGAGACGGTCACCCCGTCCCCCCACCATCCGATCGGCGTCAAGGGCGTCGGCGAGTCCGCCACGGTCGGCTCGCCGGCGGCGGTCGTCAACGCCGTGCTCGACGCCCTGCAGATCCGCCACGCCGACATGCCGTTGACGCCGGCTGCGGTGTGGCGAGCGATCGAGGGGCGGCCGTTCCGCACCGACTTGGCCATCGTGTAGATCGGACCAGGTGAGCCGGCGTTCACCATGTCCCTCCCCCCGACGGGGGATGTTTGGATCGCGGGCCGTTCGTACCATTACAAGGCCACGACGAGTCTGGCGAGGAGATGAGCGTGCTGGGGTATGACACCACCAACCGAAATGGCGACGCCAGTGACTGAGAGCAACGGGAGCGGCCACCCCTTCGAAGAACGGCGCAAAACGCTCACCCGCTTCACCATCGAGCAGGAGCACGAGCACCGGGACCAGGACCCGACCGGGGATTTTTCCGGTTTGCTCAACGCGGTGGCGACCGCGGTCAAGATCATCGCCAACCAGGTCAACAAGGGCGCCCTCGTCGACACCGGCCTCGACCGCATCAGCAACGAGGTGATGATCGGCCAGACCGAGTGGACCGGCTACCTGGCGGGCATGGCCTCCGAGGACATGGAGGACTTCTATCCCATCCCGCCGCCCTACCGGCGGGGCAAGTATCTGCTGGTGTTCGACCCGCTGGACGGCTCGAGCAGCATCGACGTCAACATTTCGGTCGGGACGATCTTCTCCATCCTGCGCCACCCCAAGCCGGGCGCGAGTGTCAGCGTTGACACCTTCCTGCAGCCCGGCGTGGAGCAGGTCTGCGCCGGGTTCGCGCTCTACGGCCCGGCGACGATGCTGGTCTT
>PMHH01000043.1:2245-12583 GCA_003156595.1 Acidimicrobiaceae bacterium
GCCTCGCTCGTCGCCGAAGCGTTCCGCATACTCACTCGCGGCGGAGTGTTCCTCTACCCGACCGACAGCAAGGATCCCTCCCAGGCCGGCCGGCTGCGGCTCCTCTACGAAGCCAACCCGATCTCCTTCATCGTCGAGCAGGCCGGTGGTACAGCCAGCACCGGACGGCGCCGGATCATGGAGATCCGACCCGAGAGCCTGCAGCAACGGGTCCCCCTGATCTTCGGATCGCGCCACGAGGTGGAGTGCATCGAGCAGTACCACCGCGAGGACCTCGAACCATCCGGCGACGACTTCGACGCCTCGCTGTTCAACACTCGCTCCCTGTTCCGCATCTGAGTGCCCTCGCCAAAACAACCTCAGCGAAGAGAAGGCGGCGGCGAATGCTGCCTTCGCCGACGGGTCGCTCTCGGTGCCGCGGATTTGACATGCAGCATTCACCGCCGCCTTCTCTGAACGCGCAAGTTGTTTTGGCGAGGGCGCTGAACAGCAACCAGGGAAAAAGAGGAGCCAGTGTCGGTCAAACATCCGGTCGTCGCCATCACCGGTTCGTCAGGAGCCGGGACCACGTCGGTGACCAGGACGTTGCAGCACATCTTCCGCCGTGAGCACATCACTCCGGCCGTGGTCGAGGGCGACTCCTTTCACCGGCACGACCGCGAAGGCATGAAGCTGGCGACCGACGCCGCCGACGCCGCCGGCAACCTGCACTTCTGCCATTTCAGCCCAGAGGCCAACCTGTTGGACGAGCTCGAGGAGCTTTTCCGAAGCTACGGAGCGACCGGCACCGGTCGCACCCGGCGCTACCTGCACGACGACGAGGAGGCCGAGCCCTACCGCCAGGCGCCCGGGACGTTCACCCCCTGGGTGGACATCGAGCCCGACACAGACATCCTCTTCTACGAGGGCCTGCACGGCGCGGCCGTGACGCCGACGACCAACGTCGCCCGCCACGCCGATCTGCTCGTAGGCGTGGTGCCGATCATCAACCTGGAGTGGATCCAAAAGGCCCACCGCGACAAGGCCGATCGGGGCTACTCCAGCGAGGCCGTCATGGACACGATCCTGCGGCGCATGCCCGACTACGTGCACTACATCTGCCCGCAGTTCTCACGGACCCACGTCAACTTCCAGCGGGTGCCCACGGTCGATACGTCCGACCCCTTTATCGCCCGTTTTATCCCCAGTGCCGATGAGAGCTTCATCGTCATCCGGTTCGCCAACCCGACCGGCATCGACTTCCCCTACCTGTTGTCGATGCTCCACGATTCGTTTATGTCGCGGTCGAACATCATCGTGGTGCCCGGAGGCAAGATGGAACTGGCCCTACAGCTGATTTTCACCCCCCTGATCCTGAGGCTCATGGAGCGACGCAAGAAGGCCTGACACCCCACCCGCTCGGCCACTCAGCGGCCGTCGCAAAACAACCTGGACTGAGACAGACGGCGGCGGCGACAGCAGTTCTGACAAACGAGTCGCTTGCACTAGACGACTGGACCGAGCCGGTCGACACCGCCTCCGGGTGGAGTTGACCGGCCCCTCTGGGACGTCCGGCGTCACTGTCCAGGCTCAAAGCGAGGACGAGCTTGTGCCGGTGTTGGCCTCCCCCGATCAGGCGGCTTCCATCCCTACCCGGGCTTCCGTCTCCTGGGTCCGGGGTGGCCGGATCGAGGGGACGATCAACGCGGCCAGGAAGGCAGCCAGGCAGAGGAACGAGGCGGTGGTGAAGGCCCGGGCATAGTCCGACGTCAGCGCGGCCCCGACCGCCCCATGACTCCCGAGTACGGAGTGAGTGCGGTCGATGGCGACAGTCGCCAAGGCGGCCAGGCCGATGGAGCCCCCCATCTGCCGCGACGTGTTGAGCACCCCCGAGGCCAGACCGGCCTCGGTGTAGGGCACGCCCGAGGTGGCCGCTGAGGCCAAGGGGGCGAAGAGGACTCCGAGGGCGAAAGCGATGATGCATCCCGGCCCGAAGACGTGGCCCAGGTAGCCGCTGTGGGCGTGGATGTGGGAAAGCCACGAGAACCCCCCNNGCGACAGGAAGTACCACATGGAAAAGAACGCCGCTCCGATCAGCAGCATCACCAGGTTGGCTCCCGAGACGGCGCGCGAGCGGAACAGTCCGAAGGGAACGAGCGGGGTTCGGGCCACCTTGATCTGGATAAGGCCGAACGCTGCCAGCAACACCGCCGCCACCCCGAGGATGGACAGGGTGTAGGTCGAGGTCCAGGCATGGGTGTCGGTTCCCACCACGGCGTAGATGAACGCCGCCAGCCCGGCAGTGACCGTCACCGCTCCGGCCACGTCCAGCGTGGGGGGTGCCTGACCGGTAACCGGACGTCGAGCTTCGCTCACGTAGGCGAGGGCCGCGAGAGTGGCCGCGGCCCCGATGGGGATGTTGACGAAGAGGACCCAACGCCAGGAGATCTCCTCGGTGAGCACGCCCCCGAGGACGACGCCGGCGGCGCCGCCTGCTCGCTGGAGGCGTCCCATCCGGCTTGTCGTCAACGCGGATGACAGCCGGACGCGGTAGGGGAGGCCCGGCTGCTATAGAGCAGCCGGGCCTATACCCCCCTTTAGCTATAGACGTGACTGTCGATCGATCGCGCCAGTCACGATGCGATGCCGGGAGTCGTACCTGGAGCAACTCCTAGACTCCACGAAGCCGACGAGCCAGCGGAACTGAGTGCCCAGAGCTTGTCAGTGGTCCCGGCGTTGAAATCCAATTCCCAGCCGGCATTGTCCGCCGTAATGCTGGAGTTGGTATTTGGTGCCATGCCGAGCGACCAGGCTTTCTCGTTATCGCCTCCGTCGGTGCCCATGGTGTAGACGGCTCCACCGTTGTCCTGGAATGTCGCTTCCCATTGACCTGTGCTACCAACGCCAGCGATCGACGGACTCGTCGTCGTGGCCAGCCCTAGGCCCCAGTCGTGCGAGCTTCCTCCGGAGTTGAGCGTCCATAGGTTGTTGGTGCTGCCAGAGTTGAAGGCGACTTCCCATCCACCACCCGGCAAGGCGGCAATGCCGGGTTTGGTCCCCTGAGCCATTCCTAGTGACCAAGGCTTCTCATTGGCACCGTCATAGGTGCCGGCCGTGTACAAAGCGCCGACATTGTCTTGATAGGCTACCTCGTACTGCCCAGTGGCCCCGACACCGACAATTGTTGGGCTAGTTCCTGAAGCCATGCCGAGGCCCCAGTTGTCGGGGGTTCCGGAGGAACTCAGTGTCCAGAGGTTGTTACTTCCGGCGCCGGCGAAGGCGACTTCCCATCCACCACCTGGCAGCGCGGCGATGCTTGGACTTGTCCCAGCGGCAAGGCCCAAATCCCACGTTTTGTCGCCGGTCACGCCTATGGTCGCGAGAGCGCCATCAGACGTCTGATACGCCTCCTCGTAACCTCCAGCTACGGCAGCTATTGTTGGGCTGGTTCCCGATGCCATAGCCAAAGCTGTATCGTCCGCGTTGCCAGGCTGACCCATGGTCCACAGGTAGTCACTATTCGCGCCCTCGAAGGCCATCTCGTAAGAGGGAGCGGGAGGCGGTGGCGGTGCGGCTTCATATCCCAGATACTCAATCGGCTGCGCGTACTGCCAGAACCCATCGTTAGATGGGATCTCGGTCTGGAGGTAGGTTCCTGTGCTCGGCTCGGTTTCGTCCATTACGTTATAGGTGCCGTCCGAGTTCCACCCCATGAAGAGTCCCATATGGTCGTACACCGTTCCACCGATGTCTACGCCGTTAAGGAGCAAGGCATCTCCCGGCTCCAACTGGCTCCATTCGATGGTCTTGGAATACTGAAGGACGTCGTAAGTAGTGAATCCCCCATCCGAATCGGCGAATCCCCACGCGTGGGATACGAATCCAGAGCAATCCTCTCTCCATGCCGGTGTCGCCGAGCTCGGAACTGGATTATCACCATTCGCATCACCCCAATAGTCAGTCCGACTAACCCAATAGTTAGATTCACTGTAGGGCGGGTTTCCGTTGGCGATGAACCAGTTGTCAGCATTTGCAATGATCTGCGCGGAAGTTATAACCGCAACCGACGCGGCCTGAACTTGACCTGTCGATGAGGTGTCAGTTCCCTGCGCTCCATTGGGCATGGTTGCGCTGGCTGAGGCTCTCGAGGTAGCGGTAGCCAGGCCAAAACACAATAGACCTAGTGAAGCCAATACTCCCACGGAGCACCGTATCTTCCGCCGATTGGCGCGCTTATTAAAGCTGAAGTGTTGCATGTCTGTCTGACGTCTCCTTTTTTAAGGCTCTCGCCTGTATGTCGGCACTCTCTCGCGTCGTGTGCAGACGTGCCGAGGTTTAACCGAAGTCGTGCTGCGTTTTAACCAAAGCTTCTACAGCTTGTTGTGGTTCAGGCATGCCCGTGGGGCCGCGCGCCGCCTGCCGGAGGCAGGAGGCGAGGGCGACGACGACGCGTGTTGGTTAGCAGTAACCATAGGTTACGACGTATCACTTTCCCCCCAAGGCTCGTTTCGCTGACAAGCAGCGCCCCCCACCGAGCCCGTCCTTGGACACCAAGTATTGGCTAGGGGGCAGTAGACACCCAATCGGGTCTCACGTCAAGGACAATCTTGGACGAACAGAATAAATCGGGCGTGATACATGGGCGCGGTCTGGCGTTCGGGAATCTGACCAACGAAGGCCAGATGTGGTGGGTCGGACTTTCCTGGACACTCGTATGGACACTTGTAAGTGGTAGAGAGCGTCGAGTTCCCTCAAGGCCTATTACGACCGGAACGACCACCACAGAAAGCAGAGATCACCCGGTGACGCGGAGCGGTAAGGGACTGGCAGTTCTGCCTCGGGGCAACCGAGGTGACGCTCCAGCGGACTTCACCTCAACCTCCATCATCTCGCCGTTCGTATCAGTGGACGAAATGAAGTCCACGAAGTCATCCGTGCGTGACTACCAAGGCTCCCGAGGTGCCCTCGGCGCTGTCGGGCTGAGGGGCAGGGCCCGAATTCCTGGGGTACCGTTCTGGATTGTCAGCGCCGCCGGGCCCGCAGGACGATGTCGGCGACATGTGGCGTCTCGGGCGGCGGGTCGATGCGCGGCTCAACCGAGTGCAGCTCGACGGTGAAGTCGTCGCCTAGCAGCTCGGCAAGGTCGTCGGCACCGACGTAGTCGGCGGGGTCGATCCCCCGAGACTTCATGTGCTCGCGATGCTCATCGTCGAGGTCGTGGTAGACGGCAAGCAATACGCCGCCTGGACGCACGGTGTCAAGTAACGTCCGAACGGCCCGCTCGCCGGCGGCCTTTGGCAGCGCGGGGTACTGCAACGACACGAGGTCGAACGAGCTGGCCAGGAACGGATTCTCTAGGACGTCGCCGCTGACCCACTCGACCGGGGCGCCAACCGCCTGGGCAGCCTCCTGCGCCCGGCCGATGGCGGTAGTGGAGATGTCGATCGCGGTGACGGTCCAGCCCCGCTTCGCCAGCCAGATGGCGTCGGCGCCCTCGCCACAGCCAACGTCGAGCGCTAGGCCTGGGATGAGGGTCGCGACCTCGGCGACGAGCCGTCCGTTCGGCCGCCCGCTCCACATTGCCCCGTCCCGCTCGCAGTACCTGGCGTTCCACTTTTCCGCCTGCGACCCCGCGCCGAGCCGATCCTCGCTGTGTTCGTGGTCTTGCATAGTCCGCACGGTATGCCGCCCGCACACTGTCATCAGCCCGCGTGTTCACGGCTCTCAATCGCGAGCGCAAACTAAACCGCGTTGCGGGCAGGCGACATAGTCAATGAGCAGCCCTGTTGCCAGCAACTAAACCGCTACCTAGAACCGGTCCGTATGGATATTGACTGCCGGTCCATAACGCTATTGAAACCGGGTCCAAAGCGCTAGAGTGGCGCGGTGCCGGTCAGTGCTTATCTTCCTCGACTAGTGGATGGCCCTTTGGAAGACCTGTTCTCCCAACTACCAGCGCTGTTGGTCGTCGGGCCTCGCGCCATCGGGAAGACCACCACCGCTCGTCGGTTCGAACGTAGCGTCGTGCGACTTGATGTTCCTGCCGAGTCGGCTGCGTTCCGCTTCGATGCCGACGCCGCCCTCCGAGCCATGCCAGAACCGGTGCTCCTCGACGAATGGCAGGAAGTGCCCGAGTTGATGGGCGCAGTGCGACGCGCCGTCGACGAAGATTCCCGCCCCGGCAGGTTCCTCCTCACCGGGAGCGCGGGCCCGACGGGATAGCGACATGTGGTCAGGCATTGGGCGCGTCGTCAACTTGACCATGTACGGGCTGACCGTGCGCGAGACGATGGAACGCCGCGAAGGACCGGGGATCCTCGACCGGCTGAGCAGTGCCGCGACCTGGGTGCATTCCCCGTCCCACACGACCCTCCCGACTTGCGCGGCTACATCGATCTCGCCATACGAGGAGGCTTTCCCCAACCCGTGCTCCGGCTTGGCGATGCGGCCAGGCAGGCGTGGCTCGAGGCCTACATCGACCAACTGGTCAGCCGTGATGCCGAGACCCTTGACGGCGCTCGCGACCCTGCCCGGCTCCGCCGTTACTTCGAAGCATTGTGCGTCAACACGGCTGGGATCGTGGAAGACAAGACCGTCTACGACGCGGCAGGGATCAGCAGAATGACCGCGGGAGCTTACGAGCGGCTGCTATCGGATCTGTTCGTTTTCGAGGCGCTGCCAGCGTGGAGCAATAACCGACTATCCCGCCTCGTGAAATCATCCAAGCGTCACATCACCGATCCGTCCTTGGTGACCGCCGCTCTCCACCTCGACGAGCGGGGCATCCTGCGCGATGGAAAACTACTCGGACGGATTATCGACACATTCGTGCTCCCAGATCCGACCCGAAGCCCAGCTGAGCCCTCTCCGCCCGCGTCTGCACCACCTGCGGGAAAAAGACGGGCGTCACGAGATCGACCTTCTGGCCGAGCTCGCCGGCGGTGATGTAATCGCCATCGAGATCAAGGCCAGCGCATCGCCCATCTGCTCCCTCTGGCACTGATCAGGCTCCCTCGAGCATGGCAAACTCCGCCGTCATCGGCCCGAGTGCCGCGCCAGCTAACAGTCCACACGCGTCCAGACGCGTCGCCCGTCGCCCGTCGCTATAGCGCAGTGGCGACTACACCTAGAACACGTTCTCGTTCTGAGAGGAAAAGTCCAGGCCACAGGGTGGAGACGATGGTCTGAGGGTTCATAGTTTCTGGGACACGATGTGTCAGCACCCCGTGAGGCCGGTCTCCGTGACCATTCCGGGGTGCGTTTTCGATTCTGGTGGGTCACGAGTGGGTCACGCCGGTGGCCGCCCCTGTTGTGGTCGAGCCCACGACGTGTTCGCTCTGTGTAGGCCTCGCGGCGCCGGTCAGAAGGCACCGATGCCGTTGGGAGTGCCCCATCCGGTTGGGCCGTCGTAGCCGGGGCCGGCGGTGCAGAGGTAGGTCGGTGTACACGTGCCGTTGGATCCGGAGGTCACGTCATACAGGTCGCTGGTGTTGGCGTAGATGGTGTTAGCCCCGTCGAGCGTGGCCGTGTTCCCGGCGACGGCGTACACAGATGCTATTGCCGGCGCCCCGATGCTCGTTCCGCCTGCTAGCCCCCAGCCGGGGTAACACTTCCCGTTTTCAAAGTTCTGCAGGCTGCAGTCGCTGTCGTAGACGGCCACGCCGGTGTAGGGGTCGGCATCGAAGGCTACGTCGACGGTGGTCCGAAAGGAGCAGCCGAGATTGGTTTGCCAGGACGGCTTGGGTTCCTGGATGGAGCAGCCCGAGCCGCCGTCGATCCAGGCCGACTCGGTCCATCCGCGGGTGTTGGAGGACTTGGTCAAGTGAGTGCCGCCGACGGCGGTCACATAAGGACTGGCGGCTGGGTAACTGACGCCGAAGCCGCTGTCGCCGCTGCCGGCTGTGACGGCGATGCCGGGGTGGTCGAAGTACTTCTTATCGTAAGCGAGGTCGGCGGCCTTCTCGGGGCTGCCGAAGCTGTTGGAGATGGCGTTGGCTCCGAGGCGGGAGGCGGTATCCTCGGCGGTACCGAGATTGGTGTCGGACTGGTTGTTCGCTTCGACCACGAGGATGTGGCACTTGGGGCATATGGCGGAGACCATGTCCATGTCCAGGGACTGCTCGCCTGCCCAGCCCTGGTTGTTCTCGGTGGGCAGCGGCGAGGACTGTCCCTGTTCGTTGACCACGGTGAAGCAGCCGGAACCGCACGCCGGCAGTTTGAACTGGGCCCGGTAGGTGGCCAGGTCCGCTTCGTCGTCGGGGTCGTTGTAGGCCTCGATCACGGCGACGGTCTTGCCGCCCCCATCGTCTTTGCTGAATGTGGTTAGGCCGTAGGCGGCCCGCAACTGCGACGGTGTGTAGCCGATCGTTGACGATGACAGGGGCCGGTCGCCTGAGCCAGTGACGAGGATCTCGAGGCATGACGCGTAGCCGGGTCGCGGGGTGGCAAGAGCGCAACCGGGCCTCTCGGTCCGCAGTCCGGGAACGGCGATCGGGCGGCTGAGCGGAGCCGCGCCGGCCCGGCCGGGTGCGATGCCGGTGGCGATGACTGAGCCGGCGGTGAGGGCGGCGACGCCGGCGACGAGGAAACGATTGGGCATGTGGTCCTCCTAGGACAGTGTTACGTTTGGGTCGGGCCATTCCCATTCGAACCCGACGATGCTGGTTTCGACCCCGTCTAGGTAGCGGTGGACGGCCAGGTCCAGCCCGGGGGCGACCGGTTCCCGGTCTGCCATCGGTCCTTCGAGTGCCTCCCAGGTTCCCCACCACACCTGCCTGGGTGGACGTTCGGCGTGGAACTGGACCCGGATCTCGAGGTTGTTGAGGCAGCTGATCACGCCGCGCCGGAATTCGGGTGGCGGTGGCTCGCGGTATCGGAAGGTTGTCTCGTACTCGAGCGAACAGGTCTCGTCCTTCATCAGCGGCTCGTCGAAAGTGATCTCCACCCCGTGCAGCCCGTTGTGGAGGTCGGTCACTGGCCCGGGCCGGCCACCGCGGACGACTTCCACGCTCAGCGCGTTCGTGTCGAACCGGTACAGGTAGCTTCTGACGTCGTCCGAGGTGGCCCTTACGACCTGGACGGTGCGATGGGAGTGCGGGCAGCCGTCCGGCCCCAAAGTGTGCAGTTCGTGCAGCGACACCGTACGTAGTCCCTGTTCGGTGAGCGAGGATCGCTTCGGCGGCCAGCCGCCGGCCATGTAGTCGGATTCCGGATCGCCGCGGAACATTGCCCGGAGCTGGTGGGCGTGGTGGTCCTCCATACCGAAAGCGTTGATCACCCAATCCAGGGTCTCGGAGCTCACACTGCCATGGCTGACCAGCCGGGCCACGCGGTCCTTCATCTTGCGGTGGAGGCTCTCCGAATCGGCTCGCTCTCCCGACTCGACGAGGTAGTCGGCGATGACACGGGCGACCGCCGCCTGATTTGGCTCCTCCGAGGTTGGTTGGACGATTCGCCGAGTCCACAGCGAGCGGTAACGGTTGCGGTTTATGAGGAGGTCGCAAACGTACCTCCCAGCCTCCGGTGAACCCTGCGACCCTCGCCCCACGGGCGAAATCTACGGCACCAGCCGGGAGTCACTCAACCGACTCGCGCCATTTGTGCGACAGGACTGCGACAAGGCCTTCCTAGCTTGCGCTGAGCGGGACTGGCCGCCGCCGAGAGAACGAGCAAGATGATGATCTGGTCCGCCAAGCTCCTGCGACATGCGACGTCGTTGGCCGGCCGGGAATGGATTGGCGCCGATTCGATACATAGAACCTCGCAGCTCTCCGAAGCGACCCGCTCGGCTTCCGACTCGGAACGACGGTCCGTAAGCACTCCTCATCGGTACCTCGCACCGCTGTTGCGAATAGCTGACGCGTTCGGACAAACTACTCGCAAGCGACAGAAGGGGCATTGGGGGATGGACTCTGCGGAAGGTCCTGCTCAGTTCGCCTGCAGGCGCTTCGTGCGTTGGCACCGGGCAGCCGGGATGCCCAAGTCGTGGGCCAGACGGCGAATCCCTTGCACGAGAGTGCTCGTGGCTACTCTCGGCGCTTGTCCCGTTTCCCTAGTCCTTTTGGGACGGGGCGTGCCAATCCGGACTGCAAGTCTGTGCAAGCGGATGATCGTGCTTTTGAGCATTTTTGGATTGTTTTTGCCGATCTTGGTGGCGGTTGCGCCAGTTGCCTCGGCGTCCAGTACGTATAGCGAAGCGACCGGCGACGGTCCAGCGCATACGTGGACCGACTACCTGGATGCGGGGGGTACTGAAGGTCCCGAGGTGGGGGACTACACGACGATCCAGGTGACTTGCCGGGTGCAGGGCTACACCGTGCCGGACGGGGATGACTGGTGGTACCTGATCGCGTCGAGCCC
>PMHH01000116.1 GCA_003156595.1 Acidimicrobiaceae bacterium
AGGCGGCCGCCCCTACCATCGGCGCCGGAGGTGTGCCAATGTCGATCACCGAGCCGCGCCGGGTCAACTTGCTCGACCCTGACTTCTACGCCGGCGATCCCCACCCGACGTACACCTGGCTGCGCGACGAGGCCCCGCTGTACTGGGACCCCGAGAATGAGATCTGGGGCGTGTCCCGCTACCGCGACGTGCTGGCCATGGAGCGCGACACCAGCCGCTACAGCTCAGCGAGAGGCTCCCGCCCACGCATCGAGATGAACGACTCCATGATCAACAAGGACGACCCCCGCCACCTCCAGCAACGCAAGCTGGTCTCGGCCCGGTTCACGCCCAAAGCGGTGCGTTCGCACGAGACGCGGATCCGCGACCTGGTGACCCGCCTGATCGACGCCGTCGCCGGCTCAGGCGAAGCCGAGGTGGTTGCAGACCTGGCCGCTCCCCTACCGGCCATGGTGATCGCCGAGCTCCTGGGTTTCGGGTCCGACCGCTGGGGTGACTGCATGCGGTGGTCGGAGATCACCATGGCCGCCGCCGGCTATCGCGACGACGACCCCCGCCAGCCGCCCGGCTCATTCGAGGTCGTGATGGAGTTCGCCGAGGCCGCGCTGGAACTGATCGCGGCCCGCCGCGCCAGCCCGCAGGAGGACCTCATCTCCGCCTGGGTCCATGCCAACGTCGACGGCGAGCCGCTTCCGGAAGGTGAGATTGTCCAAGAGGCCCTGCTGCTCCTCGATGGCGGGGCGGAGACCACTCGGTCGGTGATCGGCCAGACCGTGCTCAACCTCATCCGCCATCCGGACCAGCGTCAGCTGCTGATCGACGATCCGGCGATCCTGGGCGCCACCGGCGTGGAGGAGTCGATTCGGTACGTGACGCCGATCTCCAACATGCGCCGCACCGTCGTGGCTGATCACGAAGCGCACGGCCAGACCCTGCGCGCCGGCGACGAGGTCCTGCTCATGTACGGAGCTGCCAACCGAGACGACCGGGTCTTCGACGACCCCGACCGCTTCGAAGTCACCCGCCGGCACAACCATCACGTCGCCTTCGGATTTGGCACCCACTTCTGCCTGGGCGCCAACCTGGCCCGCCTGGAGCTGCGGGTCATGTTCGAGGAGCTGATGCGCCGGATCCCCGACCTCCGTCTCGCTCCCGGCCCCGAGCCGGCGCTTGTCCCCGGCTACTTCGCCCGGACGCTCCGGGAGCTCCAGGTCGAGTTCACTCCCGAGCCGGCGTGACACCTCGCCTGCCGAGATGCAGGATGGCGACTTGTGACTCGTTCTCGTAGGACTTCGTCGTTCTTGGCGTCAAATCATGCACTAATCATCATGATTTGACGCCAAGAATGTCGCGTTCCTACGAGAATCACCGGGTTTCGGTCTAACACGTCACCAGACTGCAAAGGTCCTGCGACATCGGCGGACCCCGCCGGCCTGGAGCCCGCCGGGCGTCTCGTGTATGGAAGCATCGGCACCGATGCCGACGCCCTCCGGTCGCCAGATAATCCTCACCCACCGGGATCAGCAGCTCTCGGTGGTGGAGGTCGGCGGCGGCCTGCGGACCTACACGGTCGCCGGTTCAAGGATCGTGGACGGGTACGGCGAGGTCGAGATGTGCTCGGGCGGGAGGGGTCAGGTCCTGATGCCGTGGCCCAACCGGCTCGGGGATGGGCGCTTCGAGTGGGACGGCCGGGCGCTGCAGACGGCGCTCACCGAACCGGAGCACCACAATGCCATCCACGGTTTGGTGCGCTGGGCGCCCTGGACGGTGGCCGAGGAGGCCGCCGACCGGGCCCGGTTGACGTACCGGCTTTACCCGCAGCCGGGGTGGCCGTGGATCCTCGACTTGTCGGTGACCTATGCGCTGTCCGACGAGGGGCTCGAGGTCAGTACCACCGCGGTGAACCTGCCCGGCGGGGCGGGTCCCTGCCCGTTCGGCGCCGGATGGCACCCGTACCTGTTCGCCTTCGGCGCCCTGGTCGACGACGCCGCGGTCACCGTGAAGGCCGAGACCACCTACCTGGTCGACGATCGGGGCCTCCCGACGGGCACGCGTCCGGTCGACGGGACTGATGTCGACTTCCGGGCCGGCCGTCGGATCGGTGCCGCCAAGCTCGACTCGGCGTTCACCGACCTGGCCCGCGATGGCGATGGCCGGGCGGTTGTCGAGCTGAGCGCGGCGGAGGCGGCGGGGGAGGGAGCGCGGGACGGAGCGGCGGAGGGATCGGTCTCGTCTGTCCGCCTGTGGATGGACCGGGCCTTCACCCATCTGATGATCTACTCGGGCGACACGCTGGCCGAGGTTGACCGCCGCCGACGAGGGCTCGCTGTCGAGCCGATGACTTGTGCTCCTGACATGTTGCGCAACGGGGACGGCCGCCTTGTTCTCGAGGAGGGCGAGATCTTCGAGGCGCGCTGGGGGTTGGCAGCTACGTCGCCGCGGTGACCCCCAAACGATCGCCCAGAAACTCGAGGACCTGATCCAACGCCGCTCTGGTCGGGGTCCCTTCGCGATCGTCAAGGTGCTCGGTGAGGACGGAGTGAGCGATCCGCGGGTGCCCGTGCGGGTTCCCTGGCGAGGAATCCAGCTCGACCCCGATGAAGCGGTCGCCGAGCTTGTCGCGGAGCAACTGGAACCGCTCCTTCGGCACCAGCTTGTCACCGGTAAAACGCAAGCCCAGGACGCACAGGCCCTCGTCTTGGGCCCGCGATTGGATCCTGGTCCAGTCCGTCGCCGAGACCTGGATGTCCGACTTGCGGGCGGCGCCGAGAGCGAACGGGAGTGACGGTTGGCTGAGGACCGGCGCCACCACCGCGTCCTCAACGGTCATAGCCAGGCCGAACCCGCCCGTGTAGCACATGCCCACCACGCCAACGCCAGGGCCAGCGCAACGTTCGTGCTCGGTCGCAGCCAGGGCCCGCAGCCAGGCGATGACCGGGCTGGAGCGCCCCAGGGCGAAGCCAGAGAACTCCCGGGAGATGCACACTTCGACCAGCGATCGAGCGGCGTAGGAGCCGCTCGGTGGGCGTCCCGGTTGGCCGAAGAGGTGTGGAAGAACGGCGGTGCAACCCAAGCCGACCACCCGCCTGGCGAACGCCAGGACGCCGGGCGTGATGCCGGGCATCTCGGCCAGTACCAGCACGGCTGGCCCGGATCCGGCCCGGTAGATGTCATGGGTAGTCCCGCCGGCGGCGAACGTCTCCCGGGTGAAGCCCTCCAGCTGATCGGTCATGATCGGCGACACCTTAGACGTGCTTCTCCCTCGCTGAACTTGTCTCGTCGCCGGCGCTAAGCAGGTCACCGGGCGGGTGCCGCCGAACACAAGGGGAAGCGTCAGCGTCGATTTGACTACCCGACGTAGAATATCTAGATTTGGTTGGCTCTTACGGTCGTACGTCCCGGGGGGAACCGGTATCACATCTGGGGGAGTTGGTTAGGTGGCCATAGGTCGGGTCAGGCCCTCAGCGGGGTGGAGGTGGCGGCGCGCCGGCTTCGCCACCGCGGTGGTGATGGGAGCGGCGGGTCTGGTGGCGGCCCAGTTCGAGTTTGCGGCCGGCCCCGCCGGCGCCGCGTCGGCGACGGTGACGCCATGGACGGCGGCGGCCAACTCGGCCGTTCTCGGTGTCGTTGCTCAGGCCAGCGGGTTGTCGCTGACCACCACCGCCGGCCAGGCCAGCACGGCCTACCTGCAAAACGAAGCCCAGGCCACCTCGGCGCGGATCAACCTCGGTGGCCTGGGGGTGCTCCTCGCCAACAGCCCGTTGTGCGGCACTGAGTACTATCCGGAAAGCGCCCAGCCGCAGCCGTTGACCGCTGACACCGCCAACGGGGCGGCAAGTACCTCCAACAACTCGGCGGCTGGCAACGAGGCCGTGGGCGTGTCCGCCGCCCCGGAGTACGCCACGGCCGCCACCACCCCGGTGACCCAGACGCTATCCAACGTCGTCGACGTGACGGGCACGGCGACGAGCGCGGTGCGCTACTTGGCCGGAACCGAGCAGGAAGCAGACGCGGCGGTGACCGAGAACGTCAGCCTGGTAGGCGGACTGGTGCAGATGGACGGCTTGAGCTGGACAGCTAGCCAGCATTCGGGCCACACGGACGTATCCACGGGCACCTTCAGCTTCGGTTCGGTCACCATCGACGCCCACGGCATTCCCTTGACGCTGCCGAGCTCCGAGGCGCCGGCGACAGTCGTCCAGGAGATCAACGCCGTGATCGGGTTGTTCGGGTTGACCCTCGTCCTACCGGTCTCCTCGACGGACCCGGCCACCCAGACGGTCGCTATCGGACCGCTCCAGCTGCACTTCACCGGTTCGCCGCTGGACAACAGCTTGCTGGCTCCTACGGCCAAGGGCGTCTCGGATCTCGAGAATTTGTTGGCGACCGAGTCGGGCTCCGGGGCCGACTGCAGCAACATCCAGGACCTCCTCGGCCAGCTGGCCAACCCGTCCGACACGGTCATCAACGTGGGGCTGGGTGCCTTAGAGGGGGCGGGCGGCATCGACTTGGACTTCGGCGGGGCCAGCGCGGACACCCAGGCCGCGCCTGACTTCACCGACCCGTTCGACGTCAGCGGGTCCGTCTCGCCGCCGCTCACCCCGCTGCCGCCCGTGCCCAGCGCGCCAACCACGCTTGCCAAGGGTCCGTCCTCGACAGCAGCCCTGTCGGTCGGGGCCACGTCCCCAGGGAGTTCCAGCTCGACGGTCGCCAGCCCCGCCACCCCGGTGGCGGCGCAATCGCCCACCGCCACCCAGACGACTGTCGGCCTGGGCGGTTCGCGCCCCGCGGCCTCCGCAGCCTCGGTGGGCGATCTGGTGCGCTGCGTGACGACCAGCCCGGCTGGAAGCCCGGGATGCTCGCGGGGGCTGGGATCGCTGGCCGCCGGGGTCGTGGTGGTCCTGGGCGGGGGCCTCCTGGCCGCTGACATCCGCCACAGCCACCGAACCCGGCGTCGACACCAGCCCAGGAGGGCCAACGGATGACAGCCCCGCACCAAACCGGAAGAGACCTGGTGTCTCGGCTGCGTCCGCCCGACCGGCGCCTGCTGCTGGGCTACGGCCCCGCGGTGGTCATCGCGGCCGCATTCCTGTTGATGGCGCTGATGGTGCCGACGGTCGCGCCCGAGCAGAACGTGTCCTCCGTGGGAGTCGGCAGCGGCGGCGGGTCGAGCACGCAGGGTTTGGGCCCGGCGACGGGGCTTCCCGTCTCGGGCAATGCCACCACCCCGGCTGCCGCCGGCGCGGTGGCCGGGAGTGGTGGCGTCAGCGCGTCAGGGAGCAGGACGGGCGCGGTGGGGTCCTCCTCGGGTGGCTCCGGCGCCAAGGCGGGCGGCGGAGGCGGAGGCGGCACCGGGGCCAGCACCGGTCCGGTCCAGGCGCCCGGGGTGGTGGCGGCGTGCTCGGGCCCGCAGGTCGCGGGTGACCCGTACTCGCCGCGGTGCGTCCGCTTTTCTGGCAGCAACGGAGGGGCCACCAGCCGCGGCGTAACCGCTTCGCACATCACCATCAGTTACCGCATCCCCGCCGACAACATCACCAGCGTCGACGCCGCCATCCAGGAGATCGCCGGCAAGTACAACGCCAGCGAGTTCACCGACACCCCCGCCAGCATCTACCGCACCCTCGGGGACCTGATCACCTACTTCAACGACCACTTCCAGTTCTACGGGCGCAAGCTCGTGCTCCAGAGCTTCCACGGCCAGGGCCAGCTCACCGAGGAGGTCACCGACGGCGGGCAAGCGCAGGCCGACGCCGACGCCCTGACCGCGGCGGACTCGATCAAAGCGTTCGCGGACATCAGCGCCCTCTCGCAGCCCTACGCCCAGGCCCTTTCGGCCCAGAAGGTCGTCAACATCGGGGCTCCGTACATGTCGCAGCAGTGGTTCGAGTCACAGGCCCCTTACTCGTGGAGCTTCTTCCCCAACTGCACCGACCTCGGCAACGAGGGCGCCGCCGTGGCCGTCCGAGAGATCGCCGGCCAGAACGTGAGTTTTGCGGGAACCGGCGTGGCCAACGGGCGGCCGCGCAAGATCGCGGTGCTGGCCCCGGACAACCCCGTGTACCAGCAGTGCGCGGCGCAGGTGACGTCCGCCCTGGCCAAAGCCGGGCATCCGGTCGCGGCCAACCTGAGTTACACCCTGGACCTGTCCCAGCTCTCCCAGGAGGCGGGCAGCCTGGAGCAGCAGATCGTCAACGACGGGATCACCACGGTCTTCTGCGGCTGCGACCCCATCACCCTGGTGTACCTGACCGGCGACCTGTACAACGCCCGCTACGAACCGGAATGGGCCAACATCGGGGCCGCCTTCACCGACGAGGACCTGGTGGCCCAGCTGTTCGACCAGAACGTGTGGGCCCACGCCGCGGGGCAGACCAACAACGGCACCGTCCCGCCGTACGGCTCGTCGCTCGGTTACTTCGCGGCCAAGTCCGTCGACCCCGACAACCCGCCAGCCCACATCGTCGACCTGCTCTACGAGGATCTCTACATGCTGGCCATCGGCATCCAGGGGGCTGGGCCGGATCTGACGCCGCAGACCTTCGAGCAGGGCATGTTCAACTACAGCGGCGGAGACGGCGAGTACGGGCCGTGGTCGTTCGACGTGGGCGGCACCGGTGAGTTCACCCCCCAGCACCAGTTCCGTTTCGAGTGGTGGGATCCCAACGCTACTTCCGCATTCGACGGTGAAAAAGGGAGCTGGGTGGTCGGCTCGACGTGGTACACCTCCAGCGACGTGCCGACTGGCACGCCGCCGGTGTTCCCGAACGGCCCTCAATGAATTTGCTCGCCGGGCGGGTCATCCGCAACCGGCCGGTGGCACGCAGCGCCGGCGCGGTGGTGCTGGTCCTGGTCCTCACCCAGATCGACCCGCACCGCGTCCCGATGGGCACCGTGCTCTATGGGGTGCTCTACGGCAGCCTCAACGGGCTGCTGGCCATGGGCCTGGTTTTGACGTTCCGGGTGACGCGAGCCATCAACTTCTCGTACGGCGCCATGGGTGGTTTGCCGGCGGGGATCGCGGCGTCGCTGTACATCAGCCATGGGTGGCCGTGGTTCGTGGTGGTCGTGCTGGCCCTGGTGCTGGGCGCGCTGGTGGGTCTGGGGGTCGGCGCGCTGGTCACCTGGCGGTTCGCGAACGCGCCCCGGCTGGTTCTAACCGTGGCCACCGTCGGGTTGGCGCAACTCCTGGGCGGCATCGCTCTGTACGTCCCCCGCTACCTGCACGGCCCGGCGCTCATTCCGAGTTTTCGGACTGGCCTCTCCAGCTGGCACACCGAGATCAAGCCAGTGCTCTTCGACGGCAACGACCTCGTCATCGTGGCTGCCGTCCCCCTCGTCGTGGTAGCCGTATCGTGGTTCTTGCTCGGCACCGACGCGGGCCGGGCAGTCCGGGCTATTGCCGACAACCCCGACCGCGCCCGTCTGGTCGGCATCCCGGCCCGCCGGCTGCTGCTCGGGGTGTGGGTCATCAGCGGGGTGGTTGCGGCTCTGGCGGTCATGTTGCAGGCGCCCTCCGCGGGCGTGCCCCTCGACGCCGCGGCCGGTCCGGCCATCCTGCTGGCCCCGCTGGCAGCCGCGGTCGTGGCCCGCATGGACTCCCTGCTGGTGGCATTCCTGGCCGCGATCTGGTTGGGCGTGCTCGAGGAGCTCGTCCGTCTCAACGTCTCCAAGCAGTCGATCGAGACGTTGGTGTTCCTCGTCGTCATCCTGATCGCCTTGCTGACGCAGCGTCGATCCGAGAGCCGGGCCGAAGCCGCCGACGAGGGCTCGTGGTCGGCCGCCGGCGCCCTGCGACCCATTCCCGAGGTGCTGCGCAACCTCCGCGAGGTGCGGCTCGCCAGGATCGGGAGCCTGGTAGTGCTGGCCGCGATCGCGCTGTCGCTGCCGGCCTTCTTGCCGGCCGCCCGCCTCGACGAGGTGAGCGTCGGCCTGGTGTTCGGGATGGCCGCCTTGTCACTGGTGGTCCTGTCCGGGTGGACCGGGACGGTCAGCCTGGGCCAGATGGCCCTCGTCGGCGTGGGCTCTGTCGCGGCCGGCGACCTGATGGTGCACCTCAACCTGGATTTCTTCCTGTCACTAGTGGCGGCGGGCGTCGCGGGCGCGGCCGTCTCGTTGGTGTTGGGTCTTCCGGCCCTGCGGGTGCGCGGCATGTACCTGGCTGTCACCACGCTGGCCTTCGCGGTCGCGGCCAACGACTTCTTCTTCAACCCGTCCAACTTCAGCCAGGAGCTGCCCGCCTCGGTCGTGCGCCCGGTCTTGTGGAAGCGGTTCAACCTCCACGGGGAGGGAGACCTGTACCTGCTGTGTCTCGGGGTGCTCGTCGTGGCGGCCGTGCTCACCCGAGGTATCCGCCAGGCCCGGCCGGGTCGGGTCATCCTGGCCACCCGGGATAACCTGCGCGCCGCCGAGGCGGCCTCGGTGCCGACGACCCGGACCCGGCTGGTGGCGTTCATGATCTCCGGGGCGATCGCCGGGGTGGCAGGGGCCCTGTACGTGGTGATCCTCAACGGTGTCGGTTACCAGACCTTTCAGCCCGTCGACAGCATCACCGTGTTCTCCATGGTCGTCATCGGAGGGCTGTCGTCGATCGCGGGCTCGCTCGCGGGTGTGGCACTCATCCAATGGCTCGGCATCGAGTTCCCCAACCTGCAGATCGTGCTGACCGGCGTCGGCCTGCTGGTGGTACTGATGGTGTTCCCCGCGGGGCTCGCTGGTTTGTACGAACGGGCGCGGGACCGGCTCTTGGTTTCCCTGGCCCGCCGGCGAGGGATCGACACCAGCGTGTGGGCCGACGCCGACGATGATGCCGGCAACGACCAGACACCCCCTATGGGCACGCCGGTCGTGGTCGTTCCTGCCGCCGCCGACGTGGACCGCGCCGATGACGGCGTGCTGCTGCGCTGCTCGGGGGTCAACGCCGCCTACGGGCAGATGCAGGTCCTCTTTGGGGTCGACCTGACCGTCCGCCAAGGCGAGATCGTGGCGCTGCTGGGCACCAACGGAGCCGGCAAATCCAGCCTCCTCAGGTCGGTGACCGGTCTGCTCCCCGCCAGCAAAGGCCGCGTCACCTTCGCCGGGCGTGACATCACCGCCGACGCCACCGAGGCCATTGCCAATCAGGGCCTGACGATGATGCCCGGCGGCCGCGGCATCTTCGCCTCGTTGACCGTCTCGGAGAACCTCCGGGTGGCTTCGTGGCCCCTGCGCCGGGACCGGACTGCGGCAGAGGAAGCCCGGGAACGCGCCACGACCCTTTTTCCCATCCTCGACGAACGAGCCGGTCAGCTCGCTGGAAACCTGTCGGGAGGCGAGCAGCAGATGCTCTCCCTGGCCATGGCGTTCCTCGTCAAACCCAAGCTGCTGTGCATCGACGAGCTGTCGCTCGGGCTGGCCCCCACTATCGTGGCCACCCTCCTCGACGCGGTGCGCGGTATCCACCGGGATGGCGCCACCATCCTCATCGTGGAGCAGTCCCTCAACGTCGCCCTACTGCTGGCCGAGCGGGCGACGTTCCTGGAGAAGGGCCAGGTGCGCTTCACCGGGCCGGCCGCGGAGCTGCTCGATCGCCCGGATCTGCTCCGCGCCGTGTTCATCGGCGCCGCCGGCAGCCAGCCGGCGGCGGAGCTGGCCACCAACGGCAATTCGATGGCCCGGCGGGGGCGTCAGGCCGCCGGCGTGGGGCCGGCCGATGCGCGGGACGCTGAGTTCGAGCCGGCGCTCGAGTGCATGGACCTGGTCAAGCGGTTCGGCGGGATCACCGCCATCGACCACGTCGACCTCAAAGTTCGGCCGGGTCAGGTCGTCGGCCTGCTCGGTCACAACGGGGCCGGCAAGACCACCCTCTTCGACGTGATCTGCGGGTTCCTGACGCCCGATCAAGGGCGGATTCTCATCGACGGAGAGGACGTCACCGGCTTTCCGCCCTACGAGCGCGCCCTGGGCGGCCTGGGCCGTTCGTTTCAGGAGGCGCGCCTGTTTCCCAGCCTCACCGTGGCCGAGACCATCTCCGTTGCCCTCGAGCGACATCTGGCCAGCCGCGAGCCCTTTGCGGCGGCGTTCCGGATGCCCGCCTCTACCGACTCCGAAGCGGCCGCCGCCGAACGGGTCGGCGAGATTGTCGAGCAACTCGGGCTGGCCGCCTTCCGCCACCGGCCCACCGGCGAGCTGTCCACTGGCACCCGGCGGATCGTGGAGCTGGCCTGCGTCATGGCCCAACGCCCGGCCCTGCTCCTGCTCGACGAGCCGTCCGGCGGGGTGGCCCAGGCCGAGACCGAAGCCCTCGGCCCGTTGCTGCGCCGGGTGGCCGCCGAGACCGGCTGTGCCATGGTGGTGATCGAGCACGACATGACCCTGTTGTCGACCCTGTGCGATCGGCTGGTGGCGCTCGAGCTGGGCCGGGTCATCTCGGAAGGGACGCCGGCCGAGGTGCTGTCGCATCCCGAGGTCATCGCCAGCTACCTCGGCACCGACGACGCCACCGTGGCCCGCTCTGGCCGGGGCGGCGTCCGCGGCCAGACGCCAGCTCGCCGGCGCAGCCGCTCTGCTGCCAAGGAACCGGTGGCCCGCAAGGGCCGGTAGATCACGAGGGAGTTCGATGCGAACCGTTGTCTCGAAAGTCATGCTCGCGGCGCTGGCCGGCGGCCTGTTGGCTACTGCTGTCCAGGGCGCGGGCACGGCGGCGTCCGCCTCGTCGCCGGCCTCGTCGTCGGGCTACAACAACTGGGCTTGTCAGCCAAGTGCGGCGCACCCCGAACCAGTGGTGCTCCTGCACGGCCTGGGTGCGACCTACTACGAGGACCTTGGCCAAGACGTCGCCCCGTACCTGGCCGCGGCGGGTTACTGCGTGTACGGAGCCACCTACGGCGCCACGTCAGTGCTGGGTCCGTATGTCGGCGCCGTCGGCCCCATCCCGGCGTCCGGCACGCAGATTGGGGCGTTTATCGACCAGGTGCTGGCCTCGACGCATGCCACCAAGGTCGACCTGGTCGGGCACTCGGAGGGAGCTTTTATGTCCTTGTGGGTTCCCAAGGTCGACGGCTACGCGCGCCAGGTCGACAAGGTCGTCGCCATCGCCGCGCCCACGCACGGCACCACCTTTGGCAGCTTGGTGACCGTGGGTGAAGACCTCAGCCTGATGCCCGAGATCGGACTGGTGCTCAACACCGGTGAGTGCCAGGCGTGTGACGAACTCATCACCGGCGGCTCCGCGGTCACCACGCTGGACGCGGGCCCGATCGCCCAGCCCGGCGTCCACTACACGATCATCGCCTCGAAGTCCGACGAGCTGGTCACGCCCACCTCCACCGCATTCGTGCATGAACCGGGCGTCAAGAACGCCTACATCCAGGCCACCTGCCCGGACGATCCCGTCGGCCACATCGGCGAGGCGTACGACCCCGACGTGGAGCAGATGATCGCCAACGCCCTGGACCCGGCCTCCGCCCAGCCGGTGACCTGCAGTTACGGGCTTCCCTTTTAGGAGCCGGTAAGGGCCTTCAGGGCGTCCAGGTCCACAGTGGCCCGGACCCGCTGACTACATCGCCCCAGACGAGATTCGGTTGGGGGTGAGGGCGGGGCCGAGCCGCTCCCTCCACTCGACCACGAGGGCGTCGGTGTCGATGTGGCGCGGGTGGAAGCCGGGGCGGATATAGCCGGCGATGGCCAGCCAGGATCTCGGCCCGACCATCTGCTGGTGCCGGAAGTTGTGTCGGTTGCGGCGCAGGGCGGACCGGCTCAGGTACTGGTGATCGGCCAGCACCCCGCGGGCGTAGCCGACGGCGACCACCCGCCCGAAGCCGACGGCGGCAAGGAACAAGCCGAGCATGCGCAGGACGTAACTGCGGCTCACGGTCTGAAGCAGGTCGAAGGCAACGTCTTTGTGCTCCAGCTCCTCGAGGGCGTGCCAGGTGATCAGCAACTCGCCGTCCGGCGCCGGGAACAACGTGCGCCGGGTCTGCTCGTCTGTCAACACGGCGCGTGCCAGTACGGAAGTGAAATGCTCCGAGGCAGAAGTGATGGCCAGCTGGACCGGCTTCGGTAGTCGTTGCAGCCGCCGGGCGGACCGCAAGATGTCCCGGTCGAGGGCGACGGTCGGGTAACCCAGCTCTGCCAGGCGCACATTGAAGGCGCGGTGCTCGCGACCGTGCATGGCCTCCTGCCCGATAAAGCCTTTGACCCTGGCTTTCATCTCCGGGTCGTCCTCGACTTTGCTGCGGTAGTTGCGGACGGATTCGACGAAGAAGTCTTCGCCATTGGGGAACACCGCCGACAGCGCCGCCAGGAGGTGGCTGAAGAGCGGATCCCCCGGCACGATCCAGCGTTCGATGTCCGCCTGGGCCAGATCGACGTTGGGCCGGCGGACCGGAATCCCGGTTGGTCTGGTGGCGGTGGAAACGGTGCTCATAGGTGACTCCTTGATCGTGACATGCGCTTTGGCGAGGGTCCTACGGCGCAACCTGGGCAACGGTGACGAGGTCGGGGGAGAGGACGCCGACGGATCCCCGCCGCACCCGGCGTTGATCCACGGTGGCGAAGCCCGCGTCGAGCATCAGCCGGCGCATCGAGCGTTCGTCAGGAAAGTGCCCGGCGCGCCCTGTCGACAGTGATGTCATCCTGCTCCCGAAACGAGTACGGGGGTTGACGATGACCACGATGACGCAGCCGCCGGGAGCCAGCACCCGGTGGAACTCGGTCAGGGCCGCGGGCTGGTCGAAGAAGTGGAAGGCGTGGGAGGACACCACCGCATCGAGAGAGTCGTCGGGGAGCGGCAGCTTCTCCGATCGCGCCAGCAGCCAGGTGACCGCGTCGGTGCGAGCCCGGGCCTGCGCCAGCATCCCCTCCGATGCGTCGCAGCCGTAGACGACCTCGACAGGGAGCTCGGACCAGATCCGGGTGGCCAGGATCCCGGTGCCGCAGCCGACGTCGGCGATTCGCCGGGCCCGGCGCCGGCCCAGCTCGGCGATGATCTCGTCCTGCGGCGGCCGGTACATAACCGACTGGACCAAGGCGGTGTCGTAGACGCCGGACAACCGGTCGAACAGGCGGGTGACTGCCGCGGCGCGATCGCCAGCGTAGCGATCGGCAGTGTTGAGAGTGCTCAGGGTGGACACGGCTCTACGCAGCCCGGAATTCGTAGCTGCCCGAGTCGAATCGTCGGGTGCGCCGGATGAAGTTGAACGTGAAGTCCGGCCATAGCGTCGGGTTGCGCCCCTTGTCGTCGAGGTACCAACTGGCGCAGCCGCCGGTGGTCCACACCGTGCGGGCCATCCGCTGCTGGAGTTCGGCGTTGTAGGCGGCGTAGGCGTCGGGTCTGACTTCGAAGCTGTTGGCACCGCGACGGTCCAGTTCGTCCAGGCAGCCCAAGAGATAGCGCACCTGGGCCTCGATCATGACCACGAGCGAGGTGTGGCCGATGCCGGTGTTGGGACCCGCGAGGAAGAACATGTTGGGAAAGCCAGGGACGGTCGAGCCGAGGTAGGCGCCCATGCCGTACTCGGCCCATACCTTGGCGAGCGAGGCGCCCACGCGGCCGCGCACATCGTCCATCATCGGGTTGTCGGTCACGTGGAATCCGGTGCCCAGGATGATGGCATCGACGGTGTGGCGGTTGCCGTCGGCGGTGACGATGTCCTTCCCGTCCACCCGGGCGATGCCCGAGGTGACGATCTGGACGTTGGGCTGGGCGACAGCCGGGTAGAAGTCGTCTGACGGGAGCAGGCGCTTGCACCCCGGGAGGTAGGTGGGGGTGAGCTGGCGGCGTTTCTCGGGGTCCTTGACCTGCCGGTGCAGGTGGGCCAGGGCGACCCGTCGCAGCGCCCGGGTCAGCCGCGGCCGGCGCGTCAGGGCGATGGCGGCCCCTTCTGCGAGGGTGTAGATCCCGCCTCGCACCGCCTTCTGGGCGAGCGGGACCCGCCGGAACAGGGCCCTCTCCTGCGCCGAGATAGGTCGGTTGGGGTGCGGAAGCACCCACGCCGGCGTGCGCTGGAACAAATGGAGCTGGCTCGCCTGGCGTTGCACGTGCGGCACGATCTGGATGGCGCTTGCCCCCGTCCCGACCACCGCCACCCGCTTGCCGTCCAGCTCGACACCGGGGTCCCATCTGGCCGAGTGCAGCACCGGGCCGTCGAAGGCGTCGAGCCCTTCGATCTCCGGGTACTTGGGCTCACTGAGCGGTCCGGTGCCGAGGATCAGCACCTCGCAGGTGATGGGACCGGCCGAGGTTTGCACGGCCCAGTGCCTCGCCGCGTCCTCCCAGGAGGCGTCCAGCATGGTGACGCCGAAGCGGATCCGGGGCAACACGTTGAAACGCTCCGCCGTGGCGCGGAGATACGCCTGGATCTCAGGTTGCGGCGAGTACAGCTCGCTCCAGTTCGGGTTGGGGGCAAACGAGAACGAATACAGCGGTGAGGGAACGTCGCAGCGGCACCCCGGGTAGGTGTTGTCGTACCAGGTGCCGCCGACATCGGCGCGCCGCTCGACGACGATGTGCTCGACCCCTCGCTCAGCCAGTTTGATCGACGCGGCCAAGCCGGAGAAGCCGCTACCGACGATGAGGACCCGTACGTGCTTGGCGCCAGGCGTCATGTGCTCCCTTCCCCTGCGCGGGTATACGAAGAACCATACCTCACTTCTTCTACGCGCGGTAGAGTAAAAATGCCGCCTCGCCGGTGACCTATGTCACTTGGCGCCTTGACCGCGGCTGCCACCGCCCGCGTCGTCCCACGCCGCCGGCGCCGGGTACAGCCGGCGCAGTCGCGGCGGCGGGCGAAACGGGGACCAGGTCCCCTCCGGTTGGGCCAACCGGTCACCGATCACGTAGAGCACGGAAGGGTTGACCGCCAGGCCGACGTGGCTGCTCAGCACCTCCACGTTCTCTCGCCTTGGCCCCTCTCGGTCGATGCAGGCGTGCCACCGCACGATTCCGTCGGTCCGGCTGTAGATGGAGGTGGCGGGTACCGTGAGTGGCGCCCGGTCGTCCTCCGGCGGCCAGCCGTCGCGGGCGGCCGGAGGACGGTCTCCGGTGAGGCGTTCGACCAACGGGGAGATGGAGCTGCGGTCGTCGAGGCGCAGGCGGTACGGGCTGGCCAGCGTGATGACACTGCGCACCTGGCCCGGGAAGGCTCGGGCCAGCTCACGCCCGTAGATGCCGCCGAGGCTCCAACCCACCAAGCTCACCTTGCGGTTGTGGTGGCGGTACAGCGATGCCAGCCGTTGGACCAGGCCGGCTTGCACGTTGGGAGTTGGACCCAGGTTGCGCCCTTGCTGCCAGCCGTGGGCCCAGTACCCCCATCTTCGTAGCTGCCGGCGCAGGAACCGGGTTTCGCCGTCCCCGGCGCCGAAGCCGGGCAGGACGAGCACCGGGTGCCCGTCGCCCCGATCGACGCCTGCCAGCCAGGGAGCGGCCAGGCCCAACGATGCGAACTCGAGCACGACGCGCTGTTCCAGCCACAGCAGTCTCGGGCTGGGTGCGCTTATCCGCCGGGGAGTCGATACGTCGCTCACAGTCTGCTCATGCTGTCAGCTCCTTGATGCCGACCAGGTCGCAGGTTCGTCGGTACACCCGCTCAGCCACGGCCGGGTGGCGCCGAGCGGCGACGGCAGGCAGCAGGCCCAGGCCGGGAGTCGAGGTCCAGAACCGGCCGGTCACCCCGTCCACTTCTGCATCGGCGGCGAGATGGATCAGCATGCGGGCGCCCTGCTTGGGGGTGCGGATCAAAGGGGTCGCGGAGAGGAGCCGACCAAGGCGGTCGGCGCCGGGCACGTCGCGAGTGAGGCCAGTGCTAACCAAGCCGGGGCAGAAGCTGTTGACGGTCACTCCCGTACCGGCGAGGCGGGCGGCCAGCTCGTCGGCGAACAGGATGTCGAGGAGCTTGGTCCGCCCGTAGGCGAGCTGAGCGGCCAACCCGGAGTACTGACCGAGGTGCTCGAACCGCTCGGCGTCGAATGGCCCGGTCATCCGATGGGCCTCAGACCCGGTGATGACGATGCGCGCCGGTGATGCGGCCAGGACTTGATCGAGCAGCAAGTGGGTGAGGACAAAGGGGCCGAGGTAGTTGGCGGTGAGCATCTCGTCCCGGCCTTCGGTCGTGACGCGGGGCCATCGGGCTGCCACACCTGCGTTGTTGACCAGGATGTCAATAGGCCCGAGCTCACTGCCGATCGTCTTGGCTACCGTCCGAACCTCGTCGAGGTCCGCCAGGTCGGCGTGGAAGAACCGGACGCTGGTGCTGTTGGAGATCTGGGCGATCTCATCGGCCAAGGCCCGGGCCTTGGCCTGGTCGCGGGCGATGACATTGAGCTGGGCGCCGCGGGACGCCAGCTCGAGGGCCGCGGCCCGGCCGATGCCGGAAGTGGCCCCGGTGATGAGTACCTGCTTGTTGGCGATCCACGCGGGCGAAGGTTGGGCGGAAGTCACGGCGATGGGCGATCCTTCGATGGTCGGTTATTTTCCCCTACTATACGTATGGTTATGTGCTGGCACCCTGCTGCGGTCACTGCCGAGCCCAGGGGTTTGTGACAACCTTGAGCGTGGCTAGCAAACGTCCGGCTGGCGTTGTCGACGTGGTGGATGCCGACCGGCGCCCGAGGGGGCGGCCACCTCGCACCGACGTACAGCGGGCAGCACATCGCAGCCGTTTGATCGAGGCGGCCATGGAGGCCGTGCGCGAGCGGGGCGCTGACGCGTCCATCGACGAGATGGCGGAATACGCCGGGGTCAGCAAGCCCGTCCTCTACTCCGAGTTCGGTGGGAAGCTCGGGGTGGTCGACGCCATCGCAGTCGTCCTGGCCGAAGAGGTGGAGCGAACGGTGATGGCCAGGCTGGCCGCGGGGGGAACCTTTGACGTAGAAGGTGTCATCGGTTCCATCGTCGACGCATTGGTGACCCTCATCGACGACGAGCCCCAGCTGTATGCCTTCCTGGTTCGCAACTTCCGGATGAGCGATCGCGGTTTTCTGGACAATGCCCTGGTGCGCGTCATCCACGAGCGGGCGTCGCTCATCGTCGGGTTCGTGGCGCCCAAGGTGCGCAGAGACGAGCTCTCCGTCCTCACCGACGGTGTGTTCGGCTTCGTGTTCGCCGCCGTTGAGTCCTGGCTGGCTACCCGCAAGCCGAGCAAAGAGCGACTGGTGCGAACCTTGTCGTCGGTCATCCGGGCCGGACTCGTCGAGGCGGCGTCCCCTGGGCGAGGGAGCTGACCGAGCCGCCTGCGCCGAGAAGTTGGAGAACGGACGACCGGACCTCCCGACCACGACGATGGTCGCACCGTGGTCGCGGCGTTACGGGCGGCGCCGGCGGACGTCCGTAGGACCGGTACTTGATCCTATTTCATGATATTTCATCCACCGTTCTTGGTGACATCCCGCTTCTTTGAAGCGTGGGCGCCCCATTTGGGTCGTCCCGGCTACCGAGAAGGCCAAATGCTACCCAGAAGGACTTGTCCCAGCCCCAGGCAGGAAGGCCGGCGCCACTGCCAGCGGAGCCGACTCGAGGGGGCCGCCTGCGGCGGTGGCACCGGTCAGGCGCGGCGCGGGAGATGGCCGTCGACCCGGGTGTCGCACAGTTCGGTAGATTGGTGGCCGCCTGAAGTGAACTTCACGAACTCGGCGATCCACGCCGCGATCTCGGTGGGGTGGCTGCGGACCATCCAGTGGCCGCCCGGCAGGTGCCGGCGCCGCAGGTTGGCGACCCACGGCTCCGACGCGTCGATCGACAACTTCCTCACGACCGGGTCCCGGGTAGCCTCGATGATCTGGACCGGGACATCGGTGGCTCGCTCATTGGGGTAACGCAGTCTTCGCAGGATGTTGGCCAGGTACATCTGGGTGCCGTGGGCCGCATCCCAGGCGACCGCCGGCGCCGGGTGGTCAGGGTCGGGCGGGTGGTGCTCGACGAGTTGCAGCGCCCGGGCCAGGAAACGGCGGGCGGAGCGGTTGATCCGGCTAGTCGGTCCGGATCGCCGGATGCGCCGGGGTACGGGCGTGGCGAAGGTCAAGATGTAGCCGAACCGCATCACTTGGTCGGCCAGCGCGACCAGAGCGCGAGGGCCGCCGCGCAGCTGGGCTCGGATGGCGTAGCCGCTGTGGTCGAGGCTCGGCCCGGAGATGGAGGTAAACGACGCCAGCCAGCCGCCAAAGTCGATACCGGCCGCCTCCCAGCCTTGCACCGCTCCCCAGTCGTGGCCGACGAGATGTACTGGCCCGGTGCTCGTGGCGTCGATGATGGCCGCGAGGTCCTCGACCAGGACCTCGATCCGGTAGGCGTCGCGTTCGGTCGGGTGGCCGGACTCGCCGGCGCCCCGAACGTCATAGGTGACGACGTGGTAGTCGGCGGCCAAGTGGTCGGCGATGGGGTTCCAGAGCGCCTTGGTATCCGGCCACCCGTGGATCATCACGATGGCGGTTTCGTGCTCGAGGCCCCGCTCCGCGACAGCGAGGCGCACCCCTTGGCCGGCGACGGTGCGGTGGACCGGAGCGGTGGTCACGCCGTGATGCGATCGCGCAGGCGCTTGGGGGTCCGGCGCATGGCGAGCTCGATACGTTCCGTCGACAGGGCCTGCTTGGCCGCCAAACCGACCAGCCGCGGCGAAAGCCGGGAGGTCCAGTAGCCGATCCACGCCTCCGGGCCTACAGGCACGATCGCCAGGTCGGACCGGACCGACCGGACGATGGCTCGCGCCACCCGGCTCGGGGGCCAGCCGCGGGAGAAGGCCCGTTCGAGGGCGGCCCGGACCGGGCGCACCGCGCCTGCCAATGAATTTCATACTCGTAGTATAGTAAAGCGGGTCGGACCTGCAAGAGCCCCGGACAAAGGGCTGCTCTTAGCGTCGCTTGGAGGGCTTGGTGGTCTTGGCTATCACCAGATGGAGCACCTCGCCGTCGGCGAAGGGTGCGAGGTAGTGCCGGGCCAGCTTCCGTAACCGATCGGGGTCATCGAGGTCGAGGAAGCTGTCGGGGGTCAGCACCAAGGACAGCGCCAGTCGAACGCCGGTCTCCGCCGCGAAGGAAAGCTCGTCGTCGCTCAGCAACGACCAGCCCCGCCGCTTGACGTAGTCGACGATGAGGGTGCGGGCCAAGGCCAGTATGGGGCCCGCCTCGATGGTGAGCTGCGGCAGGAACAGCTCCGGTTCGCCATGGAGGAGGCGTTGCAGCAGGGAGTGCTGGCGGAGGGCACCGACGGTAAAGACGAAGCCCTCGATGATCCGGTCCTCCTCGGAGTCGAACTGGTCGAGGAGGGCGCCTAGCTCGGCCAAAAATCGGTGGACCTCGCGGAGGACGACCGCCTCGACCAGCCGGTCCTTGGTCGGAAAATGCCGGTAGACGGTGACTCGCGAGATGCCAGAACGGCGGGCGATGTCCTCCATGGTGGTGCGACGGATACCGAACAGCTCGATCTGACGCCGGGCGGCGTCGAGGATGCGAGACGCGGTGGCGTCGCTGTCCAAGGGTTCTTCGTGGCGGGACGCGAACGCCCGGGTCAGGAGCTGGAGCGCATTCACAGATGGTTGGCGATCATCGGGCTGGCTATGATACGTTCATATCAAAGATGTAACGTTTGTAAAGAACGTCACTGCTGTCAGGGGAGGGTAGCGCATTGGCCAGGAACGAGGCTCTCGACCGCCAAGTGCCGGTTCAGCTTCTCGTTCGAGCAGCGCTCGGATTGGTCCCGGTTGTTTGCGCCGGGTGAGGAGATCCGCCGCTACGCCGACCACTACCGCTACAGCAGCTACCGCGCGACGCCGTCCCCGCCCCCTGTCCGCGCCTCGGGCGCCCGTCTCAGCAGAGGAGCACACCCATGACCGTCACCGAAGGCCCGCGTCCTCGCGTTCGGGCGCGCCAACCCAAGCTCGATTTCTCCCAGAGTCCGAAGTACTGGGTGCTGGGCGACCCGCAGTCGACCCACACGCTCAACATCCTGCATTACGGGATCCCCGCCGGCGAGCGCTTCTTCGTCGACGGGGTACGGGCGGCCATGCCCTACATCACCGACGCCCAGCTCCTCGCCGATGCCCGCGGGTTTGTTGGCCAGGAATCGACGCACGCCCGCATGCACGAGAAGGCAGCCGAGCGCCTCGACCTGTTTTCCATCCCCCAGATCCGGGCCGGGGTGGAGGCGGCCGACCGCCGGCGGGAGCAGCTCAACCGCCGGGTCAAGGCGCTTCCTGAGCCGCTGCGCCGACAGGCCGTGCTGTTGTGGCTGAGCCAGGTCGTCCTGGCCGAGCACGTGACCGCGGTCCTCGCCGACATCGCCCTTGACGACGACAAGACGCATGCGGACGCGGTCGACCCGCAGATGGCTGCGCTCCTGCGCTGGCACGCGGTCGAGGAACTCGAACACCGGTCCGTCCCCTTCGATGTCTACCGGCACCTCGGCGGTACCTACGCCATGCGCGTGGCGTTTGCGCTGCCCGCCTTCCTGCTCATGCCGTTCGTCCTGTTCGGGGTCACCAGCCAGCTGATGCAGGCCGATCCCGATTTCGGCCACCCGTTCAGCCTTCGCCAGCACCTGGAGGCCGCCCGAGCCCGCCGGGTCCCTTCGATCCTCGACGTCGCCGTCCGGCTCCCCGGCTACCTGCTCCCCAATCATCACCCGTCGAAGGTCGGCGACGACCGGCGCGCCGCCGCCTATCTGGCGTCGAATCCCCCGTCCCTCGCCGATGACCGAGCCCCGGCGAAGCGGCGCCGCGCCGCGGCGAGCAACTGACGCGCCGTGCGCCTCAACCTACGCCGCATCCAAACGGTTCTTGTCACGGGCGCGGGTAGCGGCATCGGCCGTGCGATCGCTCGGGAGTTCGCGAGGGACGAGGCGACGACGGTCATCGTCACCGACATCGACGATCTGGCCGCCGGCGAGACGGTCGAGGCCCTCCGGGCCAGCGGCGGCAGCGGTGATGCCCACCGCCTCGACGTAACCAGCGCCGATGCCTGGGAGGAGCTCGCCACCGTCGTCCGTGACCGCTACGGCGTGCCGGACGTGTTGGTCAACAATGCCGGCATTGTCGTCGTCGGCAGCTTCCTCGACCACACCGCGGCGGACTGGGAGCGCCAACTGGGCGTCAACCTGTTCGGGGTCATTCACGGGTGTCGGGTCTTCGGCCGCCAGATGGTCGATCGTGGGAGCGGCGGCCATATTGTCAACATCGCCTCGGCTGCGGCGTTTACCCCCGTCCCCTCGCTACCCGCGTACTGCGTCTCCAAGGCGGGCGTCAAGATGCTCAGCGAGTGCCTCCGGACCGAGCTCGGGGCGCACGGCATCGGTGTCACGGCCATCTGTCCGGGCTTCATCAACACCAACATCGGCCGCGACGGTGTGGTCGTCGGGGTGGACGAGGCTGAGCTCGAGGAAGGGCGCCGAGCCCTCCAACGGCTACGCGACCTGGAAGCTCGCCTGCCCGTGCCCATCGCCGATCCCCGCGAGGTCGCGTTAGCGGTCAAAGCCGCAGTCCGGCTCGACCTCGCGGTCGTCCCGGTGCGCCCCGAGGCCTGGTTCGGCTACGCCATGTCGAGGTTCTCCCCGGCCCTGGTCCGCCGGACCACCCAACCGTTTACCGCGGCCCGCGCCCAACAGCTCGCCGAGCGACTCCCCGGCCGGCGCGGGGCCGCGGCCGACCGTCAGCCGGCCTGAAGCCTCGAACCATTCGGCTCGGCCGGGCCGGGAGCGACACCAGCCTGCACCGCCCACTCGGCCCGATCCTGACCGGGCGCGGCCGCCTGCGCCGTGAGGTGCGCCGAGAGGAACCGCAACGCGCCCGGGATGCCCGTCACCACCGCGATCAGGTGCTCTCCGAGGCGGGTGGATCGCCAGGTGACATCGACGTGTCCACGTCGGTAGGTGGCCGCCAGCTCGCCTGCCCCGACCACCGGCACGAGCTGGTCGTACACCGAGTGGTAGAGGTACACCGGTGCCACCGGGAGGTTGCGACCCAGCCTCAGGTCGTCGTTGGCCTCCTGAGGACCT
>PMHH01000059.1 GCA_003156595.1 Acidimicrobiaceae bacterium
CACCGGCATCCCGGGGGCCGGCCACACCCCGGTCAGCCGCTCCTGGACCCGCCGCGCCTGGACCCGCCGCGCCTAGGCCCGCCGCGGCTGGACCCGCCGCGCCTCGGCCGGCGGATCCGAGAGGGGCGCCGCCACCCGATGCCTGCAGCCGGCGACTGCCGCCCGAGCCGCGAGTCCCTTCGCCCCAACGGGCCACCGCCATCCTGGCCGCCGGCACCTTTGTGTCCCGGCTCACCGGCTTCGGGCGAGTGTTGGCCATCGGCTACGTGCTCGGTGTCACGTCCCTGTCCGACGCCTACAACTACGCCAACGGGATCCCCAACATCATCTACGACCTGCTGCTCGGTGGGATTCTCTCGGCCACCCTGATCCCGGTCTTCGTGGAACAGATGCGCCGGGAGGAGCGGGCCGAGAGCATGCGCGCCATTTCGGCGGTCCTCAGTGCCATCACGGTGGCCCTGGCCGCTATCACCGCCGTCCTCTGGCTGGCGGCCCCGTGGGTGATCCACTTCTACCTGTTGCTGTACCCGACGTCGACGGCTGCCGCGGAGCGGGCCCTCGCCACCCGACTCCTGCACTACTTCGTCCCCCAGGTGTTCTTCCTCGGGGCCATCGTGGTATCCACCGCGCTGCTCAACGCCAGACGCAGCTTCACCGCCGCCGCCTTCTCCCCCGTCCTCAACAACGTGATCGCCATCGGTGCCCTCCTCGTCACCAAGGTGGTGGCCTCGCGGATCCTGACCAACAAGACCGCGGCCCCGGCCGCCGTCCTGCAACAGGTGGCCCACGACCAGCACGCCATCTGGATCCTGGGGATCGGGACCACCGCCGGGTATGTCGTCCAGTTTCTGGTGCAGTTGCCGGCCATGCGCAGGGCGGGCTACCAGCTCCACCTGGTCTGGGACCTCCACCATCCCGCCGTTCGCCGGGTGGCACGCCTGTCGACGTGGTTGATAGGCGTGGTCATCGCCAACCAGGCCTCGCTCGCCCTGGTGATGATCCTGGCCGGCCGAGTGCAGGGCGGCGTCACGGCCTATCAATTTTCCTATCAGTTCTTCCAGCTTCCCTACGCCCTGATCGCGGTTTCGGTGGCGTCCGCCCTGATGCCCGACCTAGCCGAGCGCTGGACCAGCGGTGACCGGCGGGGCTTCGAGCGCCGCTTCGTGGCTGGCCTGCGGGTCACGCTGGCCGTCCTGGTCCCGGTGGCCCTCGCCTACGTGGCCGTGGCTCAGCCCTTCATTCAGCTGGCCGTCCTCCACGGCCGGGTCACCGAGTCCAAGGCCCATCTGGTGGGCTCCAGCCTGGCCCTGTTCGCCGTTGGCCTTCCGGGCTTCAGCGCTTTCTTCCTCTTGATGCGCATGTACCAGGCCATGCAGAACGCCCGGATGATGTTCTGGATCTACTTCCTGGAGAACGGGCTGACCGTCGTCGCGGCCCTCGCCCTCGACCCCATCCTCGGGGTCCCGGGTCTGGCCCTGGCCTGGGTCGGCCCCTACACGGTGGCGTCGCTCGTGGCCGCCTACGACCTGCGTAGGCGGGTCGGCCCGCTCGGCGGAGCCCACACCGTCCGGGCCCTGGTTCGCATCCTCATCGCCAGTGCCATCTCGGCCGGCGTGGTCGTCGCGGTCGGCCTGCCCTTTCCCGGGAAGGCGCAGGACGCGGTCCTGGTCGGGCGGCTCGTGGCTCAGATCGGCGCCGGCACCATCGCCTACCTGGTCTTGGCGAAGGTCTTGGGAATTAAAGAACTCCGTCCGATCGTGCGCCTGGCCCGACGCCTGGCCGTTCGGTCCTGAGTTTGGGCGGTCCTGAGCCCTGCGGTCAGCCTCCGGTGAGCGAGAAGTGCTGATAGTCGGGTGAGGCGGTCCAACGCCCTCCCCAGAACCAGCCCACCGAAGCAAACGCTCGGACCAGCTCGCCCCCAGGGACAGCCATCCCGGGCCGGACGTCGCTGCGATCGAGGTAGGTGGCGCCGGCCGGCGGGATGGTGGTCCCGCCGTAGACGTACGGGTTCTGGACGTCGTTGACGTCTATGGCCTCTCCATAAGCGTGTACCGACCACTGGGGCGGCCCTGAGGCCACTGCGAATCGGCAGTTGTACCCCGACGTGTCGTCGGCGGCCGCCGCCGCGTTGTCATTGCCGTCGTAGGCGTCTTCGGGGACCATCTCCTCGATGGGGAAGTGCTCGTCGTACAAGGTCCGGAACACCGTGATCACGTCGTCGACCACGCCCGCGTTGACCACCATCGTGCCCGGGTGCGATCGTCCGTCGAACCCCCAGTAGGTGAGGTGCAGCAGGCGGAGCTGGGACGGGCCGACCGGGCAACCCGGCCTCCACGTGTGAGGCACGTCGGCTGTGGTGACGGTACTGACGGTCGCGGTAAACGACGCCGGCGCCATTGTCGTCGGGACCACTCGAGTCGTGGGCGGCGCCGGGGGGGAGGTTGTCGGCACGATCGACGGGGGGGTAGTCGGCGGCGGCGCGGCCTTGCTGTCCGCTCCACCTGATCCGCACGCCGCCAGCGCCAGGGCTGCCGTCACGACCGCCGCCACCGCCCGGTAGCGTGGTCGACCGCGGTGGCGTCCGAGCATGACTGCGATGATGAAAAAGAGTAGGGCCAGCGCCCGGCAGACGGCCACCGCCGTGCTCGCGGTAGCGATAGTCGCCCTGGCCTCGGGGTGCGGCGCTCAGGCCCGCCAAGTCGGCTCACCACCCACGTCACAGGACGCGGCCCACACCACTACCGCGCCCGCCAGCACGGCGGCGCCCACGTCCACAGCCGTCACCACGACAACGTCGGCACCGACGACGCCCGTGCCGACAAACCCGGCTCCGGTATCGACAACCAGCCAGCCCCCACCGCTGTCCCCCACCACCCCACCACCGCCCACCGCACCACCGACCACGACCGGCTGCCCGAGCAACCTGGCATCCAGCCTGGCGTCGACAGGGGGATCCCTCCAGCTCATCACGGTCGAGGCGGCCAGTTTCGGCACGACCGTCGCCACCCTGGGCTTGTGGCAACGGGACGGGCCATGCTGGGAGGCAGCCGGTGGCCCTTGGACCGCGGCCATCGGGTACAACGGCTTCTCCGACCATCACCGCGAAGGCGATGACACGACCCCTACCGGCATGTACAGCATCGGCCCGACGATGTACGGCAACGCGCCCAACCCTGGAGTGCGCTACGCGTACCACCAGTTGGTGTGCGGCGACTGGTGGGATGAGGACCCCGCGTCCGCCGAGTACAACACCTTCCAACACGTTCCGTGTGGCGAGGCGCCCCCCTTCGGCGGCGGCAGCGAGGCGCTATGGACCGAGACCACCGCCTACCCCAGCTTCGCGGTTGTCGACTACAACACCGACCCGGTTGTCCCTTACGCCGGCTCGGCCATCTTCGTCCACGCCGACATCGGCACGCCGACCGCGGGCTGCGTCAGTATCCCCCTGACCGACCTGGACCAGCTCATCCGCTGGCTCGATCCCGCCGACTCCCCGGTCATCGTCATGGGCCCCAGCGCCGAGATCACCGACTTCTGAGCGGACGGCCCGTGTGCCCGACGTCATGTAGCAGCCCGGGAGGCGCCGCCATAGGATGTGTCGAGTGGGGGGGAATCCCGAATCCGGCGCTGACCTGCTCAAACGCGTCGGTGGGCGCATGTGGATCCGGATCTCGGTCGCCAACGTGGTGGGCGCACTCCTCTCCGCCGCCTCAGGCGCGCTCACCGGAGCCCACATCAAGGGCCAGCCAGGTTTCGGGCGGGTCGACGTCATCACGCTGTGCGTGTACCTCGGGATCTTGCTCTCGCTCTCCCGATGGATCGGTGGGCGGTGCTACTTCGCCGCCGCCTCCTGGTTGGTCGAGGACCGGTCGCCTACGCCTGCCGAGCAGCGCCGGGCCCTGGCCATGCCCCAGCAGTTCGCGGCGATGAGCATGGGCGGCTGGCTGGGCGCAGTGGTCATATGGTCAGGGCTGTCGAGTTTCACCCACCCCTTCACCGCTACGGTCGCCATCGCCCTGTCGATCCTGCTCGGAGGGCTGACGACGAGCGCGTTGGTCTACCTGCTCGTCGAGTGGTCCCAACGGCCGATCGCGGCGCTGGCCTTGGCCGGCCACGTCCCAGATCGGACGGTGGCACCCGGGGTTCGAACCAAGCTCTTCGTGTCGTGGGCGATCGGGTCCGACGTCTTCCTGGTCATGATCAGCCTCACCTACCTCGGGCGACCAGGCGGAGATCCTCCTAGCACGGCGGCCATCCTCTTCATCGTGGGAGCGGGGCTGGCAACCGGCACCCTGGTTGTCTACGTGGCGGCTCGGTCTCTGGCGAACCCGCTGCGGGAGTTGCGAACCGCGGTCAACCGAGTCCAGCGAGGCGATCTCGACGTCGCCGTGACGGTCAACGATGGCGGTGAAGTGGGCCTGCTGCAAGCCGGGTTCAACCAGATGGTCGTAGGCCTCCGCGAACGCAACACCCTGCAGGACCTCTTCGGTCGTCACGTCGGCGAAGATGTGGCCCGGCAGGCCCTGCAGCATGGGGTGGCCCTTGGGGGCGAGCGACGGGAAGTTGGCGTCCTCTTCGTTGACGTGATCGGCTCCACCGGGCTGGCCCAGCGCCACTCGCCGGACCGCGTGGTCGAGCTGCTCAACCTGTTCTTCGCCACCATCGTCCGGGTCGTGGCGGCTGAGGGGGGTTGGGTCAACAAGTTCGAAGGCGACGGCGCGTTGTGCATCTTCGGCGCGCCCGTCCCGCTGGACGACTACGCGGTGCGGACCCTCCGGGCGGCCCGCACGATCCGCCGAGAGCTGCTGGCTGTGGCCGCCGGCCACCCAGAGCTGGACGCCGCCATCGGCGTCTCCGCCGGCTCGGTGGTGGCCGGCAACGTCGGCGCCGAGCAGCGCTACGAGTACACGGTCATCGGCAACCCGGTCAACGAAGCGGCCCGGCTCACCGATGAGGCCAAGTCCCGCTTGAGCCGGGTGCTAGCGAGCGAGGAGGCGGTGGCTCGGGCGGGCGGAGAGGCCAGCTCCTGGATGGTGGTCGACGAAGTGTTGCTCCGTGGGCACAGCCAGCCGATCCTGGTCTACGAGCCGGCGGCCGGGGTGCGAGCGGAGCAGCCAACCATCTGAGCGGCCCGCGGTCCGCCCGCCGGTCCGGCGCGCCGGCGGTCCGCCCGCCGGGCGCGGATTCTCACAGGTGTTCGCCTATCCCCCCGATCGGGCAGATAAACGAACACCCGCCGGCGATCAGCCCTCGGTCAGCCCTCCGTCGTGCGGTAGTCGCTGAACGCCTCGTCCCGGTCGCTCAAGGCCTTGGTGAGACCGCCGTCGCGGGCCTCGGCAATGAACTTCTGGAACGTGGCCTGATAGACCGCCAGCGCCGACAGCTCGGTCCCGGACCGGATCGCCGCCCGCAGTCCCATGGTGTCCATGGCGCGGTGCACGCTGCGCTTGTTGAGCTGCACGATGTCGGTGGGTATCTGGGCCACCCGTTCGGCTACCTCGAGCACCCGGGCCTCGAGCTGGTCCTCGGGGAGCGCTTCGTTGGCCCATCCCCGACGGACCGCCTCCACGCCGGAGATGGCGTCGCCGGTGATCATCATCATCATCGCCGTGCGCAAACCCATGAACCAGGCGTGGAACTGCATGTCCGGCACCCCGAAGCGAACCGCCGGATAGCCGATCTTGGCGTCCTCGGCCACGAACACCAGATCGCACCCGGTCGCCAGCTCGCTGCCCCCGGCCAGGCAGTAGCTGTGGACCTGGGCAATGACCGGCTTGGCCAGGTCCCAGATGCTCATCCAGCCTTCCGTGACGTTGCGTTGGAACTGACCGTCGCCCGACGCCGCGTACCCCGGAAGGCTCTGGCCCTCGCTTCCGCCGCCGAGGTCGTAGCCCGCCGAGAAGCACTTGCCGGCTCCCCGGATCACCATCACCCGGACGTCTGGATCGGTGTCGGCGTCGCGCAGGGCTGCCAGGATCTCGCCCCGAAGGGCGTGGTTGAGGGCGTTGCGCTTCTCAGGGCGGTTGAGGGTGATGCGGCGCACGCCAGGCCGCGGGTCGTCAACGAGAATCAGCTGGTAGGTCACGGCGGGCGACCCTAGGGGATCCCCGCGGGACGGAAACGCCGGACGGTGGGTCAGAACGTTCAGAACGTTCAGAACGTCACGTCGCCGAGCGACGCACAACCGGGGACTCTGGTCACGGCGGCGACGTGGTGACCGGACACGACGAAGACGAACACCTGGGCCGGCGATCCCTCGTAGGTCAAAGTCCCCTCGAAGACCGGCTCGATGGGCGCAGACACGTTCGCGGCGGCTCTCGCCGGCACCAGGCAGTTGGAGAAGGCTGCACCGAACGCGTCTGGCGCGCCGGTCCGAGCGGTGCCGTTCGCCAAGGCGTCCATGTCCGGACGCAGGGCGCCGACCAGCGCCGCGCCGTCCTGGAAGCTACCGAGCGGCGGGACCGCCCCAACGCCACCGACGACCGACGGGCTATTCAGCGGCACTCGTGTAGTGGCGCCCCCGGAAGCGGAGGAACCCGAGGCGGCGCCCCCAGAAGCGGAGGAGCCCGAGGCGGCCCCGGAGGTGGAGCCCGAGGCGGCCCCCACGCCGGCCCCGGCGTGAGGAACGTTCGTCGTCGACACCGCGCCGGCGGCGGTCGACTGGTTGGCGGCTTTGCCGCCCTCACGATCCGACACGGTCACCGCCACGCTGGCGACGAGAATGACGGCCGCCACGGCCGCCGCGGCCCGCCCACCGACCCCGGCGCCGATCAACGACCTCCGCCGGCGTCGCCCGGACCCTATCGGTACCGGTGCTTCCACATCGGGTACCGAGGCCCCATCGGCCTCTGCGCCGCCCGGGATCGCGGCCGCCGCCAGGGCGGCCGCGACAGCCGCGTCGCGCTGAGATTCCCCCGGTAGCTCCGGTAGCTCCGGTGCTTCGGCAACCATCCCGACAGCGGCGCGCCAAAGGGCGAGGCGGGCGCCGCACTCCTCGCAGCCGTCGACATGCTCGACATCAGCCGGCTCCGCCTCGCCGTCGACGAAGGCGGACAGCCGGTCGTCGTCCAAGTGGGGGGTGGGCGTCACGGCTCGATCCTCGTCGGGTCGAGCAGCCGGACCAGCGAACCTCGCCCGCGGGCGATGCGCGATCTGACGGTCCCCGCCGGCACCTGCAACACCTCGGCGATCTCCGCGTAGTCCAGCCCGCAGAGATCGCGCAGCACGACGGCGGCCCGGAAGTCGGCAGGCAACTTTCGCAGGGCGTTGTCTATATCGATGCGGCTCGCCACCCCTTCGGGGTCTGCACCGGGCGGCGTCGAGACATCTCTGTTGGGGATCTCATCCAGGCTCACCGCCGGCCGCCGGGCCCGCCGGCGCAACTCGTCGATCGAGCAGTTGACGGCGATCCGGTAGGCCCAGGTGGAGAAGCGGCTCCGGTCGTCAAAACCAGGCAGCCCGCGCGCCACCGCTATGAGCGCCTCTTGGGCGGCGTCAGCTGCGTCGGCGTCGTTGCCCGTCATTCGCCGACACACCGTGTAGATCCGGTCATAGTGGCGGCGCAACAACGCTTCGAGCGCGTCGCGGTCGCCCGCCTGGGCCCGCTTGACGATCGCCTCGTCGCTGGCAACCTGATCGTCTCGGGAGGCCCGGTGGACCCGGCGGGCGCGGTCAGCTCCGGTCGTAGAGTCGGGTGGCACCTCGATGGCAACGAGGGTACCGAGCGGCCAACCCGCGCCGCCGCCATGGTCCCTCTGGACAATCTGGTCACTGCCCTTGGACGACGCGCAGGTGGGGTGCGGTTCCCTAGCGAAAGAGGCGGCGACACGCCGACTTCGCCGACTGCTGCCAAGGCAGTGTCAGGACGCGGCGCGATCGAGACGGGGCACGGTCCTCGCCGCGGACGGATCGTCCACGACCCAGGGCCCGAAGGACTCGCGCTGGGCCCGGTCCAACTCGGTTCGGTAGCGCTCGAAGCCGTGGTCGCCGGCCGCCTTGGCCGCGTACATGGCGACGTCCGCCTGGCGGACCAGCTCATTGGCCTCCCTGGCCTTACGCGCCGTCGCCAGACCGGCGCTCGCCCGCACCAACACCCAACCGCCGCAGAGATCGAACGGATGCTCGAGCGCGGCCAGGAGCCGATTGGCAACCAGCTCGGCCGTGTTGGGTTCGTGGTCGTTGACCAGGACGGCGAACTCGTCGCCCCCGAATCGGGCCAGGGTGTCCTCGGCGCGCGTCGCCGCCTCCAATCGGGCGCCTACCTCGCGTAGCAGCACGTCCCCAATGGCGTGCCCCAGGCTGTCATTGATCTCCTTGAAGTTGTCCAGGTCGAGGAACACGATGCTGGCACTGCCTCCCGATCGCTCGGCGCGGTGGAGCGATTCCTTGACCCGGTCGGCGAACAGCGCCCGGTTCGGAAGCCCGGTCAGGGCATCGTGGAAGGCCTGGTGAGCAAGGGCTCGTTCCGCTTCTACCCGGTCGGTTACGTCATGAAGGTTGGCGACGATGCCACCCACGTTCGGATCGTCGCCGAGATCGGTAAACACCAACTCGATGTGGCGCCAAGTGCCGTCCCGGTGCCGGAGCCGGCAGGCGACCCGGCGGCAGCTGCCGGGGGTCTGACCGTCTCCGAAGGCCGCTCGCAGCCCTTCGAGGTCCTCGGGATGGACAAACTGGGACAGACCGGTCCGCGTCACCAGCGCGGTGCTGTGGCCGAGGGCCTCCTCGAAGGCGGGGCTGGCAAAGCGCACGCCCCATAGCCGATCGAGGACCAACACAGGGTCGCTGGCCCGTTCGATCAGAGCCCGCCACCACGCCTCCCGGGCGGCTAGTTCCTCCGCCAGGGAATCGGCGTCACGGCGAGCCTGCCGGTGGTCAGCCGACTCGCGACGCAGCTCGCTGGAGGGGAGACTGGCGAGCGCGAAGGTAGCTATCAGAGCGGCCACCTGCACGAGCAGGTTCGACGCATCCAGCGAACCGCCTGCGACGGCCACGGCGTCCCCGTAACTGGCCAGGGTGGCCACCATCAGGGCGAACTGGACCCGCGGCGGGCAGCCGGTCGCGATGAACACCGTGGTCAGCACGTACGCAAACCACATCTCGGATCGCCCGCCACCGGTCGCCGCCACGATCGCTCCTATGGCCCCGATGTCGAGCAACAACCAGATGTAGAGCAACATGAGCCCGGACTGTCGCTTGACCAACTTCCGCCAGGGAAGCGCCGCCATGGCGCCGCCCGTTGCGGCCGCCACGCCGAGGGCGGCGCACAAGACCGGCCACTCAACCGTGCCCGCAGGCATGAGCAGCGCCGCGACCGGGACCACCACGAGCATGGCGACGGTGGTCGCCAGCGCGACGGCAAGGTGCCGTCGAGAGATCGACCTCGCGACGCTCCCGGGTGGAGTTGCCATCTCGTAGTCATCGGCCGGGCGTCCGCCGAAATTGACTAGTTACTTCGGTCAAACACGAAACGGGCTGCCAGCCTGTGGGCCCATCCGGCCACTTCCAATGCCCCAGCGGCCAGGGCTTCGAGTCCCGCCCGAACGCCCTGATGCGGCCCCGCGTGGCTCATCGCCCGGTCCAGCCCGGCGGGCGGCGCTCCGCGGCGGCCTGACGACCCTCGGCCGCATCCTCGGTCGCGCTGGCAACCTGGCGCATGGTCTCGCCGAAGCGGATCGCCTCCAGTGTCGCCATATGACGGGTCCGCATCGCCATCTCCTTCATGACCCGCTGGGCCACAGGCGATCCACCCAGGAGTCGCTGGGCCAGGGCATGGGCCTCGTCGAGCAGCGTGTCATGAGGGACCACCCGCCACACCAGACCCACCGCCTGGGCCCGCTCGGCATCGATCCGCTCTCCCGTCAATAACAGCTCCATGGCGTCAGCCCAGTTCAGGCGTTGTGGCAGCCGCATCGCGGCCACGATGGCCGGGACTCCCAGCCTCGCCTCCGGGAGACCAAACTCAGCTCGGTCACTGGCCAGCACGAAATCGCACCAGGTGACCAGCGTGAGCCCATAACCCAAGCAGTAGCCGTTGACCGCGGCAATGACCGGCTTGAAGATCTCCCAGCCGCTCTCGAACGAGTTCAGCGTCGGCTTCTCCCAGAACGTGCCGGCGAACTCGCCCGCAGACCCAACCCCGTCACGCAGGTCAGCACCGACACAGAACGCCCGGCCCGAGCCGGTCACAATGGCCACCCAGGCGTCCTCGTCGTCACGGAATCGCGAGAAGGCATCATTGAGGTCGCGTCGCATCTCGCCGTTGATGGCGTTGAGCGCATCGGGTCGGTTATAGGTGATGGTGGCCACATGGCCATCGAGCTGGAACGTAGCCGCATCACCCACGAGACACAGTCTGCCCGGTCGGGTCAACGCCCATCCCGAAGTCACCGTTTATGGGCGGCTGCCCGTCAGGGTGCGACCTGGAGGTTCTCGCCGATCGACTCCGACTTTCCCTTGTCCTTCGATACGGGCACCAGGTTGTCTGCGCTGTCGACGGTGGCCAGGCTGATCGACGCCACGGCCGTCGATCCAACGTCGAGGGTATCGAAGAACTGCGGGTCCAGCAGGAAAGCCGACGCCGGGGGTGTGCCCACCTCGGACGCCGGAATCGTGACCGTGATCGTGCCGTCGCTAACGCTCCCGGTCGCGGCACTGTTGGCCGTGTCGGTGTAGCTGCCGCCCGCCGTGGAGCCGGAGCTGTAGCTGAAAGTGCCCACGTTGTCTTCGTCGGCCTGGGCGTAGTACACCGTGCCGTTGTAGAGCCAGGCCGCGTAGAAGCTGGCACTCTGGCCGTCCGGCGGGAGGGCGCCCAAGCCGGGACCGTAGAAGGTGGCGGTGATCCCCTTGCTCGCGGATGCGGCCAGGGTGACGGCGGTGAGGTCCATGGAGGGGTCGTCAACGAGGTCCGATATCGGGTCGGTGGCGTTGCCCTCGGGGCTCGAGATGGCAACCGTATTCACCACCGCCGCGGGCTTCTCTGGCGCCGCCTCGGCCACCGTCGCGAGGGCGGTGGGATTGTCATCCACGGCCGCGATGAAGTTGGCGACGTTGAGCGCCCCCCAGCCGCTCGCGTAATCCCAGCCGGGCCCGGGTTGGTAGGCACCGTTGCCAATGCCGTATTCGGAGGCGGTGATGTCGTAGAACTCCTGACCGTAGTTACCGTGGAGGGCCTGGTTGTAGATGGTCTCGTCGGCGAAACCGAGGCCGCCGCGGGCCTGGACCTTCTTCGGCGCTCCGGCCTGCACGCGGGCCCACTGGCCCACCATGAGCGGGCTCGACAGGCTGGTGCCGCCCTCGCTCGAAGGCTCGCCGTCGATGTAGATGAAGTAGGCATCACCCGTCTCGTTGCCCGACATGTCGGCGACGTCGGGGACACCACGGCACGTCGGCGCGCTGAGCGGGTTGTACGGGTCACCCGACGGTGTGCTGACGCATTTCTGGTCGACGTTGGCCACCGGCGCCTGGAAGCCCGGCTCCGGGAGAAAATGGCTCGACCCGCCCCCACCGAAGGTCCACGACGTCTCGCTCGCCCGCTGGGACTCCTGGGGCTCTGTCGTCCCGTTCACCGCCACTACGGTCCCGCCGACGCAGACCACGAAGGCACTGGTGCACGGGTAGCTGACATCGGGGACGGGTTGGATGACCAGGCCGTTGCCGGCTCCGATCACTGGAGCCACCACTTCGGGACACCCGGAACCAGTGTCGCCAGCCGAGGAGAAGAGGGTGCGGCCCTCGACGGTGGCTTGGAGCAGAATGGGTTCGGCTACCGCTTCGAGCTCGTCACCGAAACCGACGCCGAAAGGTTCCTGGGCCAGTGGGCCAGTAGCCGGGTTGGTTGGGTCCTGCTCGCACTCACCGAAGCTGGCGTTCATCTCTCGCGGCCCCGCCGGGTCGTTGGCCCAGTAGTCAAAGCTCTGGAACACGTCAGCATCGTAAAGGGACTTGGAGAAGTAAAGATCGAGCTGGGAAATGTCAGGTGCCATCCCGGTGATGGATTGCGTGTCGAGGTACCACTCGACCGACCCGGAGTTGTCACCGTAGGCCGAGTCCGGTCCGCCTTCGGTCTCGATCGTGCGGACGGGGACCTTGGGGAAGTTCTCGTGCTGTTCGAACAATCGGAGCTGGGCCACGACGCTCGAGGTTTCGCCCTCGCCGAAGATACCGACGGTCTGACCCTGGCCGAAGTCGACGTTGCTGTTCTGCGGGCTGGTCAGGTCCGCCGGGTTCGGATCGTTGGTGGGGTCGTTGTAAACGCCCCACAGGTCGCGGGGTTGAAGGGTGGTCTGAGTCCCGGGCTGAATTATTCCACTCGGCGGGTTCGGGATCAGACCAGCAGCCGTTGGTTTGTCGAGCGACGTCAGCGAGAAATGCCGGAACGTGTCGAGGCCGGCGACCGCGTCGATGGGCAGGTTCACCGGGACGGAAGGCGGGACGTCATTGGCGACGAAGTTGGTGCCGTCGAAGGAGTAGTTGCCAATCGCGACGTCGAAGAGCGTCTCGAGCTGGGCCACGTCGCCGCTGAGCATGTAGTAGTCACCGGTCGGGTCGCTGGACTCGAAGGTCAGGCCTCCGCCGCTCAGCCAGCTCTTGATCGCGGCAGTGTCTGCGGACGAGACACCGAACTCCGACGCGAACTGCGAGGGGGTCAGGAAGTGCTGGTAGAGCGAGCTGGTCGGGTCGTACAGCTCGTTGTAGAGCGCCTGCTCACCGCTCGGGTCGGGTAGCGCCACCGAGACGCCGATCGTCAGGATCTGACTGGTGGGCGCCGGGCCGTCATAGGTCGCGACGGACAGGCCGGAGAGCACGGCGGGGACCATGTGCGTGCTAGCCGATGGGGTGACACTCGGGGACGTGGCGGCTCGGGCGGCCGAGCCTTGGGCACCGAACACCGACCCGGTGACAGCCAAGAGAGCACCCACGCAGCTCACGAAGACGAGTCGCGTGTGGCTCCGGAGAGTCGTGACCAGCCCAGACATGGACGTCCCTTCTGGCCCCGGCGTACCCAAGGTCCTTTGGTCTTGAGCTCTTCGCTTCGCCGGTCGAGGCTCGCGCGCCTGCTTTCTTGTGAGGATTCTCCTTAGCTCAGCGCGGTTGGCCAGCTCCTTCAGTAGATGGTCGAGGTGCTGGCGTGGTTGGATGGGTGCATGCCCGGTCAAATGGAGTCCACGCGCGTCATAAGGGCAGATCGCGAGATCACTGCCAGCGCAGACCGCATTTTCGAGTTAATCGCCGACCCGGCCCAGCAGCCTCGCTGGGACGGCAACGACAACTTGAAAGAAGCTGGGCCGGGACAGCGCGTGCGGGCCGTCGGCGACGTATTCATCATGCGGCTCAAAAGAGGCGGAATCCGAGACAACCATGTAGTCGACTTCGTCGAGGGTCGTCGAATCGCGTGGCGGCCATCGGTCCAGGGTAAGTCCCCGCCTGGACATCTCTGGGGCTGGGAACTCGAACCGCTGGGCCCGTCGCTCACGCTCGTCGCCCACACCTATGACTGGACTGAGCTGACTGATCGGTCCCGGATACCGCGTGCCCGGGCCACTACAGCCGAGAAGCTACGGGCCTCCCTCGACCGGCTCGCCGCCATCGCAGAAGAGCCGGAGCGGCAACACGGATCTGTCGGCGACTGAGGACCGCTGAGGCACCAAGTACCTCTTGACCCGTCCCGCGGTTCTGCGTACCCTCTCGACGTGGCCCCTCCTGGACGCCCGAGTGAGCACGGCCCAGGTCGAGTGGTCATCACCTCGGACGAGTATGACCTAGTCCAGGTCCTCGACCATGACGTCAGCGCCGTTGTCCTTCCACCGACCGACTCTCAGGGTTGGCTCGCGGACATTGACGCTGCAGTGCAGCGCCGGGCTCTCCGCCTCGAGCGAACGCTTTTGTTCGGAGCCAGCCGGAAGTCGATCGAGTCCATGTTCTCGGATCAGGTGCGAGTATCCGACATCGCTCCTGCCCTGCAAGCGGCGCTCATCGAGGATGCCCTCTACCTGGTTGATCTCTGCTCCAAGCTGGCGGGCGGGTCGTCGTTCAACTTCCGCTCCTTCACCGAAGCGCCGACGACGCGCTGCGGGTACCACGTCGACACGGTGCCGCCCGGCGCCCCGACGGTAGGGGTGATGAGGGTCTACTGCGGGGACGGTACGGAGTACCCGAACCCGGCAATGATCACCAGCGCGAGGGACTTCTACGCCTACATGGCCAAGCGGGACCGGCTGCTTCGGAACAAGGCAGGCCGGGCAACCACCGACGTGGGCTCCACCGTGTCGGTGGACGAGGAGATCCAGGTGCTCGACGCCCGCCCGCCATTCCTCCGGGACCCGGCGGTGGTGACCGTCCCGCCGGGTTCGCTCGTCGCCTTCAAGCACCTTGACATCAGCGTCTACGGGTCGGCTCGTGAGTTCCGAGGTGCGTGGGTGCACCAGTCGCCGAGCACCGGGTCCGCCCGTCTGGTCGTCAACGTTACGCCGGGCAACACGCAGGTGTCCCGACGCAACCGGCTCAATCAGAGCGCTGGAACGCGGAAAATCCGTTGGCAGGACTGACAGGAAAGGAACTTATGCGATGGACCAACCCGGCCTCACTACCTTCTACGGTGCAACAAACGACGTCACCCGACTGGATCTGATCGAGGAGCTCTCAGATCAGACGGCGGTGCCGCTGCGGGCGTTTTGCCGTCGGCTCGGAACACCCCACCTATTCGACGAGGTCTTCGCGCCCCTCCTGGCCGAAGGCGACTCTTACCTCTTCGTGACTGTCCGTGATCGCCCGTGGCCGCCCTGGGGCCTCCGCGGACGCCAGATCACCGGCGCCTGTCACGTCCACAAGGTCGGTCACGACAGCTACAGCATGAGCCCCGTTTACGTGACGGATGCCGATCTCACCAATGTCGGGCTACAGGCTGCGCTGTACAAGGAGGCGCTCGACTTCCTGGCCGACGTCCCCGACGTGGAGATCAACTACCTCGTGGCGGAAGGATCCCTCCTCGCCGACAGCGTCCTGACCGGCGTCGGCTTCGAGCGCAGTGGCGACGTGTTCCTGACCGAGCAGGCCCGATACTTCACCTACCGGACGGGCGCGGCCTCGTTGCGGGAAGCTCTCGGGCTCAGTGACCTCGGTGTGCACGACCTGCTCGCTGATCAGTTGGAAGGGGCGGCGTTGCGGACCAACGCTCTCTTCCACGCCACCGTGCTCTCAGCTTCCCGCCCCGATTGGGCCGCAGAGGCCCGGGCCGAGATGGCGCTGATGGAGCGGGCCAGCGCCGACAGCCCTCCCGGTGGGGCCCCGGTGCACATCCGACCGGAAGAGGAGGAAGAGGTCATCGAGGAGGAGATCGAGGTCCGGCCGGTCGAACGAGAGGTCGAGGAGCGGCTCACGCAGGCCCCGACGGCAGAACTGGCGCAGGTCGGCCCCACGTTGTGATGACGGGCCCTCGCGGCTCACTCGTCGACATCTCCAGCCTGTCCATCGACCCATCCATCCGGAAGTCCTTGTTCGCCTACCTGGTGGGCCACGAAAACGACTTCCAGGCGGCGAGCGTCGAGATCGAGGGCCGACCCGTCGTAGACGAGGCCACCCGACGAGCGAAGGCGACCGGCCGGCTCGGACCCTTCCAGGGCCTGTTCCATGACCGGGTCCTGTCGGCGCTGTCGGCTGCGACCGAGACCCGCGGGTTGCCTCCGATCCCGGTGAGCAGTATCGAGGTGCAGGCGACCGCCAGCTCCCACGGCGACTACTTCGCCGTCCACTCCGACTGCGACGGGAGCAAGACGAGGGCCTGGACGTTCGTCTACTTCGCGTCACCCGAGCCCCTGAGGTTCTCGGGCGGCGAGCTTCGGATCTACGAGCCGTCCGACGATCCGGGAGGGTCACCGTTGCCACGGACCATACGGCCGAGCGAGGACACCCTCGTGCTATTCCCGAGTCCGTACCTGCACCAGGTCCTCCCGCTGCGGGCCCGGTTCCGGAGCTTCGCCGACAGTCGTTTCACCGTCAACGGCTGGGCGCACGTCGAGGTCGCCGATGTCGCGCCCGCCCTTGTCGCCGCTGCGTGCTCGCCGTAGCCGCGCATTGTCGTCTCCGGGCCGACGGTGACGCTGACGGGGTCCTCCTGCGGATTGCCAGCGAGCAGACCCCCGCCCTGGCGGGGCTAGCCGGTCGTTGGTGGTCCCGCTTGGGCCGGACGCTCCGGGGCACGTACCTGTTCGACGACGAGCCGCAAATGGACGCCTTTTGCGCCGACCCGTCGTCGGATGTCGCCCTGGCATGGACGANNCCGCGTCTCGCGTGAGCTTCGGCCCGGCTCAGCGGGTCCCGCCCGGCCATCACCTCGAGGCGCCGACGTTCATCCTGTCATCGCCGCGCGCCGGGAGCACCGCCCTGTTCGACGCCCTACGCCGCTGCACCGACGCCTGGACCGTCGCCGGCGAGGGCAAGGGGATGATCGAAGGCGTACCGGCACTCCATCCGGCCGCGCTGGCGTTCGATTCTCACCGATTGGACGCGGCGGCCGCCACCGCGCCGTCGCAGGTCGCTGTAAGAGCGGGGTTCCTGGCGGCGATCGAAGACCGCTCGGCGCGGCGTTGGCTCGACCTGGCGGCCGACGAGCGACCCGAGCGCCCCCGACTGCTGGACAAGACACCGGAGAACTCCGTCCGCGCCCCGTTCCTGCTCGCCACCTTCCCCGATGCCCGCTTCATCGTGCTGCTCCGCGACGGGCGGGCGACGGTGAGCAGCCTGCACCAGGCCTGGAGCCACGATGGGTTCGTCAACCTGGTCAGCCTGCCGGGCGGCTGGCCGGGCGGGTGGCACTTCCTCCTCCCCCCGGGGTGGCGGGACCTCCGGGAACTCCCCCCCGTGCAGGTGGCTTTCGCCCAGTGGCGGGAGNNTGGCCTCGACGGTCGCCTCGCTGCCGGCCGACCGGTGGGTCGCCATCGACTTCGACACGCTGACGAGGGCCCCGACCAGAGCGATCGAGGTGCTCGCCTCCTTCATGGGAGTCGAGACCGACGCCGGCGCCGTACGCCGTCTGGCACGGGGCCTCCCCCTCTCGAGCACCACGATCACGCCGCCATCGCGGGGAAAGTGGCGCTTCGACCCCGGCCTGACGAAGGACATCGAGGAGGCGCTCGAGCCAATCGAGTCCCGCTTACGCACCCTCTGTGCGAGCAACGAGGTCCTCCCGTCCGGACGCCCGAGGAGATGGTAGCCAGCCCGCGACGAAGTGGGGCTACCGAGGGTCGCAGAGGGCGACGCGCCTGGCGTCGCGGGCTGACACCCTGAGCGGCAGTGCCCGAAAAGTCGTCGGCGCGACGGACCGGACAGGGGCGCAGGCCCGATCGGCCGGCGCCACCGGATCGAAAATGTCCGGCGCCGGCCCGCCACCGCCGAACAGAGCACGATAGACGTCGTGGGTCAGGAGGCAATCCCAGACGAGGTGCACTCGGGGCGACCCCGACGGGTTCTCGGCGCTGTGAACAAACCCGTTGTTGACGGCGTAGACCACGCCGCTCTCCAAGTGGATCACGTCGCCGCCCAGGGTGAGCGTCGCCTCCGGGCTGGTTTCCAGCGGAAGGTGGAAGCGGCCGCGCACCGCCACGCCTCCTCCTTCGGTGTATCGCAGCGTGGTCTCCCGGTGAGGCGAGAGCCCGGACGACGGTCCGAGGACGTTGAGCCGGGCGTTGATGCAGTGCGGCACCACCCCTAGCAAGCGGGCCAAGGTCGGGTAGTGCCCGGCGTGCCAGAACCGCTTGCCATGATGTGAGCTGTCGTGGTCGAGGGAGAAGTCGTCATAGCGGCCGGTCGCCGTCAGCAGGCTGTATTGCGTGACCGTGCCGTACGGTCCGGTCCACCCCGTCACATGGCCGGAGCTGGTCACCGACGACGGCTGCTGGTCCTCGCACAGTCGACGCACGTCGGCTCGAAGAGCAGCGAAGACTCCAGACTTCACCCGTTGCAGGCGAAGGCACGGGACGGCGTCACCGGACAGGTCGGGGTCGGAAAGCGCCCTGAGGACGGCATACCCGTCCGTCACGTCGTCCACGGACAGGCACCCCACAATGTGTCGAGGTCCGGTACGCCCCGCGCCGGCAGTGACGCGCTGGGCCAATCGTCGGGCTCGATCCGATCGGTTTGGTCGGTCGGCACCGGCCAGTCGTGGCCGACCGAGGCGAAGTAGTCGTCGAACTTGCTGCCGTCTCCGCTCGGGAGATCCCCGAAATTCAACCAGACAGCAGGGATACCGAAGGCGTGGCCGACGATGAGCCCGTGGAGGGAGGACGAGCCGATGATCTCGCACGACGTCACCTGGTCGATCACCGACTCCACCGGGGACTGGATGTCGATGAAGCGCAGCTCGTCCGAGGGCCGCCAGGTGGCCAGGAGTCGGGCCTTGTGAGCGAGGTGCGGGATCACCCCGACGCCGGCGCGTGTCGCCTTGGGAGGTTGATACAGCCTCGGAAGCAGGAGAGCAGGATCGCCGTAGACCTCCGGGCACTCGGCGCCGCAGGCCAACGCCCGGGCTCGGGTCAGCGGGCCTCGGACTGCCAGGATCGTCGCGTCGGGGGACACCCGATCGTCTCGTGTCATGATGCCCGAACCCCATACCGTCGTGTTGCGGTCGGCCCACGAGATGATGCTCCCGACAGCGATGGAAGTCGCTTTGTCGCGACCCGGTGGGACGAAGCGCGGCGCCACCCCGGTGAGGCTCTTGATGATCCACGGGGTCAAGGCATCGCCGAAGTTGCGCTGGCTCGGCGCCCGGCACCAATACGCGGGCACCGGAGCAGGGGCCGCCGTGGTCATGGGGTAGTGTTGGCTGACTGGGGCACCACCGTCAAGGGGTCGAAGGCAGGGGGTCGACGTCGGAGGGTCAACGGATCTAGGGATCAAGGGGTCCGATGCATGCGACATCTTCGTGCGGAGCTACTGGAGGGACTTCGGGTGGCTTCGGTTCTGCCTGCTGTCCATTCTGCGCTTCTGCTCGGGATTCCGGGCGATCGTCGTTGTCGTGCCGGAGGACAGCCGCGCCCGGCTGCCGAGGCTCGGTGTGACCTCGTCGATAATCCGCACGGTGGTGTGCGACAACTACCGGGACGACTACCTCGGACAGCAGGTGACGAAGCTGTACGCCGACACCGTCACCGATGCCGCCTACGTCTGCCACGTGGACTCGGACTGTGTATTCGACCGCAAGGTCGACGTCCGGGGGTTGATCCCGGACGGCCGACCGCAGATCCTGGTTCGCCCCCGTCCCCTACCGGCCCGCCGAGACCCCTGGCTCGAGTCGACAGAGGAGTTCCTGCAGCTTCCGGTGCTGCACGACTACATGTGCCGCCCCCCGTTCGTGTTCCCCAGGTGGCTGTACTCGGAGGTGCGGGAGCACGCCGTGCGGGTCCACGGCACCGACCTGCAACACTACGTCACGTCGCGCCCGGCTCGGGGCTTCTCCGAGTTCAACGTGCTCGGCGCCTTCGCCTTCCATCATCACCCTGAGCAGTTCGACTGGGTGGACGCCGATGCAGCCGGCACCCGCGTCTGCCGCTGGTACTGGAGCTGGGGCGGGATTAGCGCGACCCTGCAGGACGAGCTGGCCCGCTTGGTGTCGTAGGCAGGCGGCTGACGGGCGGAGTTCCCCATCCCCCACCGCCAGGCGTAAGGATCTGCACAGCATCACCGGCCTCCAACTCCACCGTCACCTTGTCGGGCAGCGGCCGCCTATCGGATTCGTCTCCCCCAGGCCAGAGCCAGTTCTCCCCGCAGGCCCCGGACTCGCCCCCCTGGAGGCCCCACGGGCGGCTCACCCTTCGCTCGGTGATCAGCGAGAGGGTGGCAGGCTCCAGGACCTGGATCACCCGGTCGATGCCATCACCACCAGGGGCCAGCCCTCGGCCGCCGCTCTCCTGCCGCAGCCGGTACCGCAGGACCCGCATCGGATAGGCCCGCTCCAACGCCTCTGTCGGCGTGTCCATGGTGTTGGTCATCGCGGTGTGGACGCCGTTCATCCCGGCCCGCCTCGGCCGGCCACCCTGGCCCCCGCCGATGGTCTCGTAGTACACCCAACCGGACCGGCCGCCAAGGATCAGGTTGTTCATTGTCCCCTGCCCCNNGCCGACCCGGTCGGGCGCGGCTTGCGCCAGGACCAGCAGGCACACGTCGGCCACCCGCTGGCTGACCTCCACGTTGCCCGCCCCTACCGCGGCAGGCGGCAGGGCACCGACGATCGACCCCTCGGGGATGATCAGGTGGACGGGCCGCTGGGTGCCGCCGTTGGCCGGGATGGTCGGGTCGGCCACGCTGCGCACCGCCCACGCCACCGCGCTGGCGGTTACCGCGGCGACGGCGTTGACATTGCCGGGCTGCTGCGAGTCGGTACCGCTGAAGTCGAAGGTCGCGTCCCGCCCGGCGATGGTCAGGCGCAGCCGGATGGTCACTGGGCGCTGTTGGTTGGGCGATGGGCCGGTGGAGTCGAGAATGTCCTCGGCGGTCCAGCAGCCGTCGGGAAGGGCAGCGAGGGCGGCGCGCATACGGCGCTCCCCGTAATCGACGACCTCACGGAACGCCGCCGACTGGTCCGCCAGGGCCGCCAGTCGCTCGATCCCGACCCGGTTGGAGCCGACTTGGGCCTCCAGGTCGCCCCGCCGTTCCGCGGGAGCGCGCGAGTTGGCTTCCAGGACAGCGGCTATGCCAGGCGTCAAGAGGACCGGCGGGATGCGCAGTCCCTCCTGGTAGATCTCGGTGGCCTCGGGGGGGATGGACCCGGGCACCATCCCACCCACATCGGCGTGATGGGCCCGATTAGCGACCCACCCGACGAGCCGCTCGCCGGCGTAGCAGGGCGCCACCAGGGTCAGGTCATTGAGGTGCGTCCCGCCGGCGAACGGGTCGTTGAGGACCACGTGATCGCCGGGGCGCAGGTCGAGCCCCGCGTCGATGGCGGCCGCGACCGAGGCGGGCATGCTGCCCAGGTGCACGGGAATGTGCTCGGCTTGGGCCAGCAACTCGCCGGCCGCGGTGAACACGGCGGCCGAGCAGTCGGCCCGCTCTTTTATATTCGGGGAAAGGGACGAGCGCCGCAGCACACCGCCCATCTCGGTAGCGACGCCGGTCAGCTGCGAGATCAAGACCTGCAGGGTGGCTGGATCCACCATCAAGCCACTCTCGTCAGCAGCCACGAACCAGACGGGTGCACGGCGGCCCGCCAGCCCGGCGCAACCCAGATGGTGCAGTCGACTTCGGCCACGACCGCCGGCCCGGTGACGGGGCCCTTCCTGTCCGGGACTCGCAGGGCGCCGGTGTCGACGGGCGACGGCCAGCGAGCCGAAGCCCGGATGGCCACCACCTCTACGGGAGTGCCATCCATGGTGAACCCGTTGCGACGGGCGTGCTCGGCCGCGAACGCTTCCACCGACGGCACGGTCAGCTCGTGGCTCTGGCCGGCGTAGCGGCAGTCCAACCAGGTTTCCACGGTGGGCGCCGGCCCGGCGGCACGCCTGGCCGCCAGCACCCTGAGTTCATCTGCCGCGGCAATGGCGCCGGTGTGGTCGGCCGGGTCGGCCCACGAGCGCACCAAGTCCACTTGGCGGGGTGCCCCCAGGATCCCCACCGCCGAAAGCACTCCAGCGCGCGGCGGCACCACCACCGCCGGCATACCGAGCGCCTCGGCCAGCGCGCAGGCGTGCAGCGGGCCGGCGCCCCCGAACGCCACCAGGGCCAACCCGGCCGGATCCACCCCGCGCTGCACCGAAACGGCCCGCACGGCCTGCACCATGGCGTGGTCCACCACGGCGATGACTCCCTCCGCGGTGAGGCCGGAGGCTTGCAGGGCCCGGCGGGCAGCGGCCAGGTCGAGCCGCCCCAGGCCGGCGAGACCGGCGAGGGGGATGCGACCAGCGGCCAGGTCCGCGTCGGTCACCGTCGGGCTTGACCCACCCCGCCCATAGCTGGCCGGCCCGGGATCGGCCCCGGCGCTCTGCGGGCCGACCAACAGGGCTCCGCCGGCGTCGACGCGGGCCAGCGAGCCGCCACCGGCACCAATGGTGTGCACGTCCAGAGACGGCATACGGATCGGCAACCCGGCCACTCGTCGCTGGGCGGCCGGCTCCGGGCGGCCGCCGCNNCCAGCAGCGCCGCCGCCAGCACCCCGCCCGCCGGACCGGACAGCAGCAGAGCGACGGGCCGGGCCGCGGCTTCCGCCAAGGGGACCAGACCGCCTGCCGACGTCATGACCAGTACCTCGGGGGCAACCGGGCGCAAGCCATCCAGGTAGGCGGCGCAGGGCCGGCGCAGGTAGGCATCGGCGACGGTCGTGACCGTGCGCTCGTACTCCCGGTACTCCGGGGACACGTCGGTCGAGCACACCACCAGGTGCTCCCCGAGAGCCGCCGCCACCGCCCGCTCCTGTTGCGGGTTCAGGTCGGCGTGGAGGAGGCAAACGGCCACCGCGTCAACGTCGTAGGGCAGGGTGGGGATGGCGCCCAGAGGAGTCACCTCTTTGCCCGTAGCATCGAGCCGGCCGGCCACCTCGAATCGAAGGGCCCGCGGCACCAGTGGCTCCGGACGGTCCGCCCAGGGGTCGTAGAGCGACGGCCGGACTTGGCGGGCGATCTCGATGACATCGCGCTGGCCTGCTGAGCTGATCAGCGCCACCCGGCCGCCCCGCCGCTCCAACAGGGCGTTGGTCGCCACCGTGGTGCCGTGCGCGAGCGTGTCGGCCCCTCCCACCTCACGCACGCCCTCGGCGACGGACCGGGCCGGATCGTCGCGCCGCGACGCCAGCTTGGCCACCTGCCCGATGTCGGTGACGACGTCGGTAAACGTGCCGCCGGTGTCGACCCCGACCCTGCCTACCACCGGCGGTTGGTGCGGCCGGGTCGGTCGGGGCCGCCGAGGTCCGCGGGGGTGCCCTCGCCCTGGCGGCCGCGCTGGGTGGCGGCCGCCTCGACGGCGAGGCGGTCGACGAGGTCGTTCATGACGTCACCGCTGTGGCCCTTGACCCAGCGGAACCGGATCCGGCTCGGGTCCGCCCGGTAGGCCGCGATGAGCGGCTCCCACAGGTCCCGGTTGGCGACCGGCTTCTTCTGGCTGTTGGTCCAACCCCGGGCCAGCCATCCCACCCACCAGCGGTCCCGGAAGCAGTTGACCACGTAGGTGGAGTCGCTCACCACGTCGACGCGACCATCGAGGGTGGTGACCGCCTCGAGGGCGGCCTGGATCTCCATGCGCTGGTTGGTGGAGAGCGCCGCCGCGCCACTGGCGTACCGCCCGCCGGAGACGGCCCACGCCCATCCACCGGGACCGGGGTTGCCCGCGCAGGCCCCATCGGTGTAGACGACCGTGGCGCCTGTCGCCGCCTGGTGTGGAGTGGTCACCTGGCGTCAAGCCGCGCGGCTCGCAGCCGGGCGATGGGGTCGTCCGCTCTCACCTGTGCCATCTTGCCTCTCGGTCACACGCTCCGGGTGGCAGCCGCCGCGGCGTCGGCCCCGTAGAGCCGCCGGGCGGCGAGGAGGATGATCGCCCCAGCCGCGAGCGGGAGGAGCATCACCAAGAAGGAGTCACGCAGCGCCCATCCCTCGGATCGCCGGCCGTGAGTGAGGGCGGTGGCGACCAGCCCGAAGGTGACGGGCCCGAGGGCGCTGCTGGCCAGCGTGAGCAGCCCGCGGGCGGCCTCAGCCCGGCCCCGGATGTTGGCACCCACGATGTCGAGGCGTACCGCGTCCAGGCAGGGGCCCGCGCCGCCCAGAATGCTGGCCCCGAAGAAGAGTAACACCCCTGCCGCCACCACCGAACCGGACAGCAGGGCCGCCGCGAAGATGGCCGTGGCGACGAGTTGGCACGTTGACGCCACGAGCAGCCGCCTACCCCCACCAGCCCCGCGCGTCAGGCGGTCGCCGAGGCGGCCGCCGGCGATGATCCCCGCGATCACGCCGACCGCGAAGGCGGGCGCCAGCGCGTCCACGAGCGCGTTCGACATTCCGTAACGCTCGGTGATGAAGAGCACAGAGAAGGACGCCACCCCGGCGAAGAAGAAGTTGCCGAGGGAGTCGGAAATCAGCACCACCACGTTGGTGCGGATCCGCACCAACGCCCGGAGGACTTCCCACAGGCGGGGCCCGGGCGGCCGCGACCGTACCGGTTCATCGATCGTCCTAGCCCCAAGCGCCATCAGCAGACCGACTGCGGCCAGGCACCAGAACAGCCACCGCCAGGTGAGGAACCGCACCGCGAACGCACCAAGCAGGAAGCAGACGGCCGTTCCGGCGGCCTGGCCGGCGTCAAGCGCGGCCAGGGCGCGACCCCGGCGGGCGGGGTGGTAGAGGTCACCGGCCATCGAGACGGCGACGGGTCGGGCGATCGTCGCCACCCCGCCACTAAACAAGCGGGCCGCGGCCAGGAGGGCGAAGCCCATGGCGAACCCCGCCACGCCCAGGGCCAAGCTCCACACGACCAGGGCCACCGCGATGACGACCGGACGGTTGCGACGGTCCACCAACCCACCGGCCGGCAGCGCGCACAAGGCCCCAGTCCCGCTGGCGAGCGACGCCAACAAGCCGAGCCGGGCATCCGTCAGATGCAAGTCAGCCCGCAAGGCCGGGGCCACCGCTCCGATGGCGGCCGCGTCGGCCTTGGCCAAGGCCACCACGCAGACGATGATGAGGCCGTTGCGGCGGCGCTGATTCAACGGGGGTCGGGCCCCCGACCCCTCAGAAGTGGCCGGCGAGATCACGACGCCCCTCGCCGCTGGCGTGCGCCGAGGGGTCGCCCCCGACGTGCCAATAGTGCTCGGCCCACTTCCTGATCGACGCCACGCTGCGTGTTTCCTCCCATGCGCATCTTGGTTCGGCTGCCTCGGTCGAAGTCTTGCACCGTAGACCCGCTACGGAGCGCGACGATGGAGGGGTGATATTCGACGGTTTCTCGCACCAGCTACCGGACATCGACCCGGAGGAAACGGCCGAGTGGGTCGACTCCTTCGACGCCATCCTCGACGCGCGCGGCAAGACCCGGGCCCGCTTCCTGCTCATGAAGCTGCTGGAGCGCGCCCGAGAGAACCAGGTTGGATTCCCTGCCACCGTCTCGACGCCGTACGTCAACACCATTCCCCCCGACCAGGAGCCGTGGTTTCCTGGTGATGAGCACGTCGAGCGCCGGATTCGGGCCTACATTCGCTGGAACGCCGCCATCATGGTCGTGCGGGCCAACCATGCCGCCGAGGGGATCGGCGGCCACCTGGCCACCTTCGCCAGCTCCGCCAGTCTGTACGAGGTCGGATTCAACCACTTCTTCCGGGGCAAGGACAACGGTCAGGCCGGCGACCAGGTGTACTTCCAAGGCCACGCCGCACCGGGCATCTACGCCCGGGCCTACATGGAGGGCCGCCTGACCGAAGGTCAGCTGCAGCACTTCCGCATGGAGCTGCGGGGACAGCAGGCCGGATCTGGAGGNNCTCAACGCCATCTACCAGGCCCACTTCAACCGGTACCTGCAGCACCGCCGCATCGCCGACACCTCGCAGAGCCGGGTGTGGTGCTTTCTCGGCGATGGCGAGTGCGACGAACCCGAGACGCTCGGGGCTCTGTCATTGGCGGCGCGGGAGCAACTGGACAACCTCATCTTCGTCGTCAACTGCAACCTGCAGCGCCTCGACGGTCCGGTCCGCGGCAACGGGAAGATCATCCAGGAGCTCGAGGCCACCTTCCGAGGGGCGGGATGGAATGTCATCAAGGTGGTGTGGGGCGGGAAGTGGGACGAGCTTCTGGCCCGAGACGTCGACGGCGTCCTGCTCAACAAGATGAACACCTCCGTCGACGGCGAGTACCAGAAGTACGCCACCGAGGACGGCGCCTACATCCGCGAGCACTTCTTCGGCCCCGACCCGCGGCTGCGTGGCCTGGTCGAACACCTCTCCGACGACGACCTCCGCAACCTGCCTCGCGGCGGCCACGACTACCGGAAGCTGTACGCCGCGTACAAGGCCGCCACCGAGACGACCGGCCAACCCACCGTCATCCTGGCCAAGACCATCAAGGGATGGACCCTCGGTCCGGAGATCGAGGCCCGCAACTCCACCCACCAGATCAAGAAGATGAACGCCGCGCAGCTGAAGCTGATGCGCGACCGCCTCTACCTACAGGAGGAGATCCCCGACGCCGCCCTGGAGAAGGGCGAACCGCCGTTCTACTGTCCGCCGCCGGATTCATTCGAGTACCAGTACATGATGGAGCGCCGGCAGGCCCTCAACGGTTCGCTCCCTCATCGGGTTGTGCGAGCCAAACCCCTGCCTGCCCCCGGCGAGAAGACCCTGTCCGAGTTCGACGCCGGGTCGGGCAAGCGGTCCGTGTCGACGACGATGGCGTTCGCGGTCATGCTGCGCAACCTCCTCCGGGACAAGGGGCTCGGCCAACGGATAGTGCCGATCATCCCCGACGAAGCCCGGACTTTCGGCATGGACGGCCTCTTCAAGGAGGTCAAGATCTACGCTCCGCTGGGTCAGCTCTACGAGCCGGTCGACTCGAAGTTGATGCTGACCTACTCCGAAGCGCGCGACGGCCAGATCCTGGAAGAGGGCATCAGCGAGGCCGGGGGTATGGCAGATTTCACCGCGGCCGGAACGGCGTACGCCACTTGGGGCCAGCCGATGATCCCGTTCTTCATCTTCTACTCCATGTTCGGCTTCCAACGGGTGGGCGACCTGATCTGGGCGTTCGGTGACATGCGCGGCCGGGGGTTCCTGCTGGGTGGTACCGCCGGTCGGACCACCCTCCTTGGCGAGGGCTTGCAGCATGACGACGGGCACTCGTTGCTGTTGGCGTCCACCGTGCCCAACGTGGCCGCCTACGACCCGGCATTCGCCTACGAGGTGGCCGCCATCGTGGCGGACGGCATCAGCCGCATGTACGGGCCCGAGCCGGAGGACATCTTCTACTACCTGACCCTCTACAACGAGAACTACCAGATGCCGCCCCGGCCCGAGGGCGTCAACGAGGGCATCGTGCGAGGGTTGTATCGCTTCGCCGATGGCCCCGTCGGGCCCTCCCGGCGAGCCACCATCCTGTTCTCAGGTAGCGCCTCGCAAGCGGCGCTGGAAGCCCAGCAACTCCTCGCCGAGGAGCACGACGTCGCGGCGGAGCTGTGGTCGGCCACCAGCTACAAAGCCTTGCGGGAGGACGCCCTCTCGGTGGAACGCTGGAACCGCCTGCACCCTGAGCTGCAGCCCCGGACGCCGTACGTCACCGAAGCCCTGGAGGACGCGGCGGGACCCATCGTGGCCGTGACCGACTTCATGAAGTCCGTCCCCGACCAGGTCGCCAGATGGGTGCCCGGGCACTTCGTACCGCTCGGGACGGACGGTTTCGGACGCTCCGACACCCGGGAGGCGTTGCGCCGGCACTTCGAGACCGATGCCGCCCACGTAGTCGTGGCGGTCCTCGACGGGCTGCGGGCCACGGGCGAGGCCAAGGCCGCCGAGGTCGCCAAGACCATCGCCCGCTACGGGATCGACGCGGACGCCGCCGACCCTCGAGTCAGCTGAGCTAACTACGTCCTTGTCGAACGTGCTGGCTCACGGGTCGCTCGGTAAAATCCCGCCATGCTTCATCTCAGCCAAAATGAGGCCGCTGACCAGCTACTTTCGGACGACCCTCTGGCCCTCCTGATCGGCCTGGTCCTCGACCAGCAGGTGCCCCTGGAGCGGGCGTTCAGCGCACCCTTCGACCTCAAGGAGCGCCTCGGCGGCCGGATCGACGCCGAGGACATCGCGGCCATGGACCCCGACAAGCTGGCGGCTGTGTTCTCCGCCCGCCCGGCGCTCCATCGCTTCCCGGCCGCCAACGCCAAGCGGGTTCAGGAGCTGTGCCGCATCGTGGTGGACGAATACAAGGGACGGCCCGCCGACATCTGGAAGAAGGCCACCTCCGGCGACGACCTGTTCCGCCGGCTCAAAGCGCTCCCGGGGTTCGGTGAGCAGAAGGCCCGCATCTTTGTCGGCTTCCTCGGCAAGCAGCTCGGGGTGCGGCCGCCGGGCTGGGAGGAAGCGGCCGGGCGGTTCGGCCAGCCCGGCACCTTTTTTTCCATCGCCGATATCGTCGACGCCGCGTCCCTGGTCCGGGTGCGGGCCTACAAAGCCCAGATCAAGGCGGCCGCCAAGAGCGGAGCCTGACCCGGTGGAGGTGATCGCCAACGGGGAGCGGGTCGCCCTGGCCGACGGCGCCCACCTCACGGACCTGTTGACCGTGCTCGGTCTGGGAGAGAAGTGGGTCGTGGCCGAGCGCAACGGCGAGGCCGTCGATCGGGTGGACATGCCGGCGACCGCCCTCGCCGAGGGAGACCGGATCGAGCTGGTCCGTGCGGTCGCCGGTGGCTGACCTCGCCGGCCGGCGCCTTTATCTGTGCACGGCCGACCGCCCGGACCTGGTGCCATTCCTGGCCGCTTGCATCCGAGGTGGGGTCGACATCGTGCAGCTCCGGGACAAAGACCTCGACGCCCGGCGCGTGTTGGTTCGCGCTGCGTCGGCCGCCGAGGTCTGCGCCGAGTTCGGCGTGCCGTTCGTCCTCAACGACCGGCCCGACCTGGCATTGGCCTGCCACGCCGATGGTGTGCACGTGGGCCAGGACGACACCCCGCCGGAAGTGGCGCGCCGGATCCTCGGCCCCGACGCCATCGTCGGGTTCTCGACCCACGCCCCCGCCGAGTGGGACGGCGCGGCCGGATCGACTGCCGACTACCTGTCGGCCGGGCCGGTCACCGCCACGCCGACCAAACCGGGCCGGCCCGGGACGGGCCTGGACTACGTCTCGTACGCGGCTCGGTCGGCCGAGGGCCGGCCCTGGTTCGTGACCGGTGGGGTCACACCCGAGACGGTGCCGACAATGGCTGCGGCCGGCGCCAGGAGGTTCGTGGTGGTCCGCTACCTGACTGAGTCGGTCGACCCGGAGGGCGCGGCTCGGACCTTGCGAGGGGCAGTCGACGCCGCAGTCAACGCTGCTGGCGATCCAGCCAGCCGATGAGGATGGCGATGGCGCGGGGATCGTGACGGAGCCGATGGGCGGCACCGGAGAGGACCCGGAGCTCGAGCTCCCCATGGGCCGCGTCAGCCAGGGCCCGGGCGTCGAGGACCGGCACCACCTCGTCGTTGGCGCCGTGCACCAGCAGGATCGGCCGCGGCGGGATCTTGCCGATCAGGCTGAGCGGGCGCACCTCCCTCAGCTCTCTCGCCCACGCGTCCAGATCGGAAGGAAAGCCAGGATCGCGGATCACGCCCGCGGCGCGGGCCTGGGCCGCAAAACGACGGGCATCGACGGACCGCTCGGCGAAGTCCGCCGGGGCCGAGAAAGCGGCGACTCCGCGAATCCGAGGATCCTCGCCGGCGGCACAGAGAGCCAGCGCTCCGCCGGCCGCAAAGCCGCACACCCAGATGGCGTCCACGCCGGGCGTCTGCAGGAGGGTGTCTGTCGCGGACTTGAGATCAGCCAGCCACCCACCCAGGGAAAAGTTGCCCGTCGACCGGGACGTACCGCGGAAGCTAAAGGTGAGCACCACCCAGCCGGTGTCCGCAGCCAACCGGTCGGCCAGTTCGTGGTAGCCCCGGTCGGGATGACCTGAGTCGCTGGGCTCGACCGGAAAACCGTGGCAAAGCACCAGGCCGTGGCGACCGGCCCCGCCTGCGGCCGATGGGGCGGGGCGCGCCAGGTGGGCGGCCAACGACACCTCGCCAGTCTCGATCGAGAACGATCCGCCCGCCTCGGGGGGGCTCACCGGCCCACGGCCCTTCGGCGGGGTCACCGTCCAGCCGCCTGGGACACACTCATCTGATCCGACCCAAACTCACGGTCCCACTCTCGCGCCGCGGGGCCGCCCTGAGGCGACCCCGTGGCAAAGTTTGTACTGGAGTTCGGGACTTCCGTTTGGATATCGGGGGGGACCATGCTCCCGACCGGTTGCGTCCCGGGTAACTGGTGTGGACTGACCAGATGGTCCAGCGGCCGCCTAGCGACCAGCCACCTCCGAGGTCCCACATCGTTGACTGCTCAGCTGGACCACCTCCTTTCCTCGGTACCGCGATGATATCCACACGATGGGGCAAAACAAAAGCATTACTGGGCGCGGCTTGCTCCCTCGGGATATCCGAGCCAAGGATGTCGGTCCACACCCAGAGACAACGAGTGGAGGTTCCGCTGTGACGGCGCAACTCGACACGCACACCCGGCTCACCTCGTCCGCCTCGACAAGGCTCGCCACGGCCCGAGGGTGGGCGATCACCTCCGCCGTGCTGACGTTCGTCGCCACATCCCGCGTGCGGACGAACCCCCACGCCGCCTACCGACTGCTGCGGCGAATAGACCGCGCCCACCGCAGCCCTATCGGCCTCTGGGTGCTCTCCGGCCACGACGACATCGCCGCCGCCTTGCGCCACCCCGATCTCGGCAGTGACGAGTCCAAGGCCGACCTGTCGTTGCTCCGCCCGGCCTCGCTGCTCAGAGTGGCTGCTCCCGTCCGCGGTGGTCCGTTTCGCGACCTCGTCCCCAACCTGATCCTGTTCCGCGACCCGCCGGATCACACCAGACTGCGGTCACTGGTCAACAAGGCATTCACCCCGCGGGCGGTCAGCACCCTCGAAGAGAGGGTTACCCGACTCGTCCACGAGCGACTCGACCAGCTCGCACCCCGCGGCCACATGGAGCTGCTCTCCGAGTTTGCCTATCCCGTGCCGGCACTCGTCATATGCGAGTTGTTGGGGGCGCCGGCCAGCGATCAGACGGTCATCAGTCGCCACGCCCCCCCGCTGGCGGCCCGCCTGGACCCAAACCTGTTCCGAGGCGCCGCCGTTTCGGCCGCCGCTGACCAAGCCGTCGTCGAGCTCACCGGCTACCTGACCGGCTTGATCGGCGAGCGCCGCCGGCACCCGGGCCCAGATCTGCTGAGCGCGTTGATCGCCGCCCAGGATGGCGGCGACCGGCTCAGTCACGACGAGCTGGTCACCATGGCCATCCTTCTGCTCATCGCCGGTCACGAGACGACAGCCAACCTGCTCGGCAACGGAATCCTCGCCTTGCTGCGCAACCCTGACCAACTGGAGCGCGTCCGACAGGATCCGAGCGTGGACCACACCACTGTTGAGGAGCTACTCCGCTACGACGGCCCCATCCAGATGGTCCAGCGCGTCACCCTCGACGACGTCGAGATTGGCACCAACCGGATCCCCAAGGGTCACATCGTGGCGATGTGCATCGCCGGCGCCAATCGAGACCCCGCCGTCTTCCACCAGCCCGACCGTCTCGACGTGACCCGGACCCCGAACCCCCACTTGGCCTTCGGCGCCGGCGCCCACTTCTGCGTCGGCGCTCCGCTCGCCCGCATGGAGGCTCGCATCGCGCTGCGCGCCCTTCTCGACCGGCTGCCCGACCTCCGCCTCACCGAGACCAAAGTTCGGTGGCGTCCGAGCTTCACCATTCGCGGGCTGCGTCAACTCCCCATCGAGTGGCGAAACTGAGATCGACCGCGGTCCGGCCGGCTCGCCCGGTCAGATGCCGATGCGTTGGGCCAGCAGCTCGCGGTGGTAGGTGGGGTCGCCGAACAGCAGCTCCGAGCTCTTGGCCCGCTTGAAGTACAGGTGGGCCGGGTGCTCCCAGGTGAAGCCGATGCCGCCGTGCACCTGTAGGCCGGCCCCCATGATCCGCCTTGAGGCGTCCGAGCACCACGACTTGGCCATGCTGGCGGCCAGCGAGCGCTCGGGGTCGTCGGCCGCCGTGTACCAGGCCGCGTAGTAGACGGTCGAGCGCATGCCCTCCACGTCGACCAGGGCGTCGGCCAGCATGTGCTTGACGGCCTGGAAGGAGCCGATGGGCTTGCCGAACTG
>PMHH01000018.1 GCA_003156595.1 Acidimicrobiaceae bacterium
AGGCCGATCACGCTGCGCAAGGTCGTCGCCCGATGAGGACGTCCCGACGGCGCGCAAAGAACTGCGGTTGAGCGTGTTCGAGAACCCGGCCTTCGGGTGACGAACCCGAGAGCCAGAGCGACCTGAATCGCCCGAGATTCTGTTTGACATTATCCTATACTGTCAGACAGAATAGGCGTGGTGGAGATCCGGTTCACTCAGGCGGCCAGGCGCCACCGAGTAGGCAGAGGATCCGTCCGACACGTAATGGCCAACACTCAGCCAACGTCGGTGACCACGGCGCAAGGAAACGTCGCCTGGCACTACCTGGGAACAGATGACCGAGGCCGCGAGCCTGAGATCATTGCCGTCGAGGTCCCAGGCGAGACCGATCGCCCCGCTGCCTTGCTCGTGATCCATGTAATGCCGACCCACCTCCGAGGAGGTTGAGACTCATGCCGAAAAGAAAGCCGCCGCGAATCACCACCGAAACGCCGATCGGCGCCGATGTGGACCTCGAGCGTGAAGACATCCGCCTCGCCGGTGGGACCAGACTGACCGAGGACGTGGCCGCGCAAATCGCCGAAGAGGCGATCCGTTCCGTCGGTCGTCCCTCGCTGTCCGGTGCCCGGCAACGCTCACCTCAGATCGCCTTTCGCGTACCGCCGGCGGTACGCGACCAGGCAGCCGAGGTCGCCGCCCGTGAGGGCAAGACCGTCTCTGAGTTGGCGAGGGAGGCCCTGGAGGAGCGTCTGGCGGCAGCCCGCCGGGCTTCTTGAGCGATACGACCTTCGGGCGAAGAACCCGAAGGTCGAACAGGTAGCCTGAAGGTCTGGGGGGCCGGGGTTTGTCATCACAGTTGTCATCAGAACTTACTCAGACGGACTCGCGCGGCCCCATCTGACACCGCATGGACGAACGCCGAAAACCTACGTTCACGTGCGACAACGCGCACCAGGACGGACAGACCCGATGGGCCTCGGACCACTCATAACCCGAAGGTCGTTGGTTCAAATCCAACCCCCGCCACCAAGCCAAGAAAGTGCTGGTCAGAGCCCTCCCGGCCGGGAGGGCTCTTCCGTTGGCAGAGAACCATCCCTACTTCTATCCCTAGTCCGGGAGTAGGGTGTGTGCGGACCCGGTTCATACTTGACACTGTGACACCGGTACCTGCTTGACAGTTCTGGGACGCGGCCCCGGTACCTGGGCGACACTGGCCCCGGTTCCTGCCTGACACCCTGGGTCCACCACTTGGCCGGTGTCTCCTTCTTCGCTGTGGGTTTGTCGCGTCCGCAGATCCGGGGGAGGCCGGTTGATGCTTGTGGAGTTGAGGCTGGTGGAGCAGCGTTATCAGGCCGTGTTGGAGGTGTTGGAGGGGGCCACGGTCACTGATGTGGCCCGCCGGTTCGGGGTGGCCCGCCAGACTTCCATGTCGGCACATCCGGACTGTCGTGGATCATCGACGCCTACACTCTGATGCTCGCCGCCTTCTTGATGCTCTCGGCGTCGCTCGCCGACCGCTTCGGACGCAAGCGCATCTTTCGGATAGGCCTCGTCACCTTCGTCGCCGGATCGGCGCTCTGCGCGGTGGCCCCAAGTCTCGGATTGGCTCATCGCTTTCCGCATGCTCCAGGCGCTCGGCGGGACGATGCTCAACCTTGTCGCTATGGCCATCATCGCCAATGTGTATCCCGACAGAGCTGAACGAGCCAAGGCCATCGGCATATGGGGTGGGGTCACCGGCCTCTCCCTTGCGCTCGGCCCGGTCGTCGGCGGTGCCTTCGTCGGGTCATCGCTCGGGTGGCGATGGATCTTCGTCATCAACTTTCCGATCGGGCTGGTCGCAGCGCTGATCGCCCGGAGAATCGTTCCCGAGTCCAAAGCCGACCGCCCGCGGCGCTTTGACCCGACCGGCCAGATCCTCGTCGTCGCGGTGCTGGCCACCCTCACGTACGGGATCATCGAAGGACCCCACCTTGGCTGGGCCTCGCCCGTCATCATCGCCGCGTTCGCCGTAGCCGCGGTTGCCCTCGTCTGTTTCGTCGGGTACGAGTCCCGTCGGACCGAACCGCTCCTGGAGCCCCGGTTCTTCCGCAGTGTTCCCTTCTCGGGGGCCAATGTGATCGCCGTGCTTGCGTTTGCCACCTTGGGGTCATTCCTGTACCTCAACAGCACCTATCTCCAAGAAGCACGGCACTACAGCCCCCTCGACACCGGGCTCCTCGTCCTTCCTCTGGCGATAGTCAGCGTGATCTGGGGGCCACGCAACGGCCGAATGCTGGCCAAGTTCGGCCCGCGCCGCTCCCTGATCATCGGCGGCCTGGCTGTCACGGCTGTCGGCGTGCTGCTGTCATCCGTGACCACCACCACGCCGATCTGGTGGCTGCTGATTGCCTACGCCGCCCTGGGCCTTGGCAACTCCAGCATCAGTGGACCGATCACGCACACGGCGGTGGCAGGAATGCCGCCATCGCAAGCCAGCGTGGCTGCGGGCGTCAGCGCTACCACCCGCCAAGTCGGCGCGACCATCGGCGTCGCGGTAGCCGGCGTGACCATCGCCGCCATCCCGGTCACCCACGTCCATCAACTCGCTGCAGCGACGCACACCGGCTGGTGGCTGATAGCCGCCTACGGCCTCACCATCCTCGCCCTCGGGATCATCTCCACGACCAAGTGGGCCAAAGCCACCGCGGAGAAAGCCCTCCCGTCGGGAGACCCGATAGAGCCAGCCAACATCGACCGCATTGCCCCGCCGCCGGCAGACAGTCAAACGGCACATCCACGTTCGGCATGACGGCCTCAGAAGCCCCACCACGCTCAAGGTCCTGCCGCCGGTTCCCTGCGAACCGGGCGGCAGGCCAGATCAAGGGCTCAAACAGCTTCCACGGCGTCCATCTCATACCAGTCAGCCGTTACCGCGAGACCGCCAGACAACTCGAGCAACTCCTATAGGCATCCCACGGCCGGCGAACTGGGCGACCCCGACCTATTCTTTTGGTCGGGATTCGGGGACACCCTCGACCAGCTGATGGCTCAGAACATAAAAGGAATCAGCATCTTGGTCGAGCGCTTGTATGCCGGATAGTCGTTCGGAAAGAGGCGCTCCATAATGTGTTCCTCCACCGTTGCGCTGTAGATGAAGTACGCGCCCATAAACACGACGGCAACGAGCCAATACCAGCTCACAGCTATCGCGGTCCCGATGGCGGCGAGGATCAGTCCCGAGTAGATGGGGTTTCGGATGTACCGATACGGCCCGGTGGTGACCAACTCCGCGTCCACCTTCTCGGACATCGGGGTGCCCCAGTTCCGTCCCAGATAGACCCGTGCCCACAGAGCCAGTCCCAACCCGGTCAGGAACAGGCCCATGCCGATGCCCTGGAGAATGGGGTTTTTCACGATGGCGTGGTGACCTTTGAAGACGCCCGAGCGACTCACCAAGATGAGGATGACGAAAAAGGCGACCCTCAAGCCGACGAAATGTAGCATTCGTGACTGAGCTGCCCGCTTGGCCGTCAGGGCGGCCGCCAGCCATGCCAACCAGAAGAGGACCCACAGGCCGTAGATGACGTAGTCGNNCGCGAGGCATCCGTCCGCAACTGCCCATCACGGGACTCCTTCCTCCGGGCTCAGCCGAAATTAGGAGTCCACCAAAGCGGGGCAAGACCAGCGTGCTCCAACCGATCGGCCGCACTCAGATGCGATATTCCGGCGCGCCGGGGCCGCGTTGCCGGGTCGCCTTGCACGGCTGGTCCTCTCGTCAACGGCGAAATAATCGCCGATCTGTTGCTCGCAGGCCCAAGTCCTCCTTCGCGGGCTATGGTCGGACGGATTGCAAAAGAGGAGTAGCTCCTTGCCAAAGTTCCCGGCGATCGCACATGTCGCTCTCACGGTCAGCGACCTTGACCGCAGCCGCAAGTGGTATCAGCGACTCTTCGGTTCAGATCCGGTCCTTGACCAGGACACCGGTCCGTTTCATCAGGTTGTTTGGTCGGTGAGTGGAGGGCTTGTGGCCATTAACTGGTTCCCCGACTTGCACAGTTCTGAGCCGTTCGATGAGCGCCGTCCGGGGCTCGATCATTTGGCCTTCGCATGTTCCAGCCGATCCGAACTTGAGGCTTGGGAACGACGGCTAATCGAACTGGACGTCCCGAACGGAGGGGTCGTTGACGCCAGCTACGGCTCAGTGCTGTCGTTTCGCGACCCGGACAACATCGCTCTGGAGTTCTTCGCTTCCCTGGGCTAGGCGGGCCGCCTGGAGAATCGGTCTTTCGACGGCCTCAGTCCGCCGCGGACGGCCGATCCAACGTGAACGGACGCCGGACATATGTACGGTCCAGAGTGCGACCGCATTCAGATACCGCCCACTCCTTCGTGCATGCCCCGATTCGGGAGGGCGGGGTGGGACTACCGTCGAGCCGGTGACCGAGTCTAGTGATGGTGACACGGACCTGTCTGAACTGATAGCGAGGCTCCAGCACGCGGCCCGGCCTGTACAGCGTCCCGTTACCAGGACTCCCCAACGGCCGACCGTCGTGGAAGCGACGGTCGACAGCAGCGACATCCCGACGCACCAACTGTTTGGCCAGAAGCTCGACTCGCCGGACGTGTGCAGCCACGAAGGCTGGTATAGGTCCCCCGCAATCGGCGTCGTGGCAACGTTCCATGGAGCATCTGGTGCGGTCGACAAAAAGGGCCATCCGGGACTCCACGAGGCCCGGACCAGCATCTCGTTTCGCCGGCACAAGAACCGAGTTCTTCAATGGCCTAGCGACTCGTCTGGTGGCTGACTCGTTCGACATTCGCCCGCCTACATCGGACGGTCAGAGGACAGTCTTTCCTCGGTCTTTGGCTCGCTGTGACCGCCTAGCCAGAAGGCTTGGAACGGGCGAAGAATGTCAGCGCCCCCGGTTATCGCTTCGAATCTGCAGGTGGCGCAGACTCGGCAGGCGCGCTTTTGTCCGGCCGCAGAAGGCCGCTCGACGTCGCACAGAATGGCATCCCGCAGCCGGCGTTCGGAGCTACTCACAAAGCGGAGCCCGCCTGGGATATTGAGACAGTGTGGGGATAGGCGATACCGACCGGTTCCCAGGGGTTGAGGGCTGAACCCCTGCTGCTCGGGATCGGCACTTTCCGAGTTGTCAGTGGCGCGGTCATAGCAGTTAGGGGCGTTGCCCTAGGGCGAGGGAGCCATGATCGAGCCACAGGGCGGCATCTTCGGGGAGACGCTCGGCGGTGAGTTGCTCGTGTCGACGAAGTTGCGTCTCACTGAGCTGGGCGCGCCACCTCCCGTTCGTCCCCAGGTTGAAGAATGCGGTCGCGCCTTCGGGAAAGGCTTGGTTCAGGATCGCCGATGCTTCATGTTGTGACCTCATCGCCTCGAACCTGCACCGCTCTACGACCTCGCTCCAGAGCGCACGGGGGAGTTCGACGTCGAGAAAGTCGGCGATGCGCCGCATCTCGCCGCCGAGGTCGCGGATGAGGTCGGCGTAGTGGACGAGCAGCACGAACGGCTCGTGGCGATTCGGCCACCACGAGGCCAGGTGTTCCATGGGCGTCCCCCAGTCGACCCATTCGTCGAACAGTTGGTCCATGTCGCCATCCCACACCGTTGGCCATGGTGCGACGCCATCCCGGGCTGCGCTGGCGTTGAGGACCTCTATCACTTCCGGCCGCATCTTGCGCCGGTGGTTTGCAAATGAGACGAGCGCGTCGCGTCCGTCTCGATAGTCGGCGAGGTAGCGGCACTCAGTGAAGATCGGCGTGCAGTCGGCTGGACTGTGCGTCTTGATGAACCGTCGGTGCGGGATCGCGTCGACCCTCGCGATCATGTCGTCCAACGGAACAATCCGGGCGTCCAGCCAGGGGCTCAGGTCGAAAGCGGGAGCAGGCGCGTCGCCGTGGGGCCACAACAGCGAAGCCACGATGCCCTGCATCCATGTCGTCCCCGACTTCGGCGGAGTCGTGATGAAGATGTCGTCCGGACGCGGAGTGAATCGCTCCCACCGCTGGCTGTCATCGTAGACGTGCTGGCGACGGCGCGTCGCCGGCAGCACCGGTGCCATTCCGCGAACGTAGCCGCATCGGATCAACGGGGTGTCGTCCGCACTCCACCAGGTGTTACGACGGCTGTCGCTGTCCGGTAATGCCGGTTACAGCGCCCCCGGGATCGGCGCGGCGCAGGCGGTGGAGAGACGCCGGTCTATTGTTGAGGCGGCAACCCCCGCTCCTCCATCGACGAGCGGTACATCTCAAGGTGGGCACGGCTGGCTTCGAGCACGGGCAGGCCGTGGTCCGCCGTCCACTGGAACAGGTTGCGCAGATCATGGCGGTAAGCGTCGAGCGTTCGGCCGCTGTAGCGGGCCAGAAACGCAACAGCTGCCAGTTCCGCCGGATCCACGACGTACTGGGCTCCCGGAAGCTCAATGGTCGTAGCGATATTGTCACTGGTGTTCCTCCTTCTAGTGGGGAAACCGAGCCAAGCCCGAACCTCCCGTTCGCTGTCGTCCGAACGATTGACCATATGATGTACCATATGGTCGTGGGACGGAAAGAAGTGCTTGTTCAACTCGACGATGACCTCGTTGACCGTTTGGACCGACTCGCCGAGCAGCAAGGAACTAATCGCTCGGACCTACTCCGTCGCGGTGCCGCTGCAGTCCTCGAAGCCGCCGAGCTCGCCGAGGCTGACCAAGCCCTTCAGGGGTCCTACCGGCGGCTGCCGCAGGATCCGGCCATTGTCTCCGCCGCCTCGCGACTGGCTTCACTGACCGTCCCCGAGTGGTAGAACGCGGCGACATCATCTGGGCCGACCTGGGACCGCCGACCGGGCGGCGGCCCGTCTGCGTCCTCACCCGTGACGCCGCCATCGAGGTGCTCAGCGCCATCACCTGCGCGCCGATCACTCGAACGATCCGTGGTATCCGCTCGGAGGTTGAAATAGGGCCCGCCGAAGGCCTTCCCGATCCCAGCGTCATCAGCTGCGACAACCTAATAACGATTCCCACCACGTTTCTCGACCAAGAACGCGTCGGCCAGCTCAGCCTCGAAACCCGAATCAGGCTCGACCAAGCCCTCCGTTACGCCCTCGACATCCAATACTGAGTGCTGATCCGGCGCTTGGCGGCGCGCTACGCGTCGAGGCGCGTCGATATCAGAGGCGACCGTCCGGGAGACGCGCGGGACCACCTAACCTGACCCCGTCCGAACCAATGTGTGTCGTCGTAGAGTCAAGAGATGCCGATCGACGTAACCTTCGACTGCAGGACTGACGCAGGGATCGTCCAGGACTACTCGCCGGGTACGTATCTCATCGCTGCGATCGTCTGTTGCGTCGTGGGCGCCCTCGCCTTCGGTTCGTCCTGGCTGATCTGGGCGCGCCGGATTAGAGCCCCCATGTCGAGGGCGCTGATTGATCCGTCCTGAGCAGCAGGGGATTCGGTCTCGCCACGGGTAACCGCACCCGTATATCAGCTTGGTATGGGCGGCTCAGGCGACTAGCGACGGGGCGCCCTCGGGATTGCCGGCAGCTACTCGACGGAGGATGGGAGGGCTTCTTGTGTTCACGGGCATGCGACGAGCCCGGGTCGCCCTGTTAGCTAGCCTGTGCTCTTTGTGTGGAGCGCTGAACTGGTTGACCGAGTCCACGGAACGGCTTACCGCGTCGGTCGAGCAGATGCGACCTGAGGACCTTGCTCAGCCGTCTCAGCTTCCCGGTTGGAGTCGAGCTCACGTGCTGGTTCACCTCTCCAGGAACGCGGACGGACTGCGGAACCTGCTGCTCAGCGCCCGAACGGGCGAGCCACTACGAATGTATCCCTCCCCTGGCGCACGAGAGGCCGACATCATGGCCGGGGTAACGCGCCCCGCTGAGGTCGTCCTGGCCGATGCCGTCGAGGCCTCGCGACGCTTCCTTGTCGAGGCTCACTCATTCCCTGAGAGCTGTTGGCCAAACGAGGTGGCCTTCACCTCCGGTCGGCCAAATCCACCCCTCGTTAGTGCCGAACGAATCGTCGAGCTTCGACTCACCGAGGTTGAAATCCACCACGTCGACCTCGATCTCGTTTACTCGTTCGCCGACGTGCCCGTGCTTCTGGCGGGTCGGCTGCTCGTCGACTTCGTCGAACGCTACGACCGCAAGGGCGCTCACTTTGCTCTTGAGCTTGACGACAGTCCCGGAGGCGTCGGCTGTGTCAAGAGTGGGGATCTCCCCGTCGTGCGCGGCTCCCTCGCCGCAGCTTTGGCGTGGCTGACGGGAAGATCCTCTGAAGGCATGCGTTGTACGCGCGGAGGGCGGCTTCCGGAGCTGCCCACGTTCGGGTGACGTGGGAGCACCACGAACGGAACGAGGAGTACGTCCGAACATCGGAGTACGAGGATGCCGGAGCGCCGGTTAGTTAGTGCCGCTGGCGATTTTGCTCGCTGGCTGCGTGTCTCTTTCGTGGAGCACGAAGCACCTGCCGACAATCCCGGTTCAATCGCCCGCAGCCACCGCGCAGTCGTGGTTCGCCGCCATCAACGCCCGTCGGCAGTCGCTCGCCTTGGCTCACTTCGCGCCGGCTGAGTATCAGATGATGGAGTGGTCGTCATGGGGGTTTGGGCTATGAGGCTCCCGAGGCGTTCACGTCGTCGGTGTGAGTAGGTTCGGGATCACTTTCGGCCCAGGTCAGGAGGACAGACTCGACATCTGATCGTTGGCCCGTTCGTAGTATCCGTCACATTGAGCAAGGTTACGAGGGCGGACGGCGACGCCGACGGTTACGGACAAGCGAAGGTTTGTATGGAGCGGCCGGGGCCGGGGTGGACGGAGGGGCGCTACGCGGTGGCGAGCTGCTCGACGCCTGCGATGAGCCGGTCGACGTCGGACTGGTCGGTGTAGGGGGCGATGCCGATCCGGACGGCGCCGCCGTCATCGAGACCCAACCACCGGGATGGCTCGAGAGCGTAGAAGTTTCCGGAGGGGGCGTTGATCCCCTCGTCGGCGAGCGCGGCGGTCACTGCCGCGGGGGTGACGCCTGTGATGGAGAACAGTAGGGTCGGGGTGCGCTGGGCGGCATGCCCGTGAAGCGTGACCCGCTCGAGGGCGTACAGGCGTGCCTCCACCTGGTCACGAACCTCGTCCTCGTAAGCCTCGATGACGGTCATGCTGGCCACCACCTGGTCCCGACGGGACGGTTCCTGACCGGGGGAGAGTCCGGCCAGGAAATCGACCGCGGCGGTCGTGCCCGCTAGCAGCTCGTAGGGCAGCGTCCCCAGTTCGAATCGCTCAGGCACATTGTCGGTCGAGGGGAGCAGCTTGTCGGGATGTAGCGTCTCGAGCAGCTCCGGCGCGGCGGCGAGCACGCCGCAATGCGGGCCAAGAAACTTGTACGGCGAGCACACGTAGAAGTCGGCGCCCAGCGCGGCCACGTCGATCGGCGCGTGCGGGGTGAGATGGACCCCGTCGACATACAACAGGGCCCCGGCGTCGTGCACCAATGCGGCGATCTGGGCCATGTCGGGGCGGGTGCCGAGCAGGTTGGAGCCTGCGGTTACCGCCACCAGGCGGGTGCGCGACGACACCACCCGGGCCACATCGGCCGGGGTCAGCTCCGTGGTCTGTCGATCGAAGTCGATCGAGCGGACGGTGGCTCCGACGGCCCCGGCCGCCTGCAGCCACGGCCGGATGTTGGCGTCGTGGTCGAGACGGCTCACCACGACCTCGTCGCCGGCGGACCACCCTTTGGCTACGGTGCGGGAGAAGTCGTAGGTGA
>PMHH01000143.1 GCA_003156595.1 Acidimicrobiaceae bacterium
CGCCCTGAGCCGGGTCAATGCGCCGCCGCCCAACGACGTCGCCGTCCTGCCCGAGACCGTCGCCAAGGCGGAGAAGGTGGCGCTGCTCCGGCGGGCCGACGAAGCGGCTCGCGCCACGGGTGGGGCCATCCGGCAGGTGTCCGCGGTCTACGGGGACAGCCGGCGCCGGATCCTGGTCGCCAACAGTGAAGGGGTTCTGGCGACTGACGACCAGGTCAAGACTCGTTTCGCGGTTTCGTGCGTCGCCAGCGGGGACGCCGGGTTGCAGACCGGGCGGGAGTCCGTGGGCGCGACTGTCGGCTTCGAGTTGTTCGACCGGGTGCTGGTCGAGGAACTGGCCCGCTCTGCTGCTTCGCGAGCTATCACCAAGCTGTCGGCCCGACCGGCGCCATCGGGGAGCCTGCCCGTGGTGATCAAGCAGGGCAGCGGGGGCGTCCTTTTTCATGAAGCATGCGGGCATGGGCTGGAGGCGGATCACATCGCCAAGGACGTGTCGGTATTCAGGGGGAAGGTTGGACAAATGGTGGCCAGCCCGCTGGTCACNNAACGTGCTGATCGAGAACGGGGTTCTCACCGAGTACATGTGGGACTGGTTGCGGGCCCGCCAGGAGGGCCGGCTCGGCACGGGCAACGGCCGGCGGGAGAGCTACCAGCATCTGCCGATGGTGCGCATGACCAACACCTACGTGCTGGCCGGCACGTCGGATCCTGATGAGATCGTGCGACAGACGCCGCACGGGGTCTACGTGGCGCAGCTCGGCGGTGGCCAGGTCAACACGGCCACCGGTGACTTCGTGTTCGGGATGACGGAGGCCTACCTGATCGAGGACGGCCACATCACCGAGCCCCTGCGCGATGCCAACCTCATCGGCAACGGACCGGACGTCCTCCGCAACATCGACGCGGTCGCGGCCGACTTCGCGATGGGCATGCCGGGGACGTGCGGCAAGCAGGGCCAAGGGGTGCCGGTCGGCGACGGCCAGCCCACCCTGCGGGTCAGCGCCCTAACCGTGGGCGGCACGGCCCGGTGAGCGGGGGAAACAGCGACTTGTTGGAGCTGGCGACCCGGGTCGCCGGCTGGGCCCAGGACGGGGAGCAGGTCGAGGCGTACGTCGCCCGGGGCCGCGAGACCGAGGTCCGCGTCTACGAGGGTGAAGTGGAGTCGTTGTCGTCCGCCGAATCGGCGGGGATCGGCATCCGGGTGGTGAGCGGGTCCCGCCAGGGTTTCGCCTACGCCGGATCGCTCGATGCGGACGTGGTGCACGAGACCCTCGACGAGGCCCGCGACAACGCCGGCTTCGCCTCCCCCGACGAGTGGGTCGGACTGGCCGGGCCGGATGGGGTGGCGCCGGCGGACCTGGACCTGTGGCGCGATGATCTAGCGGCGTACCCCACCGACGTCAAGGTCGCCCGGGCCCTGGAGCTCGAGCGGGCGGTGCGGGCCGGCGACTCGCGTATCCGGGCCGTGGAGAGCGCCGAGTGGGGGGATGCGGCCGTCGAGTCGGCCGTGGCCAGCAGTACCGGGATCCGGGCTTCGTCGCGGCGGACGGTGTGTTACCTGTCGGCGTCCGCGGTGGCCGGCTCAGCGGCCGACACCCAGACCGGGTCCGGCTACAGCGTGGGCCGCAGCCCAGACGACCTGGACCTGGACAAGGCGGCCGGCGACGCGGTGCGCCGGGCCACCCGTCTCCTGGGCGCGGTTAAGCCCCACTCTGCCCATCTGAGCGTGGTCTTCGAGCCGGAGATCACCGCCACCCTGCTGGCGGTGATCGGCGGCACCTTGGACGGCGAGGCGGTGCTCAAAGGGCGGTCCTTGTTTGCCGATCGCGTCGGCGAGGAGGTCTCGGTTGGCGCCATCACCCTGGTGGACGACCCGACCGACCCCGAGGCCTACGGCGCCGCCCGCTTCGACGCCGAAGGGCTGGCCACCCGTCGCAACGTGCTGATCGAGGCTGGTGTCCTCCGCGAGTTCCTGTACAACTCCTATTCGGCCCGGCGGGCTGGGACGGTTTCGACCGCTTCGGCGGTGCGGGCCGGTTTCAAGAGTGCGCCCGGCACCGGGGCCCGGGCTTTGACGGTGGTGCCCGGGCAGCACTCGCCCGAGGAGATCCTGGCCTTGGTCGGCGACGGCTTGTTCGTGCAGTCCGTGTCGGGGGTGCATTCTGGCGTCAACCCCGTCAGCGGGGACTTCTCGGTCGGGGCCGAAGGGGTGCTGATCCGGGGCGGGGAGCTGGCCGGTCCGGTTCGGGAATTTACCATCGCCTCCACGATCCAGCGCATGCTGAGTGGGGTGGTGGCCGTGGGCTCGGATCTGGAGCGCCTCCCTTCGTCGGCCGCCGGCCTGACGCTGGCGATCGCCGATGTATCGATGAGCGGCGAGTAGCGGGGGGAACGCACCGCGCCCGTGTGGACCCTTCGCCGTCAGGCCGCCCGGGTGGTGCTGCTCGACCCGTCCGACCGGGTTCTGCTTCTCGAGGCCAGCGACCCGGCCCGCCCGGCGAAGGGCCCGTGGTGGGAGCTGCCGGGCGGTGGAGTGGAGGGGGCCGAAGCGACCGCCACCGCGGCAGCTCGGGAGCTCTACGAGGAGACGGGCATCGACTGCGTCGAGATGGGTCCGTGCGTGTGGCGCCACCACGCCACCTTCACGTTCGCCGGCTACCACTTCGACCAGCACGAGCACGTCCACGTGGCCCGCAGCGACGGAGGTGAATACCGCCCCGCCGGGCTCGAGGCCCTGGAGGTGATGGCGTTCAAAGGCGCCCGGTGGTGGCCTTTCGACGAGCTCGCCGCCCACGCCGCCGGCGGCGGGCGCATCATCCCGCCGTGGCTGGTCGACCAGCTCCCAGCCGTCCTGGCCGCCAGTTGGCCGCTTGCGCTGAGCGTCATGCCCATCGACATGGGCGAGCTGGGGGACATCGCATAGGGACGCGACGGCCCTACGCTGAAAGCATGCTCGTCGACGGAGCTTTGACAGAAGAGGGATTTGATCAATGAGCGACACGACAGAAAAGGCGATCTTGGCCGGAGGGTGTTTCTGGGGAATGCAAGACCTCATCCGGAGGCGTCCGGGCGTACTCTCGACGCGGGTTGGCTACACCGGGGGTGACGTTGCCAACGCGACGTATCGGAACCACGGAAGTCACGCCGAGGCCATCGAGATCACCTTCGATCCTCAGCAGACGTCCTACCGTGAGCTGCTCGAGTTCTTCTTCCAGATACACGACCCGACGACACGGAATCGCCAAGGCAACGACCGAGGGACGAGTTACCGATCGGCGATCTTCTATCTTGACGACGAGCAACGTCGAGTGGCCGAGGACACCATCGCCGATGTCAACGCCTCTGGCCTGTGGCCCGGCCAGGTCGTCACCGAAGTCGCGCCGGCCGGGCCGTTCTGGGAGGCGGAGCCCGAGCACCAGGACTACCTGGAGCACTACCCGAACGGATACACCTGCCATTTCCCCCGCCCGGGATGGGTGCTGCCCCATCGGAGTTTGACGCCTAGCGAAAGCTGAAGTTGCCCAGCCTTTCGACCCATGTCTTGGACGCGGCCGAGGGTGGCCCCCGGTCGGGGGTCGCGGTCGAAGTCGCCGACGGGTCCGGCGTGGTCGTCGCCACCGGGACGACTGACGAGCAGGGGCGGATAGGAGACCTGGCGACGTCACTCGCCGTCGGGAGTTACCGGATCCGGTGGGCGGTCGGAGGATCGTTCCTCGCCGAGGTGTCGGCCCACGTTGTCCTCGACCATGATCGCCACTACCACGTTCCGCTGCTCGCGTCCGGCGTCTCCGCGATGGTCTACCTCGGTGCCTGAGATCACCGATCGTGCCGCTTTGACGCCCGCCGGGGCGCTCGAGCACCTCGATCGGGAGGCCCTGGCCGCGGCGTTGCGGCCGTTGTGGGAGGACGCCACCATGTTGTCCGGGAGGCTGCACGGCCGTCATTTCGCGTCCTGGGCCGAGGTGATCGACTGCGCCCACGCCGAGATAGATGCCATGAGCGACGTGGACAAGGCCCGCCTCCTCCAGTCCCACCCGCCCATAGGCGAATCCCCCGACAAGTTGCGCGCCACCAGCTTGACCTCCTGGCAGGAGCAAGGGCGGGGGGAGGGTCTCGACGAGGTCCTGTCGGCTCGCCTGGCCGACCTCAACCGTCGTTATGCCGAGCGGTTCGGGTTCCCGTTCGTCGAGTGGATCGCCGGTCGTCCACCCGCCGCTGTCGTTTCCGTAATCGAGAGCCGGATCCGTCGCGACCGGGCGACCGAGCTGCGAGCCGGGTGTGACGCCCTGGTCGCCATCGCCAGGGACCGCCGGCGCCGCCTCGAGGAGGCGTAACGCGGCGTGAAACGGCGGCGGACGTGAGCCTCATGTTCTTGAACGGCACGGCCATGGCCGGCCAGAAGGACCACGGTTGCCACGCCGGATCCACCTTCCTGGGGCCCGCCCAGACGGCGTGCCGGTACCGGTTCCTGGCCGTCCGCGACGAGTTTCCTGGTCTGCTCGAAGTCGCCACGGCCGGGCGTTGCATCGACGGCGAGCTGTACGAAATGCCCGAGGACGTTTTGATCAACCAGCTGCTCCCAGCGGAGCCGGCCGAACTAGAGCTCGGCACCATCGAGTTACTCGATGGCGAGATGGTCAGCGCCATGCTCCTTCGGCCCGAGCGCCTGGAGACGGGCGACAAGGTGGTGGACATCTCCGAGTTCGGGGGCTTCCGGGCCTATCAGCGGTTCCTGGCCGGCAACGCCCGCGTGGGCGAGGTGCTTGGCCGGGAGCAGTGGTGACGCTCCTGGTCGATGGAGCACGTCTCCTCGATCGCATCGACCAACTGGGGTCGATAAGTAGCGGGACCGGAGGCGGTATTACTCGTCTGGCCTGGTCACCAGAGGATCTCAGGGCGCGGTCACTGGTCGGCACCTGGGCCGCCGCCGCCGGCGCCTCGCTGCGCGTCGACCCGGCGGGCAACCTCATAGCCGAGCGGCCCGGTTCCCGGGCCGGCGCCGCGCCGGTAGTCACCGGGAGCCACCTCGACACCGTCATCGGGGCCGGACCTCTCGACGGGGCCTACGGCGTGGTGGCCGGAATTGAGGTCCTGGCCTGCCTGGCCGAACAGGGCCTGGTGCTGGATCACCCCTTGAGGGTAATGGCGTTCAGCAACGAGGAAGGAGTGGTAGCCCCTCCGTTTACCGGCAGCCGAGCCATCTCCGGGGGGTTCGTCGAGTCCGAACTGTCGACTCCCGGACCGGACGGCCGAACGCTGGCCAGTCGTCTGCTCGATGCCGGCATCGACCCCACGGCGGTGTCGCGGGCCAGATGGTCGGGGTCGGTGGCGGCGACCATCGAGTTGCACATAGAACAGGGGCCGGTCCTTGACCGCGCCGGCGTCGGGATCGGCGCGGTCACGGGGATCACCGGCCAGCGTCGCGGCAGCGTCCGGGTGACCGGACAAGCCAACCACGCCGGCACCACCCCCATGGCTGCCAGGCGCGACGCCCTGGTGGCCGCGGCCCGCGTTGTTCTGTCCGTCCATGACCTCGCCACGGCTGGGCCGGCCGACGTCGCCACCGTGGGCCGGCTGGACACCAAACCGGGCGTACCCAATGTGGTACCGGGCGACGTGGTGTTGAGCGTCGACATCAGAGCTCTGGCCGAGGCGTCAGGCGACTCCGCCATCGAACGGCTGCGAACCCAGTTGGCGGAGATCGCCCGAGAGACCGAGACGACTATCGAATTGGACGTGTCTCCTCCCACCAGGGCGGTGCTCACGGACCCCGATCTCCGTTCGATGGTGATCGAATCCGCCGAGAGGCGGGGTCTCGGCTGCATTGAGCTCCCCAGCGGGGCCGGCCACGACGCCTCCCACTTGGCCAGTCTCGGACCCATGGCGATGATCTTCGTGCCGAGCATCGCCGGAATCAGTCACAATGCGGCCGAGACCACGCCGCCGGAGGATCTGGTCGCCGGCGCTCAGGTCCTCCTCGATGTCATCCGGCGCGCCGACAACACCCGCGCTGACCGAACGTCGAAGCAGGCTAGATGACCCCGTCCGATCCCTACCCTCGCGATCTGCTCGGGTACGGGGAGACCCCTCCCGATCCCAAATGGCCGGGAGGGGCCCGCATCGCCATCAGCTTCGTTCTCAACTGGGAGGAGGGAGGCGAGGCCAACATCCTCCACGGTGACTCAGCATCGGAGTCTGTGATCCAGGACGTGATCGGGGCCGAGCCGTGGACCGGGCGGCGCCACCCCAACGTCGAGTCGATGTTCGAGTACGGCAGCCGGGCCGGGGTGTGGAGGCTGCTGCGACTGTTCGATCGCCACCAGATCCCGCTCACGGTCTTTGCCGTCGGCATGGCTGTCGAACGGGCGCCGGTTGTGATCCGCAGGATGGCGGAGTCCGGGCACGAGATCTGCTCACACGGTTACCGCTGGGTCGACTACCAGCACGTCGACGTCGATACGGAGCGGGCTCACGTCGAACTCGCGATCCGCGCCATCGAGCAGGCGGTGGGCGTCAGGCCGCTCGGCTGGTACACGGGACGGTCGAGCCCCGACACCCGCCGGCTGGTCGTGGAAGAAGGGGGCTTCCTGTACGACTCGGACTCCTATGGCGACGACCTCCCATACTGGACCGTGGTCCAGGGCCGCCCGCACCTCGTCATCCCCTACAGCCTCGATGCCAACGACATGCGTTTCGTGAGTCCGGCCGGCTTCGGATCCGGGGAGGATTTTTTTTCCTACCTGAAGGACAGTTTCGACGTCCTGTATGCCGAAGGGGCCAGCCAACCGAAGATGATGTCCGTCGGGCTGCACACCCGACTGGCTGGCCGGCCAGGACGCAGCGCCGCCCTGGGCCGGTTCCTGGAGTATGTCTCCGGCCATGAGCGGGTGTGGTGCGCCCGCCGAGTTGACATCGCCAGGCATTGGATTGCCACCCACCCTTATGCGGCGGGGCCGGTGACGGCAGGCCCCTAACGGCAGGGCCCGCTGGCGACGGATTGGATCAGGCCGGCGACCACGATTTCACCGGTTTCCCGCTTGAGCGACTGGTACCAGGACTGCAGCGCTAGCGGATCTTGGCCGTGGGTCATCTGGGCCCGGTTGCGGGCCCGCCGGGTGATGTCAGCCGTGCGGGGGAGGCGCTCGGCCTGGTAGCGGCTGAGGGCGTCGGACACCGACCGGTCAGTGGTGGTGAGGTAGTGAGTCAACACCAGGCCGTCTTCGAGAGCCTGGCAGCCGCCTTGCCCGAGATCGGGCGCCATGGCGTGGACCGCGTCACCGAGGAGGACGACCCGACCGCGGTACCACCGCGATGCGGTCGGTAGGTCGCGGATCGCCACCCGGTTGATCCGGGCCGGGTCAAGGCTGCGGATGAGGCGGTCGACGGGCGGGGCCCAACCGGCGAAGCGGGAGAGCAGCGTCCTCTTCGGATCCGGGTCGGCTTCTGCCGCTTCGGCGGGCGGCTGGGGGACATCGAAGAAGGCGTACAGCCGGTCGCGCCCGATCGGCATGACCGACGCCCGCTGACCGTTGCCCACCCAGGTTCGCCAAAGCCCCAACCGCACGATTTCCTCGTCGCTAGGGGTGATGGTGTTGTAATTGACGTAGCCGACATACTCGTGGTCGAGCGCCTCGTCGAGCACCCAGGACCGGACGGTCGAATGGGTCCCGTCGGCCCCGATCACCAGGTCGGCCTCTACTTGCTCGCCGGTGTCGAGGTGCACGCAGGCCGCATCCGCCCCGCTCTCCACCGCCAAGCAGCGGCGACCCAGGTGGATCCGCTCTGACCCGACCGCTTTGACCAGCAAGTCCTGGAGGTCGGCCCGGGCCAAGGGCCACGCCCGCTGACCGACCGCCTCGTAGAGGGGATCCAGGCTGAATTCGGTGAGGTTGACGCCGCTCCGGTCCGCATAGCCCATCCAATCCATGCGGCCCCCGAGCGCGGCCACCTCCCGGCCGAGCCCGAGCGAGCTGAGCACCTTGACCCCGTTGGGCCACAGGGAGATGCCCGCCCCGACGGGCCGGAACACCTCGGCCTGCTCATACACGGTCGGATCGTGGCCGGCCTGGCGCAGGGCCAAGGCCGCGGCCAAGCCTCCCAAGCCTCCTCCGACCACCGCCACCCTCAGGCCGTACATCTGGTCTAGAGCTCGCCGGGCACTCGAAGTCGGAGCGCCCAGAAAGCGGCGTCCGGCTTCCACCCCGTCGCCCGGACGGCGGCGCGGATCGAGGCGGCATGCAGTCGGGTGGAGTTGAGCTTCACGCCGAGCGGGCGCAAGGCGTCCTCCACCGCGCTGACGAGGACAGCGGGGGCGGCGATGATCGACGCCTCCCCGACCCCTCGGAAACCACCCGCCGTTTGCGACGGAGTCGGGCGGTGCACGACTTGGACGGTCGCCACATCCAGCGCGGTGGGGATCGTGTAGTCGAGGAGGGTCGCGCTGAGGGGTTGCCCGTCGTCGTTGTACTTGCACTCCTCGAGGAAGGCGATACCCAGGCCCTGGGCGAAGCCGCCTTGATGCTGGCCCTCCACAATGGTCGGGTTGATGACGACCCCGCAGTCGGACACCAGCACCGCGGAGAGCATCCGGACCGTACCGGTGGCGGGGTCGACTTCCACGGCGACGGCGGTGGCGTGCGACCCGTAGGTCTCGTCGTGATTGGCGCCGCCGGCCGGCGAGGGACCGGTGAAGCCGGGCGTGTACACGGCCGAGGCCGTCAGGCCCGGTTCGACGCCGGCGGGGAGCAGGTGGGCGTGCCACCAGGCCACCTCCGCCACCCGGTGGTAGACGTCCAAGTCGACAGACCCCTCGCTGGGGAGAACGTGACCGAGCCCCGACGCGACCCGAGCCAGCTTGGCCCGCACCGCCGCCGCGGCCTTGATGATGGCGCCGCCCCCCATGACCGCGCTGCGGCTGCCCCACGTGCCCTGACCGTAGGCCAGGGCATCGGTGTCGCCGTCGCGTACCTCGACCAGTTCCGGCGGGATGCCGAGGGCGCCGGCGGCGACTTGGGCGAAGGTGGTGTCGTGGCTCTGACCCTGCGACTTGGTTCCCACTCTCACGTCGACGCGGCCGTCGGGCAGGACCGTCACGGCCGCCATCTCCAGGGACCCGAACCTGCCGGCCGTGTCGTTTTGGGTGGGCGTGGTGCCCTGGACGAGCGTCGACACCCCGACCCCGATGTAACGTCCTTCGTCCCGAGCCGCGGCCTGCTCTCGGCGCCAGGACTCGTAGTCGAAGCGTTCGAGTAGCAGGTCGAGCTGGGAGCCGAGCGGGCCGACGTCGATCCGTTGCCCTCCGTGGCCCCGCCACGGGCGGGGAGAGTCCGGCAGCAGGTTGATGCGTCGTACCTCGGTGGGGTCCAGCCCGAGGTCCGAAGCGATGAGGTCCATGACCCTTTCGGTGGTGAAGTGGGCCTCGGGCTGGCCGAAACCCCGGTAGGCCCCGATCGGGCAGGTGGTGGTGGCGACGCACGTCAGGCTCCACCCAATGTGGTCGATGGTGTAGCCGCCGGTGAGGTTGGCGACGGTCACGAACGCGGGGCCGGCCCCGGAGAAGTACAGCACCGGGTTGCCGAGGTCCGAGAGGACCCGGACCTTCAGAGCCAGCACCCGGCCGTTGGTGTCGTAGCCGGCCTCGACGTCGTGTATCTGGGCCCGAGCGTGCACGGAGGCCGTGAGGGCCTCGGTGCGGTCCTGCGACCACCTCACCGGCCGGTTGGTCAGGCGGGCCAGCAGTCCGATAAGGCACTCCTCTCTGGTGAAGTGCTGTTTGTTGCCGAACCCACCCCCAATGTCAGGGCTGATGACCCGGACGTGGGTCTCGTCGAGCCCGCAGATCTCGGCGATCACACTGCGCAACTGGTGGGGCTGCTGGCTGGAAGCCAGCACCGTCAGCCGGCCCGCACCCGGGTCCCACGTCGCCTGGGCCCCGTGGCCCTCGATCGGCAGGCCGCAGACCCGGTGGGACTCGAACCGCTCGGTGAGCCGCCTGGGCGCTCCGGCCATGGCTTGATCGAGACCTGGGGTCGCATTCTCGGTGGACAGGAAGACGTTGGTCCCCCACTCGGGGTACAGGAGCGGCGCACCCGGCGCTAGGGCCGCGTCCACGCCGACGACTGGAGGGAGTTCTTCCATCTCCGCGGTGATGGCCTCCAGGGCGTCCTCAGCCACGGCTCTGGAGGTGGCGACCACAGCTGCGAACGGTTCGCCGACAAACCGGACCCGGTCGATGGCGAGCACCGGCCACGTAAGCGGTCGAAACGGCGGTCCGAGGAGGTGATCAAATCGGCGGGCGCCCATGGCCTCCAGGTCGGACCCGGTCACCACGGCTACCACGCCTGGGAGGGCGGCGGCCTCGTCCGTGTCGATGCTGATAATGCGGGCGTGGGCGGTGCTCGAACGGGCGATGGCCACGTGGCACAGGTCCGGTACGGGGTGATCGCCAAGGTAGCGGCCTCGCCCGGTCAAGTGGCGGGGCCCGGACCTGGTACCGAGGCGGGGCCCGACGGCCCCGGCCAGTCGGTCCTCGTCGAGCGCAGTCACTCGACGCCTGCCTGCTCGTCGCGGGTGCGGCCCGCCTCCACGATGGCGGCCACCATCCCGGCGTAGCCGGTGCAACGGCACAAGTTGCCGCTCAGCGCCTCGCGAACCTGGGCGTCACTCGGAGCGGAAATCCTCGACAACAGATCGACGGCCGTCATGACGATTCCCGGCGTGCAGTAGCCGCACTGCAGGCCGTGATGGCGCCAGAGTGCTTCCTGGACGGGATGCAACAGATCCGGCGTCCCCAGGTGTTCCACGGTGGTGACCTCCGACCCGGATGCGGCGACGGTGAGCACCAGGCAGGCGCGCACCACCCGGCCGTCGAGCAGCACGTTGCACGCCCCGCACGCCCCCTGTTCACACCCGGCGTGGGTCCCGGTCAGCCCGAGCTCGTCTCGCAAGAAGTCCAGCAGCGTGGTGCGCGGTTGGACCTCGGCCCGGACGGGCCGGGCGTTGACCACCATCTCCACCACGCTGCTCATGGTGGTCATGCTCGGGCCTCCGCCCGCCGCTTTCGAGCTCCTTCGAACGCTATCGCCAAGGCCCGAGCGGCCAGCAGACCCGTCAGCTCGGCCTTGTCCGCAGAGGCCGCCGAAGTGGCTGCCTCTGTCGCGCGCGCCGCCGTCCTGAGCAGGGCGGGGGGGAGAGATGTCGCGCCGACCACCCCTGCGGCGGCCAGAGCAGGGCCGAGATCCAAAGGAATGGGGCCCACGCTGCACGCCGCCGCGGCCAGCCGGGCCACCGCCCCCCCTCCGTCCAGATCCAGGTCGATGCCCACCCCGGCCTCGGCGAAGTCGCCGGTCCGGGGGGCCCATTCGCACCAGGCGGCGCCGTGCCGGGGGCCGGCCGCGGGGAAGCGGACCTCGGTCAGGATCTCGTCTGGGGCGAGGCAGGTCGTGAAGTACCCCTCGGCGAGCGTGGAGCAGGCCAGCTGCCGAGCGCCTGTCGGGCCGACGGCGACGGCGGTCGCGCCCAGCGCCACGGCGACGGCGGGCAGCTCGGCCGCCGGATCGGCGTGGGCCAGGGACCCGCCGAGCGTTCCCCGGTTGCGGGTGGCCGGGTGACCGACGTAACGGGCGGCCGCGGCGAGCAATGGAACTGCCTCCGCCACCACCGGATCGCTCTCCAGGACGCGATGGCAGACCAGGGCTCCGAGACGGATCGACCTCGCGCCTGCGCCGAGGGGACCGTCGCGGCGGGAGGAGTCGTCGACGACCTCCACCCCGGCCAGGCCCACGGGTCCGATGTCGACCAGCACGGTCGGGTGAGCGAGCCGCAGGGACATGAGCGGCAGGAGGCTCTGACCGCCGGCCAGCACCTTGGCGTCCTCGTCCGCGGCGAGAGCTGCGACCGCTTCCGCGGTGGTGGATGCTCTGACGTACTCGAACGGGGGGAGTTTCACGGTCGACCGGGCGGTCGGGCGGCAGCGGTCGAGACCCAGATGGCACATGCCGGTTGCGGCCACTTCATACCGACNNGTCGGTATGAAGTGGCCGCAACTGACGACCGAGCCTTCCGCCACCCTCGCGCCGGTGTCACAGGAGTCCCTGCATGCGTGCCGAGACCTTGCGGTGCCGGGCCAGTACATCCTCCAGGCCGCCGGCCAAGAGCTGGCCGTCTCGCACGACCGGGCGACCGGCTATGACCGTGTGGCGGGCCGAAAGCGGTCCGCAACGGAGCCAGGCTTCGACCGGATCGGTGAGGGCGCCGGCGAAGGCGATCCCTTCGAGCGGCCAGCAGACCAGGTCACCAACCGAGCCGACCGCCAACTGGCCCAACTCGCCGTCGCGTCCGAGGCAGCCGGCCGAACCGCGGGTCGCGATCTCCAGGGCGTCCCGAGCCCCCATCGCCGCCGGCCCGCCGCGGAGCCTCCCGAGCAACAGAGCGCCCCGAGTTTCGAGCCAGAGCGAGGCATGGTCACTCGATGCCGACCCGTCGCAGCCGATACCGACCGGGGCTCCCGCCGCCCTGAGCTCGCTGACGGGGGCCAGGCCACCTCCACCGATCATCATGTTGGACGACGGGCAGTGAGCCACGCCGACCCCCGCGGCGCCGAGCCGCGAGATCTCGCCGGCATCCGGGTAGATGCAGTGGGCTACCCACGTCCGAGCGGTCATCCAACCCACGTCGTCGAAGTGGTCCACCGTTCGCTTTCCGAACCGTTCGGCCGCGTAGCGGTCCTCGTCGGGATCCTCCGCCAGGTGGGTGTGCAACCGGACGTCGAGCTTCTCGGCCAGTTCGGCCGTGGCGCGCATGAGCTGCGGGTTAACCGAAAAGGGCGAGCACGGGGCCAATGCGACCCGCACCATGGCGCCCCACGACCGGTCGTGATGGTGGGCCACCAACCGTTCGCTGTCGGCCAGGATCTCGTCGTCGTCTTGCACCACGCTGTCCGGTGGGAGCCCGCCGTCCTTCTCCGAGAGGCTCATCGAACCTCGGGTCGGATGGAACCGGACGCCCAACTCCTGGGCCGCATGGATCTCGGCGCCGATCAGGTCACCGCTTCCCTCTGGATGGACGTACAGGTGGTCGGTCGAAGTGGTGCAGCCGCCCAAGGCCAACTCGGCCAGCCCCACCCAGGCCGACAGGTAAGCGGCCTCCTCGTCGAGCAGAGCCCAGCGCGGGTACAGGACCGTCAGCCACTCGAACAGGGACCCGTTGACGGCGGGCGCGTACGAGCGGGTGAGGTTCTGATAGATGTGATGGTGGGTGTTGATCAACCCCGGGGTGATCAAGCAACCGTCCGCGCGGAGCACCTGGGCCGCGGCGGGAGGCCGGTGGGTCGCCGTTCCGATGGCGCTGATCAAGCCGTCGGTCACTGCCACCCACCCGTTGGCCAGCTCACGCCGGTCGTCGTCGACCGTAGCGACCAGCTCGGCCCCGATCACCAAGAGGTCGGCGGTAGGCGGATCGCTGCTCGAAGAGGATCCGGGCACCGGGAGGCTAGCCAGCGGGCCCGAACCGCTTGAGCACCGGGATCTCGATGAGGCCGACGATGGCGTAGATGATCACCGACGCCGCCGTTATCAGCACCACGCCCGACCACAAGGTGTCGAAGCGGGACTCGGTGCTCGCTTCGAGCATCAAGAAGCCCAGCCCTTTGCCGGTCGAAAGCCACTCGGCCAACACCGCGCCGAGCAGCGCGCCCGGCGCCGCGATCCGAGCGGAGCTGAAGAGGGACGGCAGCGCACTCGGGACCCGAACCTTGATGAGGGTTGTCAGCTTGGAGGCATCGAACGCCCGCATCAGCAGGATCGAGTCGTGCGGGGCGGATCGAAGGCCCTGGACCACGTTTACCAGGGTGGGGAAGAAGGTGACTATTCCCGCGATGACCGTGACACTCACCAGACCTCGGCCCAGGGCCAGGGCGATCAGGGGGGTCATGGCGATGAGGGGAACGGAACGCAGCACCACGGCCACCGGCATGAACGCCGCTTCTATCGTCCGGTAGGTGACCATGGCCATCGCCGCCAGCACGGCCAGGACCGTTCCGAACACGTAGCCGAGAGAGGCATCGCGCAGGGTGGCCACCATGGCGTGCCACAACTCGGCCCGGTTGCCGGCGGCCGCCGACCCGTGCGTCAGGTACTGCCACACATCCGCAGGGGTCTTGGCGAAGTAGGAGTTGAGATGAAGCAGCTTGACGAATCCGACCCAGAGCAACAATGTCACCCCGAGCGACACGGCGAGAAACAGGACTGAGCGGGCAGCGCGAAACGTACGACCCCGGGTCGGGCCGGTGGCAGCCCCCCCGACACTGGCCATCTGTCCCTTGGCCCACGGCGTCGCCAGCCGAGCGACCGCACCGGTAGCCGCGTAGCCGATCCCGGCCAGGGCGGCGGAGAAGAGTGCCAAGCTCCACACTCGGGTCACGTCCAAGGACTGCTCGGCATTGATCATCGCCACGCCCAGACCGTGCGTCCCGCCCAGGTACTCACCGATGATGGCCCCGAGAACAGCTGCGGGCGCGGCGATCCGCAGGGCGGCGAACAGGCTGGGCAGGGCGGCGCGGATCCGCACCTTGACGAGCGCCTTCCACGTCGAACCGCCGTAAGCACGAATCACATCCAAGCTCACCCGATCGGCGGACCGCAGACCGGCTGACATGCCGACGAGGGTGGTGAAGAAGACACTCATGGCGGCCAGCACCACCTTGGGCTTGTCCCCGCTAAAGACGATGTTGAGAATCGGGGCGACCACGATGATCGGCATGCAGTAGCTCGCTATAGCCAACCGGAGCAGGGCCGCTTCGACCGGCGGACTGATGATAAAGAGGAGGGCCAGCCCGATGGCCAACACATTTCCCCAGAGGTAACCCTGGGCGGCCTCGGCGATGGTGACGCCGGCGTTCTCGTGCAACAGCGTGCGGTTGTCCCACAGCCCCCGGAGCACCCCGGTGGGAGTGGGCATGATGTGCTTACCTTCGAAGACGTAGAGGGCGAGGACTTCCCACACGACGAGGAGGACGACGATCCCGAGGACGCCTCCCAGCCACGGAACTTTCGTCGCTCGGCCGGCCGGGCGATCCTCGTCGGACTGGACTCCCAGCCCGACTGGTAGGCCGGCCTCGGCGACGAGGTTGCTCACCTAGACGTCGTCCCCGCTCTCCGGTACCCCACCGGAGAACAGCACGTCGGACAGCTGGTCGGACAGCTCGTGGAAGCGGGTCGACCGCAGCATGTCGGGCGTGCGGGGTCGGGGCAGATCGATGTGGACCGTTGTCTGCACCCGGCCCGGCCGGGCCGTCATGACGATCACTTCGTCGGCGAGGAACACCGCTTCGCCGATGGAGTGCGTGACCAACAGGGTGGTGGTGGCCCGCTCGGCCCAGATCCGGAGGAGCTCGAGATTGAGCCGCTGGCGGGTCATCTCGTCGACCGCGCCGAACGGTTCGTCAAGGAGCAGCAATTGGGGCTGCACGATCAAGGCCCGGGCAATGGCGGCCCGCTGCCGCATCCCACCTGACAGCTGCGCCGGTCGGGCCTTCTCGAATCCCTCCAGACCGACCAGCTTGATCAGCTCCGCGATGGCGCTGTCGGGCACGGCCGCGGCGGTGAGCTCGAGGGGCAGCTTGATGTTGGTCCAGACGGACCGCCAGGGAAGAAGGGCGGCGTCCTGGAAGGCAATGCCCAGGTGGTGGCTCTTGCGCAACTGGGCGGGAGTCTGGCCGTTGACGCGCACCGTGCCGGAGGTGGGCTGCTCCAGATCCGCCAGGATCCTCAACACCGTCGACTTGCCACACCCGGATGGACCGATCAGGGCGATGAAGGCACCGCGCCGGGCCGACATGCTGAATCCGTCCAGGGCGGACACCCGGGAGCGGCTCAGGCGGAACTCTTTGGTCAGGTTGGTGATGGAGATTCCGTCGCCATCCGATCGTGGTGTATCCAAGGGGGGCGAGGATGGCAGAGTGGCGGGGGTCACGATTGTCACCGTGCAGAATTCCGATCGTCTGGGCGCCGAAAGCGCACGTCGATCCTCCGTGCCAGGAGGGATTGGTGTCAAGGAATCCCGGCATTCTTCATGAGGCGTTTACAGGAGCGCGAGCGGTGAGGGGCGCTTACCACCAGGTACCGGACATAATTCTTCACGGCACCGTCATCGTTCTGACACAGGACGTGGGTACGGTCCGGTCGTGCCCTCGCGGCTGGTCCCCTCCATTGACCTGGCGTCCTCCCGTGACGAATCGGTCGTCGCCGCGCTGATGGCGTCGTCGTGCGCATTCGTCACCGGGCACGGCGTTGCGGACTCACTCCGCTCGGATCTCACCGAGCTGTCCCGAGCCTTCTTCGACCTGCCGTTCCAAGAGAAGGCCCGGGTCCGCTGGCCCGGCGACGGGTACTGGCGCGGCTGGCAGCCGCTCTTCGACGCCCCTTCGGGTGAGGGGGACGACAGCCAACCGCTGGAACGCTATGAGTTCCATCTGGCCCCAGGATCCGACAGCAGTGACGAAGGACTGCTTCGGCGCAGCGCCGAGTTCGGCTTCTGGCCGTCCCGGCCGGAAGGCTTCCGGCTGGTGTGGGCCCGCTATCACGCCGCACTGGCGAGATTGGCCAGTGCCATCGTCACCTCGATCGCCAAGGTCCTCGATCTGCCGGAAGACGAATGGCCTGACTGGTGTGAGAAGCAGTTCGCCAACCTGGTGGTCAACAACTACCTGGCGCAGGTGGATCCGCCCCCGTCTGGCCAGATCCGCCAGCGGCCCCATACCGACATAGGCGGGCTGACGATCTTGTGGGCCGACGACGCTCCCGGCGGGCTAGAAGTGCGGATGCCGGGAGTGCCGGGCTGGACGGCCGTCGAATTCCCACCGGACGCCTTCCTCATCCAGGCCGGAGACCTGCTGGCTCGTTGGACCAACCAGATGATCCGACCCAACATCCACCGGGTCGTCAACCCACCGCCGGAGGTGGCAGCCTGCAGCCGGCGGATGTCGATCGTCTACTTCCACTACCCCAAGCTCGAAACCGTCGTGACTCCGGCGCCTTCGTGTGTCAGCGCCGAGCGGCCGGCTGGCGTGTCCATCGACGCCGGCGCCCATCTGCTGTCGGCCGTGGCCGAGCCCGGGGCCCGTTACCGGGAGTTCGAAGACACCACCTCTGGCACCTGAGGACTCACGCCAGCTGTTGCTCGAGTTCGTCGAGCTCCTTGGTGAAGTCCGCTCGCATGGCGGCCCGATCGGTGTCGTCCAGCCAAGCCGCGTCGACTCCGTTGAGCACGAAGGTCCGGACCTGCTCCACCTGGTACCCGAGAGCGCCACACAGATCGACGTACTCCCGGCCGATGTCGGTGTGGAACATGGTGGGATCGTCCGAGTTGATCGTCACTTGCAGACCGGCGGCGACCATGTCCTTGATCGGATGTCCGGTCAGATCCGGCCATCCGTACACCACCGCCGTCGAAGTGGGACAGCAGGTGAAGTAGATGCCCTCGTCGCGGCACCTGCCCGTGACCTCAGGGGACGCCAGGACGTGGTAGCCGTGGTCGATGCGCTCGCAGCCGAGCACGTCGAGGCAGGAGGTGACGTTCTCCGGTGGGGCGTCCTCGCAGGCGTGGCTGGTGAGGCGCAGGCCGCCTCGGGCTGCCACGCGGTAGGCGTCGACGAATTTCTCGGGGGGATCGGGAGCCTCGGCCCCATCCATCCCCAACCCGATCAACTCCGGTCGGCGGCAGGCGAGCACGTCCTCGACCATCTGGCGGGCCACGGCCGGCTCGTCCTGGCGGTAGACGTCGGCGATCAGACGGCACCGCACCCCGAAGTCGGTCTCCGCTTCGCGGATGCCATCGATCAGACCGTCGATGATGGTCGCCATCGCAACGCCCCGCCGGGTGTGCAGGGTGGGATTGAAGAACATCTCCCGGTACTTGAGGTTGCCGAGAGTCGCCCCGTCCGCCACGGATTCATACGCGGCCCTGGCGAAGTCCTGCCGGTCGATGAGGGTGGAAGAGACCATGGCGAAGATCTTCAGGAACTCATAGATCGTCTCGTAGTCGTAGAGCTTGCCCACGTCACTGGTTGGCAGGGCGATGTCGTGCTGCCGGGCCAGGTCGGCGAAAGTGGCCGGCCGCACCGTCCCTTCGAAGTGGCAGTGCAACTCCACCTTCGGGACCCGGCGGAGATACTCCTCGTAGTTCACGGACCCTCCTCGTGGTCGGCGCTAGGTGGCCTGGCTGCCACCCTTGTACACCTCTTGCAGGATCTCGTCGGTGAAGTAGCTGGCGCTGCTCTTGATGCCGACCACGGCGAGGGTGGCGACGTTGGCGGCCACGTCCGAGGGGTCCAGCCAGAGCAGCCCGTGGGTTGCCGTGGTGGCCGTTTCGAATATGCCCTGGTAGGCGGCCAGTTCCTTGGTCTGGGTGGGGATGTCCAAGCCGTTGGCCTTGCCGTACACATTGACCGTCAAGTCGGCGGCCAGCGCCGGATCGGCGAACGCCTTCGTCCACCCCAGACTCTCGCCGGTCATCAGCGCCACCAGCTGGGCGCGCTCGGTTGGGTCGCTCAGGCTCGAGGTGCGCACGCAGTAGGTCCCGCTGTATAGACGGTAGCCGTAGTCGTACAGGAGCCAGGTCTTGGTCGCAACCCCCTTGGCGGCCAGAAGGAAAGGTTCGTTGGTGATGAAGGAGTACCAGCCGTCGACCGTTCCTGCCGCGAGCGGTGAAGGATCGAATTGGACCGGCACGATGTCGACCGACGATTCGGGGATCTTGACGATGTTCAGGAACGCCTTGAACGAGATCAGGTTGCCGGCCTGCACCCCGATCTTCTTGCCGATCATGCCCTGTGGGTCGTTGATCGGTGTCTTGGCCAGTGACATGATGGCCTGAGGGGCCTTCTGCATCTGGGCCCCGATCATGGTGAGCTTGGCCCCGCTGTTGATCGCAGCCGAGGTGATGTCCGGTCCGCTGAGACCCGCCAGGGCCCGCCCGGACACCACGATGGGCTCCACGGCCGTGCTCGGTCCGCCGGCGAGCAGTGTCACGTCCAGGCCGGCGTTGCTGTACAGGCCGTTGGTCTTGGCTATGTAGCTTCCGGCGAACTCGATGTCTTCGATCCAGTCCAACTGGAGGCTGGCCGATCCGAGGGACATGGACCCGGCCGCGGTCGTAGGGGATGCTGTCGATGCCTTGCTGGTCGATCCGCACGCGGCCAGAAGGCTCGTACCGGTGGCGCCGAGCAGCATGGCGCCGGCGCCACCTCTAGCCGCCTGCTTCAGGAAGCTGCGACGGTCCATGCTCATGTAAGAATTCACTGAAACTCCTCCATTGTCTGTCGGTCGCTGTCTCTGTCGGTCTTCGGGGCACTGGGTCGGTCACGGCGGGCACTGGCGGACATCTCTCGCTCGAGTGAATGGAGCTCCTCTTCGAAGCTCTGGCGCATGGCGGTCTTATCGACCGGGTCGAGCCACGACACCTCGATGCCGTTGAGGCACAAGCGGCGAACCACATCGGGCCCGTAGGAGAGGGCGGTGCACAGTTGCACGTACTCCTCTCCGAGGTCGGTGGCGACCATGGTGGGGTCATCGGAGTTGAGGGTCACGAGCAGACCGGCTTCGATCATGGCGGGGATCGGATGGTCGGCGAGGACGGGCGTGAAGTAGGCCTTCACCGTCGAGGTGACACAAGTCGTGAACCCGATCCCCTCATCCCGGCAGCGGCGCAGAGTCTCGTCGTCATCGAGGACGTAGTAGCCGTGGTCGATCCGCTCGCACCCCAAGACGTCCAGACAGGTGACGATGTTGGCCGGCGGCGCGTCCTCACTGGCGTGGCTGGTGAGGCGTAGCCCCGACTGGCCGGCCCGGGCGAAGACCTCCGCGAACTTCTCGGGTGGGTCCGGAGCTTCTTCCCCGTCCATGCCGAGTCCGATCAGCGCCGGGCACCGCCACTCGAGAAGCTCCTCGAGCATCTGCATGGCGCACGCCAGGGTGTCGCTACGGTACACGTCGGCGATCAGGGCAACCGGCACTCCGAAGTCGGCGGCCGCCGCCTCGATTCCCGCACTCATCCCCTCCAGGATGGTCTTCATCGTTACCCCGTTGCGGGTGTGTAGGGTCGGGTTGAAGAACATCTCCCGGTAGCGAAGGTTGCTGCTAAGCACCCCGTCTTCGACGGTCTCATAGACGCAACGGGCGTAGTCCTCGGCATCGTTCATGGTGGCCGCCACGAACCCGAACAACTCGAAGAACTGATCGCTCCTCTCATAGTCATACAGGCGATCTGCATCCGATGTCGGGGCTGTCATTCCGTGCTTAGACGCCAATGCCAGGACCGTGGCGGGCCGAATCGACCCTTCGAAGTGGCAGTGAAGCTCCACCTTCGGCGCCCGGCGGAGGAAGTCCTCATAGCGCATCACTACCGGGCCGCGTTCTTGACGAAATCGGCTTCGTCGTAGTTCGCCGGGGCCGACCCTCCGTACCAGCTGCCTCGCACGTGACGCCGGCGGGCGTTCGCATCGGTAGCCAGGGCGGCCGAATGCCACAGGTAGCAGTCATGGAAGAGGATGTCGCCCGGCTCGGCGTACACCGCGACTTCGCCCGGGACCTTCTCGAATCGAAGCGGCATCTCGTACGGCGGCGGGGTGTCACCATGACCACCCCAGGGAGCCGACCCGGGAGGCACCACCGCGCCGTTGACGTTGCGATACGGGGGCGGGGTAGCCCACCGATGGCTGCCGGGCACCACCCTCAAGAAACCGTTGGCCGGACTGGTCTCGTCCACGTGGATGGTGACGGCCGTGGCCGGCCAGAGCGGCAGGTGCGGGCTGGATTGCCAGTCGCTATGCCACCCGATCCGGGTGTAGCTGCTCTCCAGGCCGGGTCGGGCGTCCTGGTAGACGTACCCGAACCTTTCTGTCTCGGCCGACCAGCACGCCGGCCCCAGCCACCGCCGCATCAGATCGGCCACCACCTCGTTGTGGAGGATCTCCTTGGCGGTGGGGGACAGCTCCGTGATGTGGGTGACGTAGTTGGCGAATCGCTCGGCCTTGTCTCCTGCGTCCCCCTCGATCAGCTCCGTGGTCCCGAAACGGCGGTCGAGGTCGCCGGTGACCAACCGCTCCTGGGCCTCGACGCACTCCGTCTCCACGCGACCGAGGGTGTCGGAATCGATGGCGCCTGAGATGACTCCGAAGCCGTACTCGCCATAGAAGCCCTCGAGCCCGTCGAGATCATCGACGCCGAACGCCCACGGGCTGACCGCGATCTCATGAGTCGTCTCCGTCATGTCCCGACCGAGCATAAGGAGCGGTTTGTTGCCGCCCTGTTACAGCGCGTTCGAGGTCGACCATTTCATATTTGCGAAACAATCCCGTCGGCCGGTCGCCGGCGGCCGCGGCCATACTGAGTGAAGGCGCGGTGTCTGGCGCCATATGGTGAGGAGGACAGGTGACTCAAAGCGACTTCCTGACTCCGTCGGGCGGAGCAGCCGAACTTGGACCGCGTCGTACGCCGGACCCGGTCGAAGCCTGGGGTCTGGTGCAGGTCGACGGCGCAGTGATCCTGACCGGCGCGGGTGCCACGGCCGAAGCGGCGATGGCCGCGGCCCGCACCGTGTTCGCCGGCCGGGCCCTGGCCATACCGGAGGCCGCCGAGGTGAGAGCCGGCGGCGTCATGGATCAGGTGGTCAATCGGCCTTCTCCCGAGGAGGCGCTCGGGGTCCACACCGACGGCTTCGGCTACGGCGACTTCTATCCCGACTACTTCATTTTGCTGTGCGCTCGCGATTCCGCCGTCGGTGGGGAATCGTTTCTGGTCGACGGCTACCAACTTCTCGACCGGCTGGGCTCGACGGGCCGGCCCGGTTTGGGGGAGCAGCTGGAGACCGTGCCATTCGATCAGACCGAGGAAGGAATGCACCGATCCGTCAGCCCCCTGGTGGGGCGCACCGCCGGCGGCCGGCGGATGGTGCGCCGCTTTCCGTTCCAGCGACCCCGCTCGGAATCCGCCGACCCGGACGCGGACACCGCCCTTCTCGGCGAGTGGGATCGCATGTGCAGGGAAGCCGGAGCCAGCGCCCTTCGCTTCCGGTTGCAAGCAGGAGAGGCCGCCATCATCGACAACTACCGCATGCTCCACGGCCGGGAGCCTTATAAAGACGTCGAGCGGCTGATGTGGCGGGTCTGGGTCTGGACCGACGCGGCCAAGGGCGTCCCGGCCGGCTCCTTGGCCTCGGACACCCGCTACGCCCGGGTGCCTTCCGAGATCTCGGGCGACGACTGGCCCATGATCACCGCGGACAGCGGGAGTTGCCTTCCGGAGGAGGCGCCGGGCTGGGAAAGGGCCGGCGAGCTGGTCAGGCGGGACGGCGCCGCACTGATAACCGGGATTGACACGTTGGACGACGCGGTGGTGGCGGCCCGAGCCATGCTCGGGGACAGGGCGGTCCAGGTCAAACCTCAGTTCGAAGCGACGACCGCGGGGTACCTGGCCAACCAGGTAAAGGTAGCCGGGTCCGGACCGGACCGGCGCGGCCGGGTGCGCCGCTTCACCCCGCCCGGCGAGATCATGATCCCGCACAACGACGGCTACGGCTTCGGCGATCTGGCCCCCGATTACCTGTTCCTCTGGTGTGAAAAACCTGACCCCTCCGGTGGGGCGTCATGGGTCGTCGACGGTGTCCGTCTTCTGGAAGCCCTTACGGAGGAGACGAGCAGCGCACCGCTGGCCACCTTTTGCTGGTCAGAGCCGATCGACCACTCCGAACCGGGCTTCATCGTCAACCAGCCGGCGCCCGTGGCCCGGCTGCTCCCGGGAGGGCGGCGTCAGGTCCGGCACAATCCCTACCTGACTCCAGTGGCGAGCGACCACGAGGCAGCCGACGCCCCGATGGTCGCGGCGTGGTGCGAGGTGGTCACCACGGCCAGGGACCGGGCGCACCGTTTTGCGCTCCAAGCCGGGCAGTTGCTCTGCATCGACAACTACCGGATGATGCACGGACGGGACCCCTACACCGACGACGACCGGCGGGTGGTGTCCATCTGGGGCTGGAGCACCGATGCGGTCGACGTTCCCGACCGCGAGCTGCATCTGGTCTAGGACACCGACACGACCGGGTCGACCCGTTCGCCCCTTGTCCCGTCGACCAAACCGATGTCGGTCACGCACGGGCCAGGGTTGCAAGCCAAGGAGGCGGCCAGGAGCTGGAAGATGGGACGGTGGTACATGTCGGTCGCGAAGGTCCCGACTTCGAAAGCGGCGGTCTGCAGCCGCTTCTGCTCAGCAGCCAGATCATCGATCGGCCGGTCGCTGAGCAGGCCGGCGACGGGCAGGTCGAGGGAAGCGATTACCCGCCCTCGGCGAGCAACCGCCATCCCTCCCCCCGAGTCGATCAGGGCGTTGGCGGCCGCGGCGAGATCCTCCGGCTCGCGGCCGAAGACCACCAGGTTGTGGGTGTCATGGGAAACGGTCGTGGCCACCGCGCCCGTCCACTCTCCCCACCCGCCCAGGATCCCACAGGCCGGGATCGGCTCGGCCCGCCCGTGCCGGTGGACCGAGGCCATGACCACGTAGCCGGGCGGCAACTGGGCGATTCCGTCTTCGACCCTGACCTCCACCTCGTCCCACGTGCGGAACCGCACGCCTCGCACCACCCGCAGGGTGGCCCGGCCCGAGCTGACGCCGGGAACTCGGATCTTGAAAGCGTCGGCTGGGAGCGGCGGGACCTTGACGGTGCCAAGGGGAGCCTTGGAGTCCGACAGGGCGACCGGGCCGAGCATCCGGCCCTGCGATGCGGTCCACCTTCCCTCGACGAAGACGTCCTCCACCCGGACCGACGGCAGGTCGGAGAGGATGGCGATGTCGGCCAGGCGCCCGGCGGCAACCAGCCCGAGGTCGGATCGGCGCAGGCGGTAGGCCCCGTTGATGGTGGCGCAGCGGATGGCCTGGATGGGATCGAGCCCACCCCGGATGAGCTCGCGGAGCAGCTCGTCGACCCCGCCTTCGTCGATCAGGACGTGGGCGAAGATGTCGTCGGTGCACACCACCAGGTTCGGCGGCGCTCCGGGCATAGCGGCCAGCTCGGCCGCCAGCGGCTGCACCACCCCGGGTACCGCTCCTCTCAACTCGACCGTCAGCCCGGCTTCGAGCTTCTCGAGGGCGTCGGCGGCCGTGGAGATCTCGTGATCCGAGGTGATTCCCGCGGCCGCATAACCCTGCAGCTCAGCCCCGGTCAGACCCCAGGCGTGCCCGCTTACCAGGCATCCGGACTCCAGGCCAGCAGCGACCACGTCGACCATGCGAGGGGAACGGTCCAACACGCCCCGCATGTCCATTACCTCGGCCACGCCGGCCACGTCTGCCCAGGAGAGCATCTCGCCGATCTCCGGTCCGAGGAAGTCGGCGCCCGAGAGCTCCAGGCCCGGAGCCGGCGGCACGCACGACGGGGCCTGGAAGATATAACGCAGCGGCGCGGACCGGCTGGCCTCGATGGCATACGTCATCCCATCGAGGCCGCTGACGTTGGCCAGCTCGTGGGGGTCTCCGAACACGGTGGTGGTGCCTCTCGGGACCACCGCCTCGGCATATCGCTCCGGGGTGAGCATCGAGCTTTCAAAATGGACGTGAAGGTCCATGAAGCTGGGGGCGACGTAGCGTCCGGTGGCGTCGAATCGCTGGGTGCAATCGGTAAAGCGTCCGGGCCGATGCACGCTGGCGATCATTTCACCGACCAGGCCGACATCGGCGGGACGGAGCCTGCCCAGGGCCACGTCCACCACCGTGCCACCGGTGATCAGCACATCGAAAGGGACCAGCCCTCGGGCGGCCGCAATAGCCCGGCTGCGAGTCTCCGGTGCGATCGCCTTGTTCACGGTGCCTGCCTTCCGTCTGATCGGGTCTGGTCGGTCTGGTCGGGTGATATGTCCATCCGTGACGAGAGTAAGAACACACCGGCCGGCGGGCAATAGGCCGGAGCCACATAACACACAGCTGTAACGAGGCGGCTAGGCGATGGCGGCATCGACCTCGATGGTGAGTACAAAAGGCAGCACGGGGGTGGCGCATGTTGATACCGGCCGGGCCCGGAGCACCGCCTGGCCGGGTGACTCGGCAACGAGGGTGTCCGAAGTCAAACCGGCCCCCGGGTCGGGCGTCGACGCCACCGGTTTGACCACCGACAGGGCACTGCTCGTCGAGCGCCCCCAGGAACCGCCTGGGCAAGAACTCAGCGACAGCTCGATCGTCGCCCCCACTGGGACAGCCTCGGTGAGTCCCGAGTCGCCGTTCGTGAATGTATAGACGTCTGGCACCGTCGTCGCGGTCGTTGGCAGTGTCGTCGTGGTCGTGGTCGGGGTCGTCGTGGTCGTGGGCGGCGTGGGCACCGTCGTCCCCGGAACCTGAGTGTCGGGAGGCGCCGTCGAAGCGGAGGAGGTCGAGGGTGACGTCGGCGAGACCACGGTAGAAACGGTCGAAGGTGAGGTGCTCGACGAACCCACCGTCGTGGCGGTGACGAGACCGCCCGCCTGGCCGGGACCCGAACCACCCGACATACCCAGCAGCCCCGCTGACTCGCCAGATCCGGAACCATCACCCGGGCGAGCGCCGGCGCCGCCGGTGCTCGTCGGTGTGGTCGATTGGCCCCCGCCTGGCGCTTGGGACGCCCGGCCGGCCAGCTCGCGAGAAGCTGCCCCCGCCGGGTTTCCGGACAGCGTCGAGGTGGCATCCAGGCTGCCGGCGCCGTTCGAGGACGCGATGTGGTGGAGGACTGCCCCACAACCGAGCATCGCTATCGCGGCGATGGCCAGGCTGACCTGGGCCCGGCGACGCCGCCCGATCTTCGCCGCCAGTTCGGTTCGCGTGGTCTCTATCGGCTGGGCTGGATTCCAAGCCGAGCCATTGCTCCAGAGCCCGTGCCGGAGAGAGGACTCGAAGTCGTCAACCATCTCGACCCCCCGCTCCGAGGGCGCCCATCGAGGCCAGATTATGACGGGCCTTGGCCAGTTGCGATTTCACGGTACCGACGTTGACTCCCATGACGGAGGCGATCTCCAGCTCGCCCAGATCGAGGAAGTACCGAAGAACCACCGCCTCACGCTGACGAGGGGCCAGCTCTCGTACGGCCGCGGTGATATCAAGTCTGAGGGCGCGCCGATCCTCAAACCCGTCGCCGTTATGGGGTCGCTCGGCGGCCGCGACCACCGAGTTGGCCCGCCATTCGGTGACGCGACGGCGTAAACCAGAGCGGCACTGGTTGAGCACGGCTTTGCGGAGGTAGACGTGGGCGAGATCCGGCTGGCGCAGCCGGCCCCAGCCGGCGAAGGTTCGCAGGAAGGCCTCTTGGACAGCGTCCTCGGCGCGGGCCGCATCGCCGAGAAGTACATAGGCCAGACGGCAAAGCGGCAGGTAGTGGGTGTCGAAGAGCGCGCCGAACTCCACGCCGACGGCCCGACGGGCGTCGTCCCCTGCCGCCGGCCAGGCATCAACGGCCACACCTATACCTGACGTGCGAGCACGCTGCTAGGTTGCCCGCGTTCTTGGTGGAAGCGCAACGGGAGGCCCGGGTCGACCCTGGCGGCCTACAACCCTGGCGGCCTACGACGGGCGCAGGCGGCCGGGCACCGATTCGCCACCTGACGCGCCCCTGCCGGGTACCTCCTGCACTTCGTCGTGCGGGGTACCCGGCAGGGGTCAGGCCGAGGAGGTGCGACTGGTCAGCCGCCTTTAACGCAGCCTCCGGTAGCGGCTGCGTTAGCGCCTTTGCATACTGCGTTGCTCGTGTTGCTGAAGATATTTTCCAAACCGGTTCCGAAGACGGCGACGACACCGACGATGACGGCGGCGATCAGGCCCACCAGCAGCCCGTACTCCACAGCCGCGGCGCCGCGCTCGGAGCCGACCCGCTCCTGCAGCCACATGCGGGTGGCGAAGACGCCCTGCAGGACGGCGAAGGTGACGGTGTACATGGTATTCGGTCCTCCTGGTCATTGATTTTTGGCAAGAGCACGTAGCGGCTTCTTGGCTTCATTATCTGCTGTCTACCTGCACCTTCCTATAGGTCATTCGATCTATTCAGCCCCTCTCCCGTTCGCTACTTTTTTCCCGGTCTGGAGTCTTCCGAGCGCGCCAAATACGCCACCGATCCAGTGGCTAAATGGATCATTGCCCGGGGAAGGGTTTAGGAGTCCAGAGAGACCAGGCCGAGCCGAAGCGCGCTCAGTACCGCTTGGGTGCGATCAGTGACGTCGAGCTTGTCGTAGATCGACGCCAGGTGATTTTTCACGGTCTTCACGCTGATGTACAGCTCGGTGCCGACCCGGGTCGTCGAAGCTCCCTTGGTGATCAGCGACAGGATCTCGATCTCACGGCTGGTTAGGGAGAGCTCGCCGTCCAGCCGGGGCCGTTCCGACCGTCGCTCGCCGACGGGATCCCCAGCGAGCACCTCGCGGAGCACTGCCACCACGTCCTCGGCGGGTGCGTCCTTGGTTATCACCACGGACGCGCCAGCCTCGAGGGCCCGACGGTGCACGTCCTCGTCCCCGTTGAAGGTCAGGACCACCACCGCCACTTCGGGGTGCCGGGACCGGATGATCTCAGTAGCCGAGATGCCGTCCATCGACGGCATGGATATGTCCATCACCACGGCTTCAGGACGCAACCTCTCCACGGCCGCCACCGCGGCGCGCCCGTCAGCCACCCCGGCGATCACGTCCACGTCGAAGGCTTCGAGTGATCGGCGCAGGCCATCGCGCATCACCGGGTGGTCGTCGACGATCAGCACTCTCGGCGGTGTCATGACCCCACCCGACAGCGCACCCGGCTGCTCCCACCATTCTCCGTCTGACACTCCACCGTCGCGCCGACCGCCCAGCAGCGGTCGCGTACTTCCTCGACGGCCGCCAGGATGGGCGCCTCCGTCTCGTAGAAACCGCCCGGAGCGGCCTGGCATCCGTCGTATCCGACTTCCAGGCAGCCGCCATCCCGGTCGGTCGTCCAGACCACCCTGATCGAGTCGGCTCTGGACTCGACCGCGGCCCCCAACAGGGTTCGCGCCATTTGGAGGATCTGGTGTTCCTGGGCCAGGGGGAGCCGGTCTTCGGCGTCGACGTCGAGTTGTATCTCGGTGCTCGACCGGCTGGCGATGCCGCGCGCCAGCTGTTCGAGGGCCGCCCCGAGGCTTCTGGTCGTGCTGACGTCGCAGCACAAGTCCCGCATGGTGTACCGAAGCTCGGCGACCATGTTTGTGACCCCGGCTCGTAACTCCCGTATCCGGTCGGCCTGGGTCTGGTCGTCGAAGCTCCGGGCGATCCCGTCCAGCTCCAGCCCAAGCGCCGCCATGCTCTGGCCGAGGTTGTCATGGAGATCACGCGCCACGCGGGCCCGCTGCTCTGCCGAGCCGACGACCCACAAGGCGTTGAAGCGGCAGGCGTTGTCGACAAGCAGGGCGGCCCAGGGGCTCAGTTGGGCCATGATCTCGTAGTGCTGGTCGCTCCAGTAGCCGGGCTTGGCGCTCTCCAGGATCAGGGCGCCGATCAACCGGCCGCGAATCATCAACGGGATGCAGGCACCGGCGCGCGACTCGTCCGACAGCAGCGCCGGGCCCGGACCGATCGGGACCGGTTTGGGACTGCCGTTGGCCGCCTCGGCGACCGCCCATTGTAACACCTGGAGCTGTCCGACCATGGCGTCCACCGCCACCCCCTCGGCCAAGAGCACCCGCCAGGTTTCGCCGAGGCTGGCGGCGCTGGCCACGACCACCACGTCGGGCTCGAGCAGCTTACGAGCCAAGCGGGCTACCGCCCGGGCCGCCTGCTGCGGGTCGGTTGCATCCTCGCTTCGGAGGGCGATCTGCTCCAACTGCACCAGCAGGTCGTTGGTGGCTATGAGCCGCTCATTGGTCCAGGCCAGCCGGGCTCGATCGCGGTCGCCGTAGCGAGCCAGCCAGGTCCCGTAGGCCACGGCCAGGGCCACGACCGCCAGCAGCACGTCGAGGTTGAGCGAGTAGCGCTGGGCCTCGGTCAGGGTGTACCTCCCGGCCAGGTCCACCCAGAACAAGACGATGACCATCGCTGACGCCACCTGCCCGGTCCAGCGCGCCGGCAACGAGAGACCGCACAACGCCGCCTCGCTGACCAGGGTCACCACCCAGCCCGAGTGCCATCCCCCAGTCTGGCTCACGGCCGTAGCCGCCAGACCGACCTCGACGATCAGGCCGGCGGCGGTGACCGACCGCGACCGCCCCGGGCGCGGCCGCCTCACGGATGCATCCACCGTCCGCAGGCCCACCGCGGCGGCGATCGGCAGGCCCCAGAGAAGCGGGGTGGTGGACGACGTGGACCGGGCCACCAGCACGGCCCCGGCCAGGATCGCCATCCACTTCAAGACCAGCGTGGCCATCTCTGTCCGACTCTCGCCCACGGCCGCTTCGAAGCCACCCACTTCACGGCCGGCCCGGATGCGGACGTTCTTCCAGCCCGATGTACGACTCGGCGATGTCGCCGGTGAGCGACTAATCACAGGCTGAACGCACGGTCGATAGCCCCCGCGGCCGGTCCGATGACGATGACCATGAGCGGCGGCAGGATAAAAAAGATCAAGGGGAAGAGGATCTTCACCGGCAGCTTCGCCGCCTTCTCGCGAGCCCGAGCCCGGCGCCGCTCGCGCATCTCGTCGGCCTGAGAACGCAGAACCCGACCGATGGGCATGCCCAGGATGTCGGCCTGGGTGAGGACCAGGACGAAGCTGATGAGATCGGCCGATTCGGAGCGCTCCTTGAGATTGTCCAGGGCCTGCTGACGGGAGAGACCGAGGCTCATCTCCTGCAGGGTGCGGGCCATCTCCTCGGATATCGGCGAGTCGAAATTCGAGCACCCCGCCTCCATGGCTTGCTCCAGACCGAGTCCGGACTCGACCGCGATGGTCAGCAAGTCGAGCATGTCGGGCAGGCCGCGCTCCAGAGCCGACGTCCGTTCCCGCACCCGGCGGGCCAGCCAGGCTGGCGGTCCCAGGACGGCGCACAGCACCACCAACAAGGCCGCCAGCAACCGCAACTTCAGCGATCCACTGCCAGCCGCCACGAGCGCGACGGCTCCTGAGGCGCCCAGACCGGCCACCACCACTTGGACCGTCGCCATCTCCTCGGCCCGGATCGATGTGCTGAGCCCGGCGTGAAGCAGTTGGCGGTGGAGGCGGTCCAGATGCCGGCTCGGCAACAGGTCGCGGACCCGGTTGGTGGTCCTACTAGCCAGGGGACGTAGCACCCGCTCCCCGATCGAGGGCACCGCGGCGATCGGATCGTCCGTCCCCCCGGACCCATCCGTCTCGCTCAGATAGGCGAGGATGCCGCTCTGGGCGCGGGCCCGCCACCCGACGACGAGCACAACCCCTATCCCCGCGACCACCAACCCCATCCCGGCGACGATCCCTGCGGTGTCCATCTCGCTAGACCTCGATTTCGACTAGACGGCGAATCACGAAATAGCCCATGCCCAGCAGTACTGCGCACAAACCCAGCCAGGCGAAGCCCCAACCCCGAAAGAGAGGATCAAGATAGCTCGGCGCCGTGACCCGCAAGACCAGGGCCACGAAGAACGGCAGGGCCATGAGAATCCACCCCGAGAACCGACCCTCGGCTGTCAGAACCACCACCTCCCGGTGGACGTCCTCCCGGGCCCGCATGAACCCGGCGAGGGTGTGAAGCAGCTCGGCCAACTGGCCGCCCGTCGTCTGCTGGATCCTCACGGCCTGCACGGCCCAACGGAGCTCCTCGATCTCGGTCCGGGCCGCCATCCGCTCCAGGGCGTCTATGAGGTTGCTGCCGAGCATCACCTCCGCTACGACCCGGTCCAGCTCGCCCGCGAGAGGCGCCGAGATCTGCTCCCTCAGAAGCTGGATCGAGCGCAGGAAGGTGTGGCCCGAAGACACGGCCGCGGCAATCAAGGAGAAGGCGTCAGGGAGCTGGGCGCGCAGCGCCTCGCGCCGATTCCGAGCCCGGCGGACGACGTACAGGCGAGCGCCGTATGCGATCACGACGGCCACCGGGATGCCGACCAAGACGGAGCCGGTTACGAAGCCCGCGACCAAGCCGGTGAGGACCGACGCCAGACCAGCAAGGAACAGGTACTCGCCCGGGCGGAGGGGGATGTCGGCCCGCGCCAGCCTCTTCTCGAGCGAGCCGCGGGTGTCGAGTCTGCCGAGCAGGTCACCCAGCCGGGCCGTGACCCTGCTCACGGGGGGAGAGGCTGGCGACTCGGTGACCGCCGTTACCGGGATGTCCTGCTCGCCCCCGACAAGCTCGAGCAGCTCGGCCAAGGTCTCGCTCCGGCCCCGGGCGCGTAGCAGGACACCGACGGTGGCGGACGCCAACCCGCCACCCACCAAGATGGCCGCGGCCACGTCGCCGACACTGAGTCCCATCGTCACCGCCCCCTCGGGACATAATCGACAGCGTCAGCCCGGAACCGGGTTGGTCGCTGGCGGTGGCGTTCCTGCCGTTGCAGGTCTGCAGAGTCCAGACGGAAGGTGGCCGCGTCGACGGGCGCACCCCTTTCGGCCAGGCGCTCGGCCAACTTGGGACGCAAGCCGGTCGGGACGAGCGGTCCGGGTGCCCGGTCGGTTTGCGGCGCCCGGCGAAACAGATCCTGCAGCACGACCACGTCGGCTTCTAGGCCCTGTACCTCGGTGATCGACGAGACCAATCGGAATCCACCCGGCGTGCGTTCGAGGTGCACTATCACGTCGACCGCGGCGGCGATCTGCTCCCGGATGGCCCGGTGCGGCAGCTCGAATCCGGCCATCAGGACCATGACCTCGAGGCGCGACAGGGCTTCCCTCGAGCTGTTGGCGTGCACGGTCGTCATGGATCCCTCGTGGCCGGTGTTCATGGCCTGCAGCATGTCGAGCGTCTCTCCACCCCGGCACTCGCCGACGATGATCCGGTCCGGCCTCATCCGCAAGGAGTTCTTGACCAGATCCCTGATCCTCACCTCGCCGGCGCCCTCGGCGTTGGGAGGACGACCCTCGAGGCTTACGGTGTGAGGCTGGTGGGGCTGGAGCTCGGCCGCCTCCTCGATGGTGATGATCCTCTCGGAGTCGGGGATAAAAGCCGACAGCACGTTGAGCATCGTCGTCTTGCCCGTCCCTGTACCCCCGCTGACCAGGACGTTGATCCGGGCCCGAACACAGGCTTCGAGAAAGGTGGACGCTTCGGTGCTGATCGTTCCGAAGCGGATTAGGTCGGCGATGGTCAGCGGTGACGCGGGAAATTTTCGTACCGTCAGAACGGGGCCGCGGACAGCGAGAGGGGGCAGGATGACGTTGACACGGGAGCCGTCCGGGAGCCGGGCGTCCACCATCGGCGAGGACTCATCGACCCGCCGGCCGACGGCCACGACGATCTTCTCGATGATCCGGCGATAGTGGTCGACGTCACTAAACGCCGCGTCCGTGCGATGGATGATCCCGTCCCGCTCGATCCAGATCTCGTCGAAGTCGTTGCACATGATCTCGGTGATCTCATCGTCGGCCAGGAGGTCGTCGAGAGGGCCGTAACCGAGGATGTCACCGAGCAGCTCCTGCACGAAGCGCTGGCGCTCCAACCGCGAGACGCCGATATCCTCGGTCTCCAGGATCTCGTCCAAGGCGGTGCGCACCTTGGCTTTGAGAGCCGGGGCCGGAAGTTGTGCCGACGAGGAAGCCAGTTCGGTCAGCAGTCGCTGGTGTACGGCTCGCTTCGACGATTTCCAACGCTCGTCCCCGGTCGCCGGCCTGGGACGGGGCCGGGACCGGCGGGCTCCACCCGAGGGCTGCGACTTGCCCTCAGCCGGCTGAGCCGCGGCCGAGGAGCTGGCCAACTTCTCGGATAGTTTCATCTCCCGTCCTCCCTCCGATTGAGCACCTTGAGCAGCCGGCGACCGGCTTTGGCCGGTCCGTCGGTCGGCCGAGCCGGGTCGCCCTGACGGGCTGGGTCGCCCCGACGGACTGGGTCGCCCTGACCCGGGGCCCTGAGGCTCCAGCGCCTGCCCCCCTCCTCCACGTCGACGGTCGGCGCCGGCCCTGACCCGCCGGCCGGATCGACCCGGCACTGCATCCCGGTGGCGAGCCTCTTGCTGATCTCTGCCCTGGGATCGGTGACCATGACCGGCTGGCCCTGGTTGATGGAGCGGCTCACTTCCCGGGCGTACGGGAGCACCGACACCACCTTGTGGTGGAGCGCCTCGTCGACCTCCTCGATCTTGATACCCATGTCCGGCTCGACCTTGTTGAGGATCACCGATACGCGGTCCGTCGGAACGTTGAGTCGACCCAGGGTGTCGAGGAACACCCTCATGTTGCGGATGCTCGGCAGGTCCAGGGTCGCCATGCAGATCAGGGCGGTGGATTGCTCGAGCGCGGTGAGGGTGACCTCCGAAAGCTGGGCGGAGGTGTCGACCACGATGTAGTCGAAGTGGCGCCGCAGGGCGGCGACCATCCGGCTCACGTCGAGCAGAGTGATCCGATCGGCATCAGCGGGATGGCGCGGGGCCGGCAATACCCAAAATCCGCTGTCGTGGACGGTCAGGTACTCCTCGATATAGGTGTCGAGATCCGCCCGCTCCTCGTCGCTCCTAAGGATGACGTCGACCATGGTGTAGCGAGGGTTGAGCCGCAGAGCCGACATGACCTCGCCGAACTGGAGGTCGAGATCCACCAGGCAGACCCGCCGGCCGGTGGTGCGGTTGAGAAAGTGGGCCAGATTGGTCGAATAGAAGGTCTTCCCGCACCCGCCGCTCGGCGAGGCCACGCTGATCACCTCGGCAAGGGAGACGTCCCACTCGGAGGGCCGATCGGAGGCGGCGGGGTCGGCGCGGCCGGCGTCGAACGTGCGTCGCAGGCCGGCGGCCAAGCGGCGGCGGTCCGCCGGCAACTCGACCAGGTCGACGGCGCCGACCCGGACGATGTCGGGCACCGGCGAGCGCTGGGGCTTGGGCAGGACGAGCAGGACCGGAAGGTCGGGGTTGGCCGCCCGGATGCGGCGCAGCCGCTCCATGCCCGCCCGGGAGTCGAACAGCGGGCCGGCCACTAGAACGTCGAAAGGCCCCTTCAGCTCCAGAAACTCCTCGACGTCACGTACCCGGTCGTGGTGGGTGACGATGCACCCGGGCCCGGCTGCGGCCTGTATTTGTCGGGCCTGGGCCGCGGCCCGAGTGACGACCAGAACCTTGCGGGCGATCACGAGACCGGCACCAGCCCCCCTCCGGCGACCAGGCCGGAGCAGGTATTGGACGCCGCAACCTTGCTTTGGCCACTGGCGACCAGGTAGAGCTGGTCGTTCTCGGCGTAGTACACCATCGAGGGCGCCAGGGTCGGCGACACTGAGACCAGGACCGTGATGCTGTCGGGCACGGAGCGTCCGCCGACGACCGGATCGCTACGGTACGCCGGAACCTCGTCGGAGACATCAAGCACCTCAACGCTAGGCGCCACCAGGGCCACGCACGGAAGCTGTACCGACCCGTTGACGGTGTTGCTCGCCTTGATGACATTGGCGTATACGTCGACGTCAGAGCCGGGCTGCAGGTAGCCGGCGAGCCCGCTGGCGCCGTTGTCGAGGGTGAGGGCGATGCTCTCGTAACCGCTTGGTGGGGTCAACGGGCCGGTGTCGGCGCTGAGATCCGACGCCTGTACTGGCGTCCCGGCGGGCAGGGATCGGAGGAGGGACTCCTGCTCCAGAGAGGCCAGAGAGGTGAGATCGTCGGCGCTGAATTCCCGGGCGGGGACGGGCTCCAGGGCCACGCTCTTGGACTCAATGAGGCTTTCACCACTGGTACCGGCCGCCACCGAGCTGGTCGCCACGACCACGGCGGTATGGAGCCCGCTGTCGCCGGTGACCTCCGCCTTGGTCGTACCGTTGGCGTGCGCGTGCAGCGACACGACCACCACCGCCGCTCCCAGCACGAACACCGCCACCCCGATGACGATGAGCATGGTCGATCGCTTGGCCACTAGGTGTCTCCTTCCTCAGCCGTCCCCAGGAGTTCCGAATGGAACGGGTTGGGTACCTAACGTTCGGATTCTCGCCCCACTCCGAATGGAAGTGAATAGTTCTTTTGGCCCGTTGACCCCAGCCCCCCTTTGTCCCAATCTTCGTCGAGGATAGCTTCTTCAGGACTGGGCGAGAAGGGGTTCTTAACCGTGCGTATACGACTAAATCGGACAAAACTGAGCCGCCGCGAAGTCACAGACCAGCGCGGTGCCTCGGCCGTCGAGTTTGCCTTGGTTCTACCGATCTTCCTGCTGCTCCTGTTCGGAATCATCCAATACGGGACCATCTTTCTGGTCCGGAACCAAATGATCGACGCCACGTCCGATGCGGCTCGGTCCGCGGTTACCTATCAGTCCATCGGCGCTGCGGTGTATGCCGCTCGAACCGAACTCCAGCAGGATGTGCAGCAGGACGGGGCTGGTCTGATACCGATCAACTGCAGTAACCCGGCGCTGACATGCAGCGCCTCCCAGATAGACGCCCCGACCTGCAATGCCCCGCAGAACTACTCCTGCCTGCGGGTCACCGTCACCTACAACTACAAAAAGCATCCGGTGATCGACTTCCCGCTGCTGCCCACCCCGTCGTCGCTGAGCGTCTCGTCCAACGTGTTGATCGGCAACGGGGCCCTGCAACAGTGAGCGCCATTCGTTCGATCCCATCCCGCTGGCGGCGACGCGGCGCCGATGAGCACGGGGCCATTGCCGTGCTGGCCGCCTTATCCATGACGATGGTCCTGGCCGCTACCGCGCTCAGCTTCGACATCGGCCGGGAGGTGGACACCAACCGCAGCGTGCAAGCGTTGGCTGACGCGGTGGCCCTGGACTCGGCCGAGTTCATCGACGGCACTGTGGCCTCGGCGCAGGACCCCAACGTCACCATCAACAACAACACCACCTATTCGCTGGCGCAGGTCATCCAGTACGAAGCCACCGAGAGCGCGCTTCGCAACGGAGTAGCCGACGGAGGGGGCGACTTGGTGACGATGGGAACTTGCTCGTCGAGCCACCAGTGCCCCGTCTTCACTCCGATCGAGTCCTGCCCCTTCTCGACCGCCCTGGCCTCGGCGGGGCAAGGGTCGTGCACCGCGGCCGCCGGGGCCGATCCGACGAAGGTGATCAATGCGGTGCGGGTCGAGGCCAGCTCGGTCACCAGCTTTGTGTTCGCCGCGGGTAGCGCCACGTCCACACGGACCGCGACCGCCATGCGCGTCTTCAGAGGAAGCGGAACGCCGGGTGGAGGAGGTCCCCCTGGCGGATCAACGAGCCAGACTGGTGTTTCCGCCTTCAGTCTGGGATCGGGTCTACTCGACTTTCAGAACCAGTACGTCGACCAGATCCTCAGCCAGGAGCTCGGGACGAGCAGTGCTGACATCAGTCTCCTGAGCAACAGCGGCCTGGCCGGGGTGGACGTGTCGCTCGGTCAGATCCTGGCGGCCAACACCGAAGTCGGCACGCTGTCCAGCCTCCTCACCGACAACGTGCCTCCTGGTACCGAGCTCAGCTACTACTACAACGCCCTGGTAGCTCAGGACACCACCGCCGCCGAGGACGCGTCCGGAAACCTCAGCGGCGCCCTCGGAGTAGGCCCGGCGGGCGCCACCAGGGTCCACGGATCAGGCAATGTCAACTTGTGCCAATTGGTAGATCTGAGCGGCGGGACCAACGCCTGCAACACCTCGTCTTCCGGAGCCCTGGCGCCGGCGGCGTATGCCGAGTTCAACGCGGCCAGCTTCTTGACCGACGTGGCCGCCCTGGCGGATGAGGGCCATGCCGTCGACGTGAATGTGGGCGGACTCGGGGTGCTCGCGGCCACGGTCACAACGGTCTCACCCGTGGCGGTGGCCGGGCCGGGCCCGGCCGACGCGGTCGGCCAAAGCTGCCCACAAGGACTCGGTCCGTGCCCGGTCCGGGCGAAGCAGACCCAGGCCAGGGCGAACCTGTCCCTCGCCGACTTGTCCCTCGGTGGCCTGGGGTCGGTGGGCATCAGCTTGCAAGTCACCGGAGCCGACGCCAACGCCAGGTTGACCGCCCTTAGCTGCGGGACCTCCGAAAGCTCCGAAACGGCGACCATCGCCGGCACCACCGAAGCCGCCACCGTCGCTCCGTCTTTTACGATCGCCTCCAGCTCGATCACCGGGACGTCGGTCTCGGTCGGCGGGGGATCCTTCTCCAACACCTTCGACGGTCCATTTGGGACCAATGAACCGGCAGCCTGGAACTCCTCCAACAGCAATCCCAACATCGTCCTCTCCGCCCCGAGCGGGCTAGGAGCGGCGGCCGGCCTCCTAAATAGTGCGCTGAGCTCTCTCGACTCGGCTCTGACCCCGATACTGCAGGCCCAAGGGATCAACCTCGGATACGCCACGATCACCGACAACTACGTCAACTGCGAAACGACCGTGCTGGTGGGCTGACGGTGAACGGGCTCCTTTCCCTCGCGGCGGCCGCGGCGTGCGCCCCGGCCGCCGCCGGACTGGACTGGGTCATCGCACACCGCGCCGCCCGGATCCCCCTCTCGGGCGTCGAGCTGGACCAGGCCGACGCCAAGATGTCCGTCCCCACTACCGCCGGCGCCGGGGTCGCCGGCGGGTCCCGTTTCGCCGGCGCCACGACTGCCAGCGGGTCCCGTTTCGCCACTACCGCCGGCCGCTCCGGCGTCGCTACGACAGCCGGCGCCACCGCCGCCGGCGGCAACGGCGTCACCACCTCGGCGCGACGTCGGGTGCGGTCCATAACCGGGCGGCGTCCCCTTGTCGTCGCCGCGGCCGCCGCGCTCGCTGCCGCCCAGGCCGCCCACAGCGGGCCGACGTGGCTCCTACCCCCGCAGCTGGTGCTGATCGCCGGGCTGGTCGCTCTTGCCGCCGGCGACGTGGAGTGGCTCCTTCTACCCAAGGGACCGGTGTGGTGGACGACCGCGGCGACCGGGGCCACCATGGTCGCCGGGGCCGCCGCGACAGGCGCGTGGCACCGCTTCGATGTCGCGGTCGTGTTCGGTCTGGGTGCCGCGGCGGTGCTGGCCGCGGTGTCGATCGCCAACCCCCGCTGGATGGGATTCGGGGACGTGCGCCTGGCCCTACCCATCGGCTTGGTCTTGGCCTGGTCCGGCGGCGCCGGCGAGGTAGTCGTCGGCCTGTTCCTGGCCAACGTGCTGGCTGCGCTCACCGGCGTGTTGCTGTTGGCCACCAGGCGGGCCGGACTTGCCACTGCCCTGCCGTTCGGGATGTTCCTGGCGGTCGGGTCGGTGGCCACGCTCTTGCTCAGCCGCTGAAGGCCGCTGAGCGCCGACCTGCGAGTGCGACCATTTCGGCGCAACCGGTTTGCGTCTGATAGCCCGGCCTGTCAATATATTTGATGTCGTAACATGATATTTCATTTAAATTTCTTTGGAAAATCCAGCATCTTCGTAGCGGACGGCGCCATTGACGGTCTGCTGCGCTACAAAGAAGCAAAGATGTACAAAGAACACCGAGGTCTACCAAGTTCGGGATGT
>PMHH01000091.1 GCA_003156595.1 Acidimicrobiaceae bacterium
GCGTCGATTCACGGGTCGAGCCATTCGTATAGCGATGGGGGCTTCGGTGGGTCTGTCTTTCTTCTCGTGGGACGGTCGAAGAGCAGCTGCTCGATCCGGTACGGGTCGCAGTTCGCGTCGGCGATTCGGATGTTCAACATGTCCGCCCAGCGCGACGCGGCCTTGCAGAAGTCGACATAGCGCCGGTCCGCAGACTCGCCGGACGGCCGCCAACCCAGCAGTTTCAGGCAGTCGTGGACGCGCCGGTCAAGGACGAGAAGGTGGAAGGGGAAGTCGCGGCCGCTGTCAAGGCCTAGCGCCCACAGCCATTTGGTCCCATACGACTCGCCGACTCCGTCCAACCGTCGCGACGCCCAGTACATCGCTGTCAGCCCGCCAAAGGTCTCTTGTTCGCCTACTCCGGATTCTGGCTGGGACTGGGTCAGCATCCGATACAGCTGGTCGGCGAGACCGTCTTTCACCGAGTTCACCCACTGCGTCAACCGCCAGAGGCGCGGGTTCTTCGAACCCCAGCACATCGTCGCCACCCATAGTCTGGCTGCGTCCGCCGGCGAAGTCATGTTCATGGAGAAGCGCTCGAGATCCGAACGCGACATGCCAGCATTGCGATTGATCTCGGACAGTGCCGCGTCCAGGCCGTCGAGAGTCGGCCCTGGGGACAGTGGAGGTTGGATCTCGGAGAACCGCTTCCTCCAGGCCTCGATGTCGAGCTCGACTCTCTGTACGAGCGGTTCCGACCCGAGAACCCAAGAGCGGACCTTCTCATGCGCACGATCGTCGAGGTACCGCTCAATGAGACCGACCACGCTCCCGTCGTCAGGCCGCCCTGCCTGAGCCGAGGTCACAGCCGCAGCCGACGGGATAATCGTCGCACCAATGTCCTCCTTGCCCAGGGGGTCAAAGGTTTGTGCCGGTGGGGCGAAAGGTAACGGAATCCATAGCTCTCTCTTTGGCTCTCCGATCTCCCCCACTATCCATATTCTTTCACGGCAGAGCCCGGGGCTGCGGCTCGATGCCCGTGCGTCGCAGCTGGTAGAGCTCGGCGAGAAGGTCGAAATCTGTCGAGCATCACCCTGGTGTAAAGGTCCGGTGTCATCATGCCCGGTCCGGTTTCATCCAGATGCCGATGTCCACTAGGCGCAGATGTGACGGCACCGGGCCGGGCAATTCGGCGCGCAAGCGGCCCTGGATCTCTGTCAACACCCGGCGGGTGTCCGGGTGGGCGAGATCCGAGCGCAGCGTCACGACGATCGTCGGCCAAGCGGCGACGCCCCTCCAGTTGATGATCGGCCGGTACCAGTCGGCCAGGTCTCGGTCGAAGAGCGGTATCAGGCTTGGCCGTTTGCGATGGAGCACTTTGCTGAGAAGGCTGAGCGGAACCTGGTCGCTGTGNNTGCCAGCCTGGCCAGGTGCCTGATGATCGCGTCGTCGGCGTCGGCCAGTTCGAGCCCGTCGGGCAGGGCCCCGAGCCAGTCCTCAACGGCGCCCTTCTGCCGGTGGAAAAAGGTGAGCTCGGCCCGGCTCAGGCCGGCGTGCATGGCGGCGCAAGCCAGCACGTCGATCGGCTCTATCCCTCCCACCCCGGTCGGCACGCCGTCGTAGTAGTGATAGGCCCAGGTCTCAGGTTCACCGCCCGACCAGGACAAGCCGCAGTAGCGACGCACCCGATCCTCGAAATCCTCTATCAGCTGGCCAGCACAAATCACCCGCGGGGCTTCAGCCATCTGTTCTCCTTCCGTCACCGCCTCCCCTCCGGGAGNNGGGGGGCGGAGAGCGGACGCCGAAGGTATGGCTTGATCTGGTCGCTTCTCCGCCAGGTCGATCCGTCGCGGAGAATGGTCGGCAGAGGTATCCCCAAAGAACGCCTGCGATGTGTAACAGCGGCTTGGAGACCGTTATCCGACTCGAGTTCGGCGCTTACCCCCGCCCGAGGACGGCCGCCAGTGGCTCGACGAGCCAACTTGAGTAGTCCCGCCGCGCACAGCGAGCGCGTACGTGACGATATGCAGTCACTCAGCCCGAAGCTCTACTTCTGTTATGGATCAAGCGTTCGGCTCGCAATTGACCGGGACTTACCGGAGGTTCAAAGCTCTAGATCTAGACAGTAGACATCGACGTCGATCATCGCTTGATCGAATGTTCAGAGCTTCCGTACCTTGACAGCCGTGCCGTACGCACAGATCTCGGTCCAGTTGCCCCCCATCTCAGAGGTATCGAATCGCATCGCTAAGATCGCGTTGGCACCCTTCGCTTCCGCTTCTTGCACCATTCGCTCCGTCACTTCCTGACGGCTGGCAATGAGATTCTTCGTCATGCCTTTGAGTTCGCCGCCGGCCAGCGACTTGAATGAGGCGCCGATTTGAGAACCGACGTTCCGGCTACGCACCGTCAGTCCGAACACCTCACCCAGAACCTCAGCAACCTCATACCCGGGGAGGTCGTTCATGGTCGAGATCAGGATCATGTGCGCGAGACTAGCGCCAGCGGCATTCGACTCCCCGCTCGCCGGTCGAGGCTAGGAACCAACGGGCAAGATACGCCGATCTGCGCTTGGGTGGTGATGCCATTGACCGGATTCCGGATCGGGCGTTCTGCGTCGCCTCTGACGGGACGGGCCACGAAGTAGTCGCCAGGCGCGATGCTGATGGGCGTTGTTCGAACGTTTCACGGACCGAGCCCCTCGGATGCTGGTGCTGGCTCAGGAGGAGGCGAGGCTGCTGGATCACAACTACATCGGCACCGAACACATCCTGCTTGGGTTGCTTGCCGAGCGGGCGGATCCGGAGTCCAAGGGCGGCTCGGAGGCCATTGTGCGCGTCGCCAAAGCCGATCTGGTGCCGATCGACGTCAACCTGCTGCCCGCTTATGGCAGCTGGCGGAGCTGATCGCCTGCGAGGTGTTCATGGAGACGGTCAACGCCCGACCGCATCGAGGGACACGCCGGCCGCCGGTTGAGATGCTCGCCGAGGAACGACAGCGGCTGCCCCGGATCCCCGACGTCACCTACACCGCAGCCTTCGGCGAGACCCGCAAGGTCAGCTGGTCGGAACCTCGGCTGGATACTGCGGACGAGGAGCCCTCTTGTTGTCTGACACTGCTTTATCCTCGCAAAGGTCGGATCGGTCACCGATCCCGGCGTGGTTCACGAGGCTGTTCCAGCCGCGACACGGCGTCGTGTTGCCGCCTCTCGACGCTGGGGCCTCGATTGTCGAGTTGGCCCATCTCACCGGCGACGATCCAGCAACGCTCTACCGGCTTTACAGGCATCCCGTTCAGCCGGTGTCGATGGTGGTGGCGAACCGCTAGCCGGACATCCTCCGAGGGTAAGGCCGTAGAGGCGGATCTGGTCGAGGGCGCGCAGTGACGAATATATGTCCTTACCAGCTACTATGAGCAATACTGCCGCAAACGGTGTACGGTCGTGGGTGGACGACCGTAGAATCTCGGATGGCCGAGACTGACTGTCTCTGGACCCGGATGCTCTCTCACGAAGAGTGAGAAGGGAACTACCGTGAACAGTTGGCAGCCAAGAGGAGTACATGCGTGTTGGGTAGCGGGATGACCGCCACCGTCAAGAGGGGGGAAACTAGGGAAGGACCGCTCGCTGTGGGACGCGCTGCGCGGCGGCTCGGCAAGAGGGACGGCGGGGCCGGGACGCGATGACCCGAGCGAACGCCCTCAACACGGCTGCCCAACTGAACGGGGTCCACGCCGCCGATATCGCCAACCACCCGTCCCCTGACCTGGGCTGCGCCCGCGAGGAAAGAAGGTTGGAGGCGGGGGCCGACAGGGAACAGGATCGCCGGCACGCCTTCGGTGAGGCCGTCTCGCCCGGCGATGTCACTGTGTCAGTGGACATTGCCAATGCCTAGCAACCGATCAGATCGCCTTCTTGAGCTAGCCCGTCTCCGCCAGGACGGACTATTGACGGACGGGGAGTTCCAACTCGCCAAGGCAGACCTCCTCGGAACCCACCCGCCGGACGAAGGCCGCGAGCAGTGCGTCTACGACCTAGCTGGATGGTCGCTCGACGAGCGACACCGCCTGACCGCGGAACTCGACAGTCTCCGCGTGCCATACCGACTCAGCGGTGACGACGAGATGCTGGTTCCGACCGCCTTCGAACAACAGGCTGACGTACTGTTCGACACTCTTTGTGGGCCGACAGCAACTGCTGCAGCCTCGAACGGAACGACAATAGACGCCCAAGATCGCCTCGCTGGTGAGGGAGCGCCCCAACGTCCGAAACCGGTGAGCGAAAATAAGCACATCGTCGTCAGGTGTCCCGATTGCGGGACCGCGAATCGTCTCACAGGCGAGGCCGGACAGAAGCAACGCTGTGCCAAATGCAAGACCTCGCTCGACGGCTCAGCGCTGGGCCTGCCTGGTGCTCGGGCGAGGCAGGCCGTCAAGGGCAGGCGGGGCCTCCTCCCTAGCTTCTTTGAGAAAGTCATATTGACGGGATTGTCGCTTGCCCTGGTCGCAGGTGTCGGGTTTGGAGTGATCTCGGGATTTCGCTATCTGGTGCACTCACAGGAGAGCAAGGTGGCAAAAGACGTGGCCGTAACCTCCTGCGGCACCGACCCATTTGGCTCCGCCTCGGCCGGTCTAGTGATCACCAACCATTCGAGCGGCCTGTCGATCTACGAAGTAGAAGTCGAGTTCTTCAATGCTGCAGGAGTCAACGTCAGTAATGGGACTGCGTCCGTCAACGACGTACCCTCCCACGAGTCCATGACCGCCTCGGCCTACGGGACCACCGCAGTGACTGGTCCGCTCACCTGCAAGATCACGTCCGTGACCCGACTGGCGTCGCCGTGACCGAGCTACCCTGGGTGGGCGCCCGGGCCATTCGCGGAGGTCGGTGCGGCTCCCGGAGTCGGTACTGATAGGGATGAGCGCAAGAGGCGAGCTGTTCTCCGGACTCCTCAGACCATGATCGGAGCCATTCAACTCCCCGGCCACGTCGCGGGGGGGTGACCCCAGGTGACCCGACCCGATAACCGGCGAAGGCGGCCGCCGGACCCGCACAT
>PMHH01000097.1 GCA_003156595.1 Acidimicrobiaceae bacterium
ACAACAGGGCCACGGGCCGTTTTACCCCTCGCGAGTGCGTCGGCTCGCTGACCATCCGAGTTGAACTCGAGGATGGCCGACTCGTAGAAGCGGTGGTAGAGGTGCGTCCAACGAAGCTCAGCTACGAAGAGCAGTACTGCGCAATGCTTGACCAACTTGCGGACCACGCCGCCGAGGCCTTGCTGCAAGGTTTCGCTCCGGCATCGCGTGGAGTCCATGTGGATCCGAAACACGAGGGTGAACTCCGCTACCGGTCACTCGCCTTCTTGCTCGCGCGATTCCGTCAGCCGACATTCATTGCAGCAGTAGAGCTGATCCGCGCTCGCCCACATCGTGGGTGGGTGACCGAGATAGAAGGTAGGCCAATCGGCCGAGGTATGGCCTCGGGTTCGGGCATCGCCCGAGCGCTTCAACGCGGTGGCATCGGCGAACGCCGGCCCGCGCATCTCGCGCATCTTCCATTTGATTACCTGCCACGGCGAGTGGACGTGGCCCGCACCGAGAGCACATACGACACGCCCGCCAATCGATTTGTTCGATTCGCCTTCGCCCGATGGCAGGGCACGGCGCTTGCGGTGCTTGGCGATCTCAAACAGGTGGCGGAGACGGAGCCGGGCCCTAGGCGCCGAGGACGTCGCGAAGCTGCTTGGGCTGTCGACTTCTGTGAGGAGTTGCTTGGACTCCCGGCTATGAAGGAGTCCGGACCGCTGACCAGCTTTCCTGTCGGGGACCAGGTACTGCTTCGCCAACCCGGTTACCGAGATGTCTTTCGCGTCTTTGCTCTCACCGAGGCGACGATCGCTCTAGACGCCGTTCTTCCCGATGATCCTTTCAGTGCTACGCAAAGGAACGTCGCCACCCTCTATGAGTACTGGTGCTTTGTTGCCCTCGTGAGATCCATCTCGACACTCGCCGGGGCAGCCGCCACTGGGATCCTCTTCGAGAGTTCCGCAAACGGAATGAGTCTTGTCCTTCGCGAAGGGAGCCGCTCTCGCCTCTCGTGGGAGATCGTCGTCGAGGATCGAGTCCTCTTGGTCGAGCTCTGGTTCAACCGAACATTCTCGCGTAGAGGACCGCTCGCCGACGGCTCATGGTCAAGAACAATGCGGCCCGATGTTTCGCTTCGTGTCCGCCCGCGTACGGGACGACCCTCCGGCTTGAACGATCCCGAGCTCGACGTATGGCTTCATTTCGATGCGAAGTACCGAATCGACTCCATCGAGGTAGATACACCGGTCGATGGCGACGCGCCGTCAGATCCATCAATCGCAGCCAAGCGCGAGGACTTACTCAAGATGCACGCGTACCGCGACGCGATCCGCCGCAGCGCAGGCGCGTACGTGTTATATCCCGGAGCCGGACCTCCAGGGCTCCGGGCGGAGTTCCACGAGTTATTGCCCGGTCTCGGCGCTTTTCCTCTGCGACCGAAGAGCGATGGAGGCGTGGATGGAGCGGAGGAACTTGAGCAATTCGTCTCGCGTGTCTTCGCTCACGTTGCGAACCAGGCGTCCGCCTCGGAACGGTCGCAGTACTGGTCAGCTGTCGCGCATCGCGGACCAGGACACCGGATNNCCCGCCGATACCATAGTCCTGGTCGGTTACGTCCGAAGTCGGCAGCTCGAATGGGTTCTCCGCGAGAAGCTGTACAACCTGCGCGCCGGTGGTCGCCGAGGTGCCGTCGATGCGACTGATGAGATGCTTCGATCCCCGTTGATTGCGCTTTGGATGGGGGTAGAAGACGATGACCCGCAAATCTGCGGAGTCTTCGAGCGCGTTGGACCGTGGCAAATCGTCACAGCAGACGAACTTGCGAAGACTGGCTATCCCGTCGAGGACGCAAGCGCGCTCTACCTCGTCTCGGCCATCGAACCGATGGCTGCCCGGATTGAAACGCTCGTCTCGACCGAGGTGGTTCGGTCGTCGCGGCCCCATCCCTTTGGCTCGCCGTTCGCGCTGACCTGGGAGCAGCTGACGCGGATGGATAGGGGAGCATAATTGCCGCCACTGAACTAACGTGGGAGTGGATCGCCCGGCGCGAGAACATCTCAGTCCTGTTGACATGACCGAGGCGACACTAGGTCCACCCCTTTATTGGCACGTCCCGTTCTGTGCGGGTCGGCCACTGCGAACAGACTGACGTCGTGCTATCATGATGGCATGTCTAGGAAGACAACAACGGTCCGCCTGCCCGAAGACCTTGCCGATCAGGTTGAGGTAGTCGCCCGCGGCCGGGGTGTCAGCGTCAATGCTGTGGTCGTCGACGCCCTTCTCACGGAGGTGGAGCGGGTGAAGGCAGACAAGCAGTTCATGGCTCATCTTCGCAAGGTCACGGAGCGAGACAAGGAAATCCTCGACCGCCTCGCGCAGTGAGGTACCTGAGCCTCGCCGAAGCCCTGGTCATTGCTGAGGCGGTCACCGGGATAGACCATGTCGTCCTGGCCAAAGGCGCCGGCATCGGCCTGCTCGACTCCGCGCTGCACGCACCCCAAGCCAGCTTCGGAGGTCAGGAGATGTACCCCGACTTCGTTGATAAGGCCGCGATCCTGGCCGTCCGTATCTCCCGCAATCATCCACTGCCGGACGGGAACAAGCGGCTGGCATGGGGATGTCTGACAATCTTCTGCCTTCTAAACGGGTGGGACCTGCACGTCGAGTCCGACGACGCCGTGGAGCAGATGATCGGCGTTGCTGCCGGTGAGTTCGACGAGTCAGCCATGGCTGCCTGGCTGTCTGAACGAGTAGCTCGAGCGGAGTGACCGAACGTTGTGTCACCAGTCGATCGCTCAACGTTGCTCGGTACGGCCACACACATCGCTGCCGCACCCGACCGGCATGGCGCAGGCTGTGCATGGTCCTGCGCGCTCCGGCGTTGTGCGATGTTGACCTGTTCAAACGCCGCTCTTCGGGGCCGATAGCTCCTAGACAAGCGGACGGGCCGTATGTTCCGCGAGACTCGACGAGCTGCGTTTGCCGCGGTGGCGATCTGATATTTCTTCGAACCAAGCCGTTGCCGGCGAAGCCGGCGGCGGTGCGGAGCGACGTCCGAAGGGCGTCGTATGTCAACAAGCAACGCGGGCGATCACGATCGTGGGGCTTTGCCGCCCCCCCGCTGACGCAGCCCCCCCAGGGGGGCTTTGTCAACAGAAAGATTCTTGGCCGGCGTCGTGGCTGGACTGATGTCGGACTTTCGCGGTCGGCCTCGCCGTATCGGCTGACGTTGCTGGACCCAGGCCTCGATCTCTGGACGTAACCACAGACGCGTGCGTTTTGGGCCGAGGTCGACCACCGGGCGAGGCATTCCCTCGTACTTGTGGAGGTAGGAGCTGACGCTATTGCGGTGAGTAAGCCCAAGCAGCCGCGCGACGTCATTGGCGTCAATGAGGTCTTCGGTGCGGACGAGAGGCATGATGAAAATATTCTACAGTAGTCGCTTCATTGTCACACGCTCATGGTAGGCTACTGCAGTAGATAAATGGGTGGCCCCGGCGAGTGCGGCAAACACTCCCGGGGCCTGGCCAAGACCCTCAGGAGGTCTCGACATGGATAAGGGTACGGGCGCGCTGCGACCGTCGTGTGGCAGCAGTTGGCAGGTGCGGCTGGCGGACTATCGGCCGCAGGGGATGGCGGCGGAGCGGTGGCCGGTGGTGTTGCCGTTCGTGGCTGGCTGCATGGAGCGGCTGGATGCCGATGATGGGCCGGGGGCTCGGCGGGTGGTGCGGGTGCTGGCCCGACTGACCGCTTGGGCGGTGGGGGAGGGCCTGCCACTGGATGTCGAGGTTGTGCTGGACCCCGACACGGTGGAGCGTTTCGTGGCGGTCGGGTTGGCGGATGATCGGTCTCGGGCGACGTACCGGTCGGTGTTGCGGCGGGTGGGTCCGAGGCTGACATCTCGGGCGCCGTGGGAAGCCAGGATCCCGGCGGTGGCTCGCCGGCAGGTGGCCCGCCCCTACAGCGAAGAGGAAATCCAGGGACTGAAGGACGATGCGTGGGCGCAGCCCACATCGGGACGGGTGCGGGCGGCTCGGGCCCTGTTGGCGTTAGGGGCGGGGGCGGGCCTGGATGGGCGGTGGGTGGCCAAGGTCACCGCAGCTGATGTGATCGATCGGTCCAGGACGGTGTGTTGGTTCGGGTGAGGGAGCCGGCAGCCCGGGTTGTGCCGGTCTTGCTGGCCTGGGAGGAGGAGGTGATCGGCCTGGCCGAGTCGGCCGGGGCCGAGGTCTTGGTCGGCGGCACCTCCACCGCCCGGAACCGGGCCGGGGCGCTGGCGGCATCGGTCATCGTGGCGCACGGACATCCGAAGCTGTCGGCGTCCCGCCTGCGGTCGACGTGGCTGGTCACTCACCTGGTTATGGGGACACGGCTGCCGGAGCTGGCCAGGGCCGCTGGGCTGCAAGGCCTGACCGTCCTGTCGGATCTGCTCCCGTACGTTCCCTTCGTCGATGAGGCGAGCGCGGTCGAGATGCTGCGGGGCCGATCGTGAGCGCCCATCGAGCCCCACTGGACGCTTCCGGTGGACGTGCGAGCAGCGGGCACGACTTGCAGCTGGCCAACGGGATCATCGACCGCGCCGGCGTCCTTCCTGTCTTGGAGCCCGACTTCACCGCCGAGACAGGCCGGCATCGCACCCTCGGCCTGAAGGCCCTGCTGGTGGCGTGCCAGCTCAACGGGCTGTCCCGGCATCACAAAGGGCATCTGATCGAGGTGGCTCGGATCATCAACGCTCTCAGCGACGAGCAACGCACCCAGCTGGGCATTGACAACCACGACCCGTCCCAGACATATGACCGGGTGGACCGGACCTTCACCAGGCTGGCCGACGTTCTCGACGCCGGCCATCCTGGTATCGACGCCAAATGGTTCGCCAACGCCTTGGCCCAAGCCGCGGTGCCCGAAGAGTTCCGCCAGTCCCGCTCGATCGCGGTGGACGGCACCGACGTCGAAACCTGGGGGGCCCTGCACGGCGACGCGGTGACCGTCGACCTCGACGGTGAAGCGGCCGAAACCCAGCTGATGGACGACGTGGCCGTGCCCAAGCTGAAGAAGCCGGCCCGTAGAGCCAAGGTCCTTGGGGTGGGCGCGGATGGCCGTAACCAGTACACCGCCGATCGTGACGCGAGGGCCGGGCACCGCTCTGCCACAAACAGCCGCCCGGCCGGGTCCTATGTCGGCTACGAACTGCACCTGGCCGTGCAGGCCCGGGACATGAAATGGACCAACCACATCGACAAGGTCTCCCTCTCCGACGAGGTCCCCGGCGTGATCACCTGCCTGGCCCTGGTCCCGGCCGGGACTCATCGGGGGCGGGCCATCGTCGACGACCTGGTCGCGGCCAAGGCCGCCGGCGCCCCTATCGACGATGTGGTGTGGGACCCTGGCTACTCGCTTTGTTCGGCCGGAACGACTCATCACAAGCTGGCCCAGGCCGGCATCCACCAGACCTTCCAGCCCGTNNCCGATGCCGCCCCGGGGTTCGTCGGAGGCGGTCAAGGTCGAGCACGAGGCCAGGTTCAACCTGCGGGCCCGATGGCGGATGGTCCGCCACGCCGCACCCGACCGAGACGGCGCCACCCGGTGGCGCTGCCCGTTCTGCGCCGGCCTCCTCCGAGCCCGCCAGTTCCCCAAGACCATGCGCCGACCAAAGACGGTGCCGCTGGTGCCGGTCGATGAGGGCTGCGAGCACTGCTGCGACGGGATCCTCACCGCTATGGCGGCCGAGCTGCCCTGGTGGCAGCGCATCCCGTTCGGGACCACCGCCTGGCGGCTGTCCATGGGCCGCCGCCAAGTAGTCGAGTCGGTCAACGCCGCCCTCAAAGGCACCTTCGCCGATCTGTCCCGAGGGTTCTTCCGTGTCTTCGGCCAAACCAAGATGACCATCCTGCTCGGCTTCACCGTGGCCGGCTACAACCTCGACCGCATCCGCTCCTACCGGGCCAAAAAGCGCGCCCAGCAAGAGGCCAAGCCCACCCAGCCCAAGCGGCGGCGGGGCACCTGGCAGGAGATCGTCGAGCCGACCGCCGCGGCGGCTACCGGGGCGGACGAGAGCCCACCCACCTAGCCAACTGATCCCGAGGTCGAGACCGGCTGCCGACGGCGGCCGGCTTCAACGCGTCCCACAACCGGTCCGGACGAGCCCGGTCGGCCGAAACGGCGCAGATGGCGCTCCATGAGACCGCGTGAGAGGCTCCGAACAGCACAAAACCCCGCTCAGCGACACCGCTGGCGAGGTTTCGTGATCATGGGGCGTCTCATTTCGAGAACATCCCTGGGTGGAGGTGGCGGGAATCGAACCCGCGTCGAGCCCCGTCTGACTTCACTAGGAAATGACCAGAAATGGCCGTCTACCAGGTCTTTCGTCCTGACCGTACGCGACCGTGACTACCCGTTGATGACCCCAATTTTGTGTCCTGCGCGTGTCAAGTGTGTCCGGCGCGTGTCCTGGAACGGCGCTGTCGGAGGAGCTTGTAGCATCTGATGAAGAACCACTCACAGTGGTCTCCCTCATCACGGCGAGAGGCGGGCGAGCCCTGTGCAAGGCCGACCCGCCCGCGCCCACGGGGATCGATAACATTGGAGGCGCCATGTCAGACCCGACGACCCACGTCGACCGTCCTCCCCTGTACGAGGTATTCGATGACGCCGGTAAGGCGTGGCTTGATCAGGTCGTGCAAGCGTTCAACGAGGGGGGATACCAGCAGGCGGTGAACGCCCTGCTGGCTGACGAAGCTGCGGCTCCTGGTGCAGTAGACGATTGATCGTCGACGATCATCACGCCCTGGCTGCCATTCTTGCTGCCGAGGCGCGGCGGACCGGGGCGGCGTCTCCGATCTACTTGGATGCGCGTGTGCCTGCCATGATGCACCTTCGGCTCGTGTCAGCGCTGTACAAGCCGAGGAGCGGACCGTTGACGCAGTTACTCCAGACGGCGGCGCCAGACGCTGTGCAACGGGCTGCACTTCTTGAACACATCGCGGTACCCGGCCGAGGCTCTGTTGAGGTTCTCGACGATCGCCCAGTGGCTGCCGCGATCGGTGCGCTAACCGCCGAGAGGGGCGTGAGCATTGCGTTTGGTGCGCTGATTGCTCATGCCCAGGCGGCCGGTCAGCCGATCCTGATCGACCCCTCGAATCGCGGGCGCTGGATCGAAGTGGCGAGCGCCCGGAAGGTGGAGGTTGTCGCGCTCCCGGCGGGGGTCCAGTGAGCGATCAGGCCCCGCGACTACGGTCGTCGAGGGACCCGTACCCGAGGGGACGCCCCTGGGCCCGACGAAAGGTGCGGGCTCCCCATTAGGGTTGTCACAGAGCCCGCGGGCTATGGCTCGGCTCCCGATGGGTCCTGCAGGCATTCGACGTCCGTGTAAATGCAGTCCAGCCCGTACAGGTTGGTAAGTACTCCCCAGGCTGCGTCGGCGAACCACTCGGGGTCGTCGTACGCCTCGTGTTCCTCATCGACGGTGACCGTAAGGCGGAAGCGGTACGTCTGACGCATCTGACCATCATTGCTCGAGGCGCGGCTGGCCCGGGCGACCACGCAGCAGCTTGGTAGCCCTACCGCGAGCGTGTCCGCTCTGCGACGTGTCGTCGAGCCTCGCGCAGCGATGCCAAGACTTTCTCGACGTCCTGTTCGTCGTCGAGGTCGACCGAGGTCGCTTCGAGCGCTCGGTATTGGGCTTCTCGTCGCTGCTCCCGATAGGCGAGGACGTCTCGGAGCAGGACGCGTCGGTGCGAGCCGACTCGCTCGTAGGGGATCCGCCCGGTCTCCAAGAGTCGGATGAGCGTAGGGCGGCTCACGCCGAGCAGCTCGGCCGCTTGCTGGGTGGTCATCGTCTGCGATTGCGGGACAACGGTTACCGCTAGACCGCGGTTCATCGCTTCGACGACTTGGCGGAGAACGCGGTAGACCTCGCTGGGGAGTTCCACCTGTTCGTCCGAATCCGGGCCGACCAGCAGGTAGCGAGGAGCAGATTGACTCTTCCCGGCCGCCTCGTGCGCGCTGAGGAGGTCAGAGATCTTCCCGAGTCTTCTGTCGCCGGCTTCGGGCAGGTAGGTCTCTTGGGTCAGCTCGGCTGCGCTTATCACACCTCTCCTATACGAAAGAAGTGTACGTCCTTTCGTATTGTTCGTCTAATCAGCTCTTTGTGCCGGAGATCCGGGCTCCCTCACCGGTGCTGCCCGAGTCCTCCCTCTCCGTGATCCTGAACGAGTCACCGTCCGCTCAAGCGCTCTCCCGTAGACGGGCGCCATCGGGCTTGATGTCGTCAATGAAGCCTTTTCCCAGCGCGCTCGCGAGCTTTACCAGTGTGGACAGAGAAGGCTCGTGCTCGCCCGCCTCCAAGCGGGCCACGTGTGGCTGTCGCATGCCGACCAGCCGGCCGAAGGCGGTCTGTGTCAGACCGTGCGCAGTGCGATAGCGCAGGACTCGGATCGCGATGCCGTTGGCGAACCGGCTGCGCTCGTACTCGGCCCGGTAGGCCGGGTCGGCCATATCCCGCTCATCGATCTCCTCCGCTGTGGCCAGGTCGGTCACTTTCACCATGATCGTCATTCCTCCAACTCGCTCAGTCCTCTCTCCCACGTAATCAAGGAGCTCCGGCACGAAGCTGTGAGAGGCGAGCCCTGGGGCCCTTCAGCAGCGCGGAGCCGACTCGGTAGCATGCCGATCATATGTCGGACCCGACGGGGTGCAGCGAGAGGCCTCGCCTGTGGGACGTGCTCGACGATGCCGGTCGAAAGTGGGCTTGAAGAGGTGGTGCGGGCGTTCAATGACGGCGGCTACAGCGAAATGGTGGCCGCATTTCTCGCCGATGAGGCTGGCGCCGTCGACGAGTGATCGTCGCCTGTCAAGCCCCGCGACGACGGTCGTCGAGGGAGACCACGGGAGCGTTGGCCGGTCCCTGCGTGTCGCGCCGGAGTTGGTCCAGTTCTTCGGTGAGTTTCTCCTGGACGCCGTCGAAGAGGTGTCCGTACACCCGCAGCGTCACCGTCGGGTCCGAGTGGCCCATCCGCTGGGCGACGGCGAGGATGTTGGCGCCTCGATCGATCAGCAGGCTGGCGTGCGAGTGGCGCAGGTCGTAGGTCCGCAGAGTGTCGGGCAGACCGGCGGCCCGCAGCGCTGGTCGGATCACAGATTGGCGGAACTTGTCCCGTTCCAGCGGGCCGCCCTTGGGCCGGAGGAAGAGATAGCTGTCTCGATGAACCGGACAGCCGTTCTGATCGGCTCTGTCGGCGAGCATGGCCGCGAGTTGCTCTGTGAGCCAGGATGGGATGGGAATCACCCGGTCGCCGGAGTCGGTCTTCGGGGGTCCGGCGATAAGGCGGTAGTTCTCGCCACCGAATCGGTGTATCGGCTGCAGCGTTTCAGAGATGTGGAGCGAGTTGCGGGTGAAGTCGACCGCTCCAACGCGTAGGCCACACAGCTCTGCGGGCCGCATGCCCGTCAGTACCAGAAGCCATATGGCTGGCTTGTAGGGGTCGCTGACATGGGAGACGAGCCGGTGCACCTGGTCCATGCTCAACACGTCGCCGGTCGTCAGCTTGCGTCGAGGTACGCGGATCTGGTGGTCGGCGGCGGGATTGTCCTTACGGGCGTTCGATCTGACCGCGCACTTCATGATGAGCGAGATTACCGATACAGCGTCTCGTACCTTCTTTGCTGATAGCCCTTGGTCGAGTTTGTGAGCGATGAACTGCTCGACGTCGAGGTAGTCAATCGACGACATGGGACGGCCAGAGAAGTACGGAAGGACGTGGCCGTGTAGGAGTTGGTGGTAGCCCCGGCGGGTCGCGGGTCGCCGGTCGCAGCTTGCGGGTTGTGTCCCACCACGTGTTTGCCCAAGCATCGAACTGGATTCGCCGGAGGGCGGGATCCACCCACTCGCCGCGCTGCATGTCGGTGCTGTTGCGGTCGAGGTACCGGCGAGCCTCTCCCTTGGTGCTGAAGGTCTGCGATCGCGACCGTCCATTGATATCCCGGTAGCGTGCACGGTAGCGACCGTTGCCCTGCTTTTCGATGGAACTCATTCCGTCACCTCGCAGCGGAGGGCCTGACGCAACGACCCGAACGATCCAGTAGCCGACCCATACAGACTGGTCGGCGACGCCGCTTCTACGGTACTACCGGGCTGAGACGCCACTGAAGTCCCTGAGCCTGGCGTCCGCTCCCAGCCGTCGACGGCGTCGATCGTAGCGAATCGGACGTGCTGTCGGATAAAGAGCCGTAGCGATTCAGGCGCTGGGGCCATTTCCGTCTTGGGGCCGGCGGGTGGTGTCGAGCCAGGCGGCGATCTCGTGCTCGGCGAAGCGGACCAGCTTGCCGAGCTTCCGGTACGGCACCCGCTTCTCGGCGACCAGGCGGCGGACGTAGCGCTCGGTGACGCCGAGCCGCTCGGCGAGCTGGTCGATGGTGATTAGTTGGGGGATGTTGTCGATGTTGGCCATTGGGCTCCTTGATTGTCGGTACTCATCTGATTGCCACGGTTGGGACCACTTGGTACGCGCTGCGATCCGTAGGACCGTGCCGGCGTCGGCTGGTGGACCGGATGTTCCTCCATGACCACAGCTCACCGGCCCGGTGCTCCGTCCGAGGACCTGACCCGGGTCGAACGCCATCAATAAGCCCGTTACCCATGTCCTGTAATCGTGGATATCACCGACTTGGCACAGGTCACGGGCGGGACATATAGCCGAGTCGTGACGTCCAGTGATCCGTTCCCCTCTGTAAGTACTGGTGAGCACAGCTGAGGCAACTCACCCTTACGAGTACGAGCGTTCATAACACAGCCACACCACGAACACTCACAACTACATCAGATCTTTACCTGGTCCCGTCCCGACGATCGTTCGTAACTCATCACGTGGTCGACTGGCCGTGATCGTCCTGCCCGTGCTCCGGCCGGTCCGGGCCCTCCGGTTGCTTCGACTGTTCCGGCCGACCCGGGTCGCGGTCGTTCTCGCCAACGCTCTGCGCCGGGCACGAGACATCCTGACGCACCGTGGCCTTCACTTCGTGCTGCTGACTGTGCTTGGCCTTATCTTCGTGTGCTCTGGCCTGGAGCTCGCTTTCGAGCAGTCCGCTCACGGCTCATCGATTCACACCTTCGGCGACGCGCTCTGGTGGGCCATCGTCACTGTCACCACCGTTGGATATGGCGACAAGTACCCGGTGACCGCCGGAGGCCGGGGTGTCGCGGTGGTGCTCATGCTCGTCGGCATCGGCCTCATCGGTGTGCTCACCGCGACCGTGGCGAGCTTCTTCGTCGAAGAGAGATCTGACCGAGACAAAGTTGAGCTCAGCGATCGGCTCGACCGTATCGAGGCCATGCTCGGCACCGCGCTCGACCAAATCAATGCGACGAACCGCGAACACGCCCTCGAGGATGGAAAGGCCTCTACGCAGACGACAACCGACAGCTAAAACTCTCGTGATCGCTCTACCCAAGGGCGCGGCGCCGGGTACGCCGGCACGGAGATGCGGGGCCGTCGTCGACAGGGCTCTCCTTAGCGAGGCGGTCCGTCGCTCGCCGATTTCGCTGCGAACCTCTCGCGCGAGCTGGCCTTTCGGGCGGCCAATTGTGGGGCCAAGGCGCACCAAGCCCGGTCACTCTGAGTGGCCGCTGTAGACCGCTAATGACCGCCGGTGACCGCCATTGTGGCGACCGCCCTGTCCCGTGTCTTTTTGTGTCCTACGCGTGTCCTGGCGCGGTAGGAGCCCTCCACAAGAGGGCTCCTACCAGCACTTATGTGAAAAAAATCGGGTGGAGGTGGCGGGAATCGAACCCGCGTCCTCCGGAGTTTCAATAGGCCTTCTCCGAGCGCAGCCGGCATTGGATTGTCGGGGGCGGCATCACTGCCGGCGGCTGTGCCGCCCCGTATTCAACTGAGTGTCCCTAGTGGATCGTTGACATCTCCGCTAGGTAAGCCCCACTAGATGGCGCCCACATTCCGATCCGTGGGGCTGAGACCGGGTGGACGTCACTGCCTAAGCAGCGAGCGCGAGCTGAGGCTCGGCGTTTGTTTTTGGTTCCGGCTCTTTAACGTGGTTCCGGAGACCACGGCTCGCTTCTCCCGAATTGACAGCCGAAGTCGAAGCCAATCACCCCCATGGTATGGGTCCGCCAGAACTCGCGTCCTGGCAGTCTCAGGGTCTTGTCAATGTCCAACCAGACGATGGTACCGGACCCCGGCCGCCCATCCGCACCAGCGCCGCTAGGTCGGAGGGTAGGACGGCTCCCACCGTGCGCCCGCCGTCCACCACCAGGATCACCTGCTTGCCGCCAGTGCGGCCGACGACCTCGAGGGTGTCCTCTTCCGGGGTTGCACCCGTGGTCGCGCTGATAGGCACGGCCATATCGAGGGGACGGGACAGGTCCCACTGCGGGAACGGTACCGACCCGATGGTGTCACCGAGCAGCACTCCGCCGTAGCCGCCGTCCCATTTCTCGAGCAGCCAGACCCAACCGGGGTGGCCGGTTGCGTACGTCTCGGCGAAGGCCCGGATGGTGATCCAGCCCGGCGCGGCGCCGACCGGTCGCATCACCTCCGAGATCCGGACTCCATCGAGGGAGTGCCGGACCTGCGCCAACTGGCGCTCAGCGCGTGCTGAGCCGAGCAGCCACCAGCCGATGAAACTAATGAAGAACCCGTCGAGCGGGTCGACCCCCCTTATGAGCACGAGGAACCCGAGTGCGACCATCAGGGCCCCAAGGCCCACGCCGGCGCCGGCGGCGACCCGGGTGGCGCGCCACCGGTCACGGGTGGTGGCCCACACCAATGAATGGAGGACCCGGCCGCCGTCGAGGGGAGCCGCCGGGAGCAGGTTGAACACGGCCAGCACCACGTTGATGACCGCCAGCCACCCCAAGGCCGAGATGGCCAAACGGCCGCCATGACCGTCGATGACGAGTATTCGCACTATCCAGAGCACCCCCCCGACCGCGGCACTGACGAGTGGGCCGACCCCTGCGATGCCGAGCTCGGCAGCCGGAGATTGGGCGTCGCCCTCGATGCGGGTCACCCCGCCCATCCACGAGAGGGTGATCCCGTCCACCTGCAACCCGACTCGACGGGCTACCACGGCGTGGCCCACCTCGTGAAGGAGCACCCCGACCAGCAACGTCACTGCCGTGAGAGCCCCGGCGACTGCGTACGCGGCCCCCGAGTAGCCGGGCGCGTCGATCGAGAACCGGTTGTCCGCCAGCCCAAACGCGATGAGCGCGACCATCGCCAGGAGGCTCCAGTTGAGCCCAACCTTTACCCCGGCCACGCGCCCCAGGCGAATGGTGTCGTTCATGGCTCTAGGGTACGCCTCCTGGCTGCCGTTGCACGGCGGGCTTCCATGTCGGCGTCGCGGGCCGCGATGGCGTGCCGTTTGTCATAGCGCTTCCGTCCTCTGGCGAGCGCCAGGTCGACCTTGGCCCGTCCGTCCTTGAAGTACACCGCCAGCGGCACGAGGGTCAACGAGTCCTGGGTGGTGCGGCGCCCCAACTCTTCGATCTGCCGGCGGTGCAACAGCAGCTTGCGGCGTCGGTCCGGGTCGGTCGCCCCGAAGCCCGACGCAAACGTATAGGGGGGCACGTGCATGGCGTACAGCCACACCTCACCGTCGGTGACGCGGGCGTAGCTCTCCCGCAGCTGGGCCTTCCCTTCCCGAAGGGACTTGACCTCGCTGCCGGCCAGCACGATGCCGGTCTCGTAGGTGTCGATGATGTCGTAGTCGTGTCGGGCCCGGCGGTTCTGGGCGACCGGCCGGCTGTCGGCACCCTTCGGGGCCGGTTTCGAGGCGGGCGACATGGTCCAGTCACGGTAGCTTCGGGGTCGTGATCCTGCTGGAAAAAAAGATCCTCGATCAGATGGTCGCCGACGCGCTGGACGGCTACCCCCTTGAAGCGTGCGGCCTGCTGGGAGGATCGGTCGACGGGCAGGGCACCGTCCGGATCGACTCCTGCTATCCGACCTTCAACGTGGCTGCCTCCGCCCGGCTGTACGAGGTCGATCCGAGCGGGCTCCTGCGCGCTGACCGGGCGGCCGAGGAGGCGGGCACCGAGCTGGTTGGGGTATATCACTCACACACCCACACCGAGGGCCGGCCCTCGCCGACTGACGTGATCCAGGCCCCCGACCCTGAGTGGCACTACGTGCTCGTGTCGCTCCGCGACGTGCACCCGAGCGTCCGCAGCTGGAGGATCCGGGACGGGAAGACGAAAGAGGAGCCCGTGGTTCTACAATGGTGACAAGAGGAGTCGACTTTGAGCGCGGCTCCCGACCAACTGAACCTTGGAGACGCCGGTGCCCGTCGATGTTCGATTGCCCACGATCCTGAGAGCTGCCGCGGGGGGCCAAGCCACTGTCGAGGCGGAGGGGGCCACCGTTGGCGAGGTATTCGACGATCTGATCCGGCAGCATCCTGGCCTTCGGGACCAGTTGCTCACGACTGACGGAGAGCTACACCGGCACCTCAACATCTACCTCAACGACGACGACATCCGCTACCTCGGCAAGCTCGACGCCAAGGTCGACGTGCACGACACGGTGACGCTTATGCCCGCGGTCGCTGGCGGTTGATGCCGAATGACCCGTTACGAGAGCGTCCTCGACCTGATCGGCAACACGCCGATGGTGGACATCAGCTCCCTCAGCCCGAATCCCCGGGTGGCCATCGTGGCCAAGCTCGAGGGGTGGAATCCGGGCGGATCGGTCAAGGATCGGGCCGCCAAGGCCATGGTCGAGGAGGCCGAGAAGGACGGCAGCCTCAGCCCGGGCCAGCAGATCATCGAGTCGTCGTCGGGGAACACCGGAATCGCCTTGGCCATGATCGCCAAAGTGAAGGGCTACCCGATCAAGATCGTGCTGCCGGAGAATGTGTCGCTGGAGCGGCGCCAGCTCCTCGAGTCCTGGGGGGCGGAGATCATCGACTCGCCTGGCTCGGAGGGCTCCAACGGTGCCATGCGGAGGGCCCAGGCTCTCTCCGCCGAGCACCCCGAGTGGTGGTTCCCTTACCAGTACGGCAATCCGTCCAATCCCAAGGCCCACTATGAAGGGACCGGTCCCGAAATCTGGCGGGACTGCCCTGAGGTCACTCATTTCATCGCCGGTCTCGGAACCGCCGGCACCCTCATGGGCGTGGGCCGATTCCTCAAGGAGCGCAACCCGAACATCCAGGTGTGGGCCGTTCAGCCCCCGGCCGGTGAGATGGTCGATGGGCTCAAGAACCTCGACGAGGGGTTCATCCCGCCCGTGTTCACGGACAACGACGGTTTCCAACTCCTCGACCGGAGCAAGATTGTCGGGCCCCGCGAGAGCGTGGAGTGGACCCGCCGCCTCGCGGAGGTAGGTATCTTCGCCGGCATCTCCTCGGGTGCCATCATGGCCGCGGCGGTCAAGTGCGCCGCCGAGATCGACGAGGGCGTCATCGTGACGATCGTCTGCGACAGTGGTTGGAAGTACCTCTCGACCGGCGTGTGGACCGACGACATCGACGAGGTCACCGAGCGGGCCAAACGGGTGATCTACTTCTGAGCCCTTGCCACGGGGTTGCCGCCCGTGCACCCGTAACTGCTTAGCGGTGCCTCGGTAGCCTACGGTCATGTCGTCGATGGAGCGGGGAGCACGACGGGCCTGGAGCCTCTTGCCCGAGCCGGTGGCCAGCTCCAGAGTGGCGGTGCGGGCCAGGCGGAGCGCGTCCTCTCTGCTACATCGTCCACGGGTCCTACGCACTCTGGCCGAACTTGACGAGATGCTCGAACGGCTGGACCGAGCTGGCGCAGTTTCGGACGACGAGCTGCGCTTGGGCTTCACGACCTTCCGCATGGAGGTCGACGTGCAGATGCCGCTCGATCCGTATTCCCCGGAGTACCGCCAAGCCGTGTTCGACCTGTACGAGTGGCTGCACGGCGGCCCCTACACCCCGAAGAACGAGCTCATCCCGTTCGACCTCGAGCGGCTCAGCGACTCGCCCTTTCCGTACTCCACCCACAGCGGCCCGACAGTCGGCAACCATCTGATCGGCGTGGGTCACGTCATCCGGACCCTGGACCTGGCGCCGAACAGTCGGGTGCTGGAGTTCGGTCCCGGGTGGGGCAACACCACCCTGGCGCTGGCCCAGATGGGTCACCAGGTGACCGCCATCGACATCGGACCGAACTTCGTGGACCTGATCCGCACCCGGGCCAGGCGCGTCAACGCCTCGGTGGAAGCGATGGTCGGTGACTTCTCGATGATCCACGATCTCGAGGATGTCTACGACGCGGTGTTGTTCTTCGAGTCCTTCCATCACAGCGCCGACCATCTGGACGTCCTAGCCGGCCTCGAGCGGGTGGTGGCCCCCGGTGGCCGCGTGCTCTTCGCCGCCGAGCCGATCTACAAGTCGATGGCCTTCCCGTGGGGATTGCGCCTGGACGGGGAGTCGCTCTGGGCGATCCGCCGGAACGGCTGGCTGGAGCTTGGTTTCCGGAAGTCCTACTTCCTCGAGGCCCTGCAGCGCTTCGGGTGGCAAGCCCATCGCGTCGCCTGTGCCGAGACGAAGTGGGGCGAGATCTTTGTCGCTCGCCGGGCCGAGCAAGGAAAGTCTTCTCGGGGGCGTGGCTAGGCTTTGGCCACGATGGAGGACCGGCCGATCGGCGTGTTCGACAGCGGCTTCGGCGGCCTTACTGTGGCTCGGGCGGTCATCGACCTCCTGCCCTACGAGAACTTGGTCTACATCGGCGACACCGGCCGTTATCCGTACGGTCCTCGTCCGCTCGACGAGGTCAGAGGATTCGCCCAGCAGATCGCGGCCAAGCTGGTACAGGAACACGGCGTCAAGATGGTCGTGGTGGCGTGCAACACGGCCGCGGCGGCCGGCCTGGACCGGCTCCGGCAGGCGGTCGACGTTCCGGTCATGAGCGTCATCGAACCCGGCCTACGGGCCGCGTTGCGGGCGACCGACAACGGGCGGGTAGGGGTGATCGGCACGGTGGGGACGATCAGGTCGGGCGCCTATCAGCGATCCGTGAAGGAACTGGCGGGTGAGAGCCGGGTCGAGCTGACCTGCGCCGCCTGCCCGGGGTTCGTGGAGTTCGTCGAGCGCGGCGAGACGGACTCAGACCAGGTGTATGTGCTCGCCGAGCGTCTGCTGGCCCCCGTGCGGGAAGCCAAGGTCGACACGCTGTTGCTCGGATGTACCCATTACCCGTTCCTGGCGCGCACCATCAGCGACGTGGTCGGGCGAGACGTGGTCCTGGTGAGCTCCGCCGACGAGACCGCCTTCGAACTGCGTTCGACCCTCGCGGGGACCGATCTCAGGCGTTCGGGTGACGCGCCCGGCACCCACACCTGGATCTCTTCCGGCGACACCGACACGTTCCGACGACTCGGCCGCCGGCTGCTCGGCCCGGAGATCGACCGGGTGGAGGCGTGGGACCCCGGCGCATGAGAGAGGAGATGTTCTTGTCCGACAAGGAGGGCACCATGCAGCTCAGCGATCGGTACCTGCTGTGAGCGTGCGAATCGACGGACGGGCGCCCGACGACCTGCGTCCGGTGGAGTTCGTCCGCGACTACACCGTGTTCGCCGCCGGGTCGGTCCTCATTCGCATGGGAAAAACGATGGTCTTGTGCACGGCCTCGGTTGCCGAGGACGTACCCCGGTGGATGCGCAATACCGGGCGGGGCTGGGTGACGGCGGAGTATTCAATGCTGCCGGGGGCCTCGCCCGAGCGGATCGATCGGGAAGCGGCGCGCGGGAGGCAGTCGGGCCGAACGCACGAGATCCAGCGGCTGATCGGCCGTTCGTTACGTGCCGTCACCGATCTTCAAGCCATGGGGGAGGTTCAGATCACCGTGGATTGCGACGTGTTGCAAGCCGACGGGGGGACCCGGACCGCCAGCATCTGCGGCGCCTACGTGGCCTTGCACGACGCTTGCACCCGGCTGGTCCAAGGGGGACGGATCAGGGTGCACCCGCTGCGTGAGGCGGCCGCGGCCGTGTCGGTCGGCGTGGTCAACTCCGTGCCCATGCTCGACCTCGCCTACAGCGAGGACAGCAAGGCCGAGGTCGACATGAACGTCGTCATGACGTCCTCGGGTCGCTTCGTCGAGGTACAGGGGACCGCCGAAGGTGCCCCCTACAGCCGGAGCGAACTCGACGAGTTGCTGTCCCTCGCCGAGCACGGCATCGCCACGCTGCTCGACGATCAAGCGGCCGTTTTGGCCGAGCCGCCGCTGCAGCAGCAGTCGTGACGTCGCCCGACACCTTCGTACTCGCCACCGCCAACCCAGACAAGGCCAAGGAGATTGAGCAAATATTGGGCTCGTCAGTGACCCTCGTGCCGCGTCCGGTTTCCGTGGGAGAGGTGGCTGAGACCGGCGAGACGCTCCTGGACAACGCCCTGCTCAAGGCCCGCGCCCTGGTGGCGGCGACCGGCCAGGCGGCCATCGCGGACGACACCGGTCTGGAGGTCGACGCCTTGGGCGGAGCGCCCGGTGTGCACTCGGCTCGGTATGCCGGCGAGGACGCCACCTACGGGGCCAATGTGACCAAGCTGCTCGTGGCCCTGTCCGATGTGGGTCCCAGCGGGCGAGGGGCCCGCTTTCGGACCGTAGCCGTGGCGGTCTGGGCAGATGGACACGAAGTGGTGGCCGAAGGCGAGGTCGAGGGCACCATCGCAAGTGACCCCCGAGGCCACGAGGGGTTCGGGTACGACCCGGTGTTCGTTCCGGTCGACGGCGACGGACGGACCTTCGCCGAGATGACCCCGAACGAGAAGCACCGCCTGTCCCACCGGGGCCGAGCCTTCCGGGCCTTGGCGACGGGCCTGTCGAGCGGGTCGTGATGCTTCACTCCGCCGCGTCGGTACCGACAACCCCTGGCGCAAAGGCACTTAGTGACGGTCGACCCCAACTAGGTTTCTGACGTGGCCGCACCGGCGAGCAGGGGCGTTGGACGGGCACGCGAAGCCGCCTGGATGGTGCTGGCCTGGCTCGCCGGGGCCGCCGTGTTCTTTCGCGGCCAGTGGACAAGTGGCTTCACGAAGCTGCAGGGTAACGACGGTGACACCCGTCTCGAGGCGTACCTGTGCGAGCATTGGTTCCGCGTCCTCCACGGCCAGGACTCCTGGCGGAGCCCGATTTTCTTCTATCCGGTCAAGGACCTCCTCGGTTGGAGCGACGGCTACGTGCTCTACCAGGTGTTCTACGCCCCCCTGCGGCTCCTCGGATGTGATCCCTTCGTGGCGTTGCAGGGCACCGTCATCCTGTTGAGCCTCGTCGGATTCGTGTCGTTCGTGGTGTTCGTCCGGACCGCCTTCGGGGCCGGGCGGGTGGTGGCCGGGATCGGGGGACTGATCTTCACCTTCGCCAACTCCCTGTTCTTGCATGCCGGATTCACCCAGTTGGACGGCGTCTACATCGTGCCCCTCATCCTGGTAGTCGGCTTGCAGTCGCGGCGAGCCGCCAGCACGCGCCCCCTCCGGTCTGTCGTCCTGGGCGCGCTCTTTGGAATCCTTTGGGCCCTGCTCTTCTTCACCACCTACTACGTGGCCTGGTTCTCGACGCTCGCGGCTGGCATCGCCGTGGCCGTTCTGTTTGTCGCCGGACCGCGCCGGTTCGTGAGCCAAGCCGGATCGGCGCGGCAATGGATGTGGCGGCCGGTGGGAGCGGCGGTCGTCGCCTTCGGTCTCGGGATCATCCCGTTCCTCATGACGTACCTTCCGGCCCGCCGCCAGGCTCCTGGCCCCTCCTACGCGCTGGCGCTCAGCTACGCCGGCAGGCTGCATGACATGATCAACGTCGGGTCGGGCAACATCTGGAGCCGGCTGATCCCTCATGTCCTCCCGTCCGTCAACCTGGGAGCCTATGAGAAAACCTACGCCGTGACTCCTCTGGTCGTACTCATAGCCCTTGCCGGCGGCGGGTACGCGGCGTGGCGGACGATCACCCGGACAGCCGCTCGACCGGTTGCTGCCCGGGCCGCCACGGTCCTGGTGGCCACGACGATCGTGTTCGCCTTGTTGCCGCTCGACACCCGCTTCGGATCGCCCTGGGCGATCATTTACCACCTCCCCGGGGCGAGTGCCATGCGGGCCATCTTTCGCCTCGAGGTGGTGACCGGCCTTCTGGCCACCATGACCATCGTGGCCGCGGCCACCGAGGCGTCCGGCGCTCTCATCGCCCGACCACACGCGGCGATCCTTCGACTGGCGGGCGTGGCCCTCCTCCTGCTCGGACTCGTCGAGCAGGTCAATACCTCACCAGTGTCGCAGATCAATAATCACACGCAGGTGGCGCTGCTGCGCAGCGCGACTCCGGCTCCATCGACGTGTCGCAGCTTCTATGTGATCGACAGTGCCAACGCCACCTTGCCCTTCTATGAGGCCCAGATCGACGCCATGTTGATCTCGCAGAAGCTCTCGTTGCCGACCATCAACGGCTACACGGGCTACAACCCTCCTGGCTGGGGTCTCGAGCAGATTGGGGCGGCTGGCTACCAGTACAACGTGTCCACCTGGGCGGTGAGACACGGGGTATCGTCCGGGCTCTGTGAGCTCGATCTCGCCGACATGAAGTGGAACCAGAATCCGCTGGTCACGATCAACTCAGAGGAGGGTTAGGCGTGCAATGTCTCTCGGTCGTTGTGCCCTGTTACAACGAGGCTGCGACTATCAAAGAGATCCTCTCGAGAGTCCTCGAATCACCCTATGTAGCTGAGGTGATCGTGGTCGACGACGGGTCTCGAGACGATACGGTCAGCATCGCGGAGTCGATCGTCGACCCCCGCCTGAGGCTGTTGCGGCAGCCGTACAACCAGGGCAAGGGAGCAGCCTTGCGGCGGGGTTTTGAGGAGGCGACCGCCGACTTCGTCATCGTGCAGGACGCGGACCTCGAATACGATCCTGCTGAGTACCGCTCCCTGCTCGAGCCGCTGCTCGATGGCAAGGCCGACGTGGTGTTCGGATCGCGGTTCCTCAGCGACCGGCCTCACCGTGTCCTCTACTACTGGCACAGCGTCGGCAACCGATGGCTCACGACCGCCTCCAACGCCTTTACCAACCTCAACCTCACGGACATGGAGACCTGTTACAAGGTCTTTCGGCGCGAGGTGATCCAGAGCTTGGAGTTGCGGGAGGACCGATTCGGTTTCGAACCCGAGATCACCGCTAAGGTGGCCAAGGGTAGGTGGGTTATCTATGAGGTAGGCATCAGCTACTCAGGTCGCACGTACGCGGAGGGCAAGAAGATCGGCTGGCGCGACGGCGTCCATGCCGGGCGGTGCATCATCCGGTACTCGGTCTTCTGGGATCGGTTGTTCGGCCGGTAGGATCGCAGCACGTAGTGGAACCGCGGGTTAGGTCGCCGGGTGCGCGATCATGGTCCGTGACACAAGGCGACGAGGGGACCCCGCCGGGATCTGTTGCGCCCGCTGCGGTCCCGGCAGTTGCGGGCGGAGCGGGCGACGGCGAGGAGGGAGAGCAACCAGCGCCGGCCAAGCGTCGACGCGGCTTGCGTGCGCTGCTGCCAGCTCCGATCTGGCAGGTCGGGCGGCTGCTCTTCCTCGCCCTGATCGTCGAGTACCTGGTAGTCCCGCAGCTGGCGGGTCCGCGCAAGGTCCTCCGCGTGGTCACAGGCGTCAACCCGCTCCTGCTCCTTGCCGGCGTCGCCCTAGAGGTCGCCTCCTTGGTGGCCTACGCTGAGTTGACCCGCTCGGTTTTGCCGAGCGAGCACAAGCTGGGTCTGTTTACCGTTCTACGCATCCAGCTCACCACCCTCTCGGTGAGTCACTGCGCACCCGGCGGTTCGGCGACCGGGTCGGCGTTGGGCTACCGGCTGTTCACCCATGCCGGGGTGGCAGGAACCGACGTTGGTTTTGCCCTGGCAATGCAGGGGATCGGGTCCGCCGTCGTGCTCAACGTGATCTTGTGGGTGGCCCTCATCGTGTCGATACCGGTCTGGGGGTTCTCCGCCGTCTACCTGATCGCGGCTGCGGTTGGGGCCCTTCTGCTTGGCGCCTCGGCCTTCCTGCTCTTCCTCTTCACTCGCGGCGAGGATCGAGTCGGCTCGGCCCTGGAGCGGGCTGCGGGCCGGGTGCCGTTCGTCGACGGCCCGGCGCTGCGGCGCTCCTTCGTGCAGGTCGCCCACCGGCTGCAAGAGTTCGGTCACCAGCGACGACTGATGATCCGAGCCGGGCTGTGGGCGAGCGCCAACTGGCTGCTGGACGCGGCGTCGCTGATGGTGTTCGTGGGGGCGTTCGGCCGATGGGTCAATCCCGACGGATTGCTGGTGGCCTACGGGCTGGCCAACGTGCTGGCGGTCATCCCGCTCACCCCTGGTGGCCTGGGGGTGATAGAGCTCACGCTCACGACCGTACTGGTGGGGTTCGGGGCCCCGCGGTCGGTTATCACCCTGGGGGTCGTCGGCTACCGCCTCATCAACTTCTGGGCGCCGATCCCCATTGGTGGGCTGGCCTACCTGTCGCTCCAGGTGGATCCGGGCGGCCCGAAGGAGGATCACAGGAGCCGGACGTGGCCGATCCGCCACCGCCTCGGTGGTCCCACCGGTGGGCGACGGCGGCGCTTCGGGCCCAAGGCGGAAACGCCGGACTGACGGTCACCCCGCGGTCGGCTAATGTCCTCGGCGCAAGGAGCTGTCCTCGCCAAGGAGCGCTCTGGGCGCGGACCAGGGGCGGGAGGTAGAAGATGGAGCGAACGCGGCGCGCCTTTTGGGGTGCCAGAGGGTTGACAGTGGTCGGTGTGATGGCTTTGTTGGCCGGGATGGTCGTACTGGCGTCTCGCCCCGCGTCGGCGCAGGCGGCGCCGACCCCGCCGATCTCGCCGGGGTACTGGCTGATGGCCTCTGACGGCGGTGTGTACCAGTTCGGCACCACCAATTTCGGTTCCATGCGCGGTCATACCCTCAACCAGCCGATCGTGGGTAGCGCCGCGCTCGAGGATGGGCTCGGCTACTGGCTGGTCGCGGCCGAC
>PMHH01000052.1 GCA_003156595.1 Acidimicrobiaceae bacterium
CGCCAGTGGCGTCCCGCCCGCCACCGGCGCCCGAGGGTGCTAGACGTGGTCCTGAGACCGGCGCCGGCAGCACCGCCGCCACACCAAGGCGGCCACCGCGGCGACGATGGCAACCTTCACGATCAAGCCGGCCAGGTGGAACAGTAGGCTGAGCGCCCAGAAGGCGACGCTGAGGCCGATGATGGTGATCACCGTCACGACCGCGATCATGGCGATAAGGCTGAAGACGCTGTGCCGGCGGGGGCCGCCGTCGTCCGGCTCGCCGTGTGCGCTCTGATGGGTGGAGCCCCCGTAGGTGCCGAAGTCGTAGTTGGACATGATTCCTCCTTCACGACAAAGGCTACGACGGCGCCTTATTTTTGACATCGTCCCCGGGAGCGATTCGGGTCTCCACCCAGAGGGGGATTCTCGTTGTTCTCAGCGAACGGCTCCGCCGGGCTCGACCAGCCCGTGGTCGTAGGCCAGCACGACCGCCTGGATCCGGTCGCGGACGCCGAGTTTGCTCAGGATGTGGTTCACGTGCGTCTTGACGGTCGTCTCGCTGATGTACAGGCGTTCGGCGATCTCGGCGTTGCTGGCGCCGCGGACCATCTCGCGCAGCACGTCCACTTCCCGCTCGGTCAGCTCCGCGAACCGGTCGGGAATATGCCCGGCCGGCGGGGCGTCGGGCCGGCGGGCGAATTCGTCCAGCAGCCGCTTGGTCATCTTCGGCTCGACGAGGGCGTTGCCCGCATGGGCGGCCCGGATGGCGGCGACCAGCTCCTCGGGCGGCGACGCCTTGAGCAGGAAGCCACTCGCCCCGGCCCGCACTGCGGCGAAGAGGTGCTCGTCGAGGTCGAACGTGGTCAGCACCACCACTTTCGTCTGGCTCTCCTCCACCAGCCGCCGGCAGGCCTCCACGCCGTCCAGACGGGGCATCCGGACGTCCATGAGCACCACATCGGGGTGGAGTCGGTTGGCCTCCTCGATGGCTTCGATCCCGTCCGCGGCCTCGCCGACCACTTGGAGGTCGTCCTCGGTCTCGAGGACCAGGCGCAAACCCCGGCGCACCATCGCTTCGTCGTCGGCTAAGAGCAGGCGGATCACGCCACCAGTCTCGCCGGTCACGCCGGCCCCGGGTGGCGATCCTCTGGTTGCGCGGCGATCGGCCGAGCCGGGGGAACGTGCCGGCGGGCTGATTGTGGCGAAACCTGGGCGCCGGCGAAGGGACCTCGGCAGATCTCACCCCCAGGGGGGGCACGGCCACCCCCTCTATTGTGATGTTCGACACCACATGGATGTCGAATATCTCACAAAACGCAGGAGCCGTGGCCAGGCGACCGCTAGTTCAGGCGACGTTGACGTTGATGAGCACCACCGGGATGCTGGCGTGCACCCGCCAGCCGGGTCCGGGCCGGCGGGGGCCAGCCTCAAGGGTCCCGCCGAGGGCGGCGAGCCGTTCCTGCATCCCGACCAGGCCGTGACCGCCGCCCGAGCCGTTGCGGGCCCCGCTCGCAGGGGGGCCGGTCCCCTCGTCGTCGACGAACACGGTGATGGCGGTGGGCGAGTAGATCACCTGCACGTCTACCGGGCTCTCCCCGGCGTAGCGCACCGCGTTGGTGAGCGCCTCCTGCACCAGGCGGTAGACGATCATCTCCACGCTGGCCGGCAGCGGGGGCGGGTCGCCCAGGGTGTTGTAGGTGACGGTCCGGCCGGTCTGGCGAACGGTGTCCACCAGCGCCGGCAGGTCGGAGAGGTGGGGGAGGGGGACGCGGGGTCCGGCGTCGTCGGGGCCGCCGGGGCGGTCGGCGGCGGCGCCGATCGAGGCGTCGGCACCCCGCAGGACGGCCAGCATGCCTTCGAGCTCGGTGAGGGTCTGACGGCCCGTCTGTTCGGCGGCTTCGAGCGACTCGGTCGCGGTGTCCGGTTTGGTGGCTCCCACCCGGCGGGCCGCGGCGATCTGGATGGTCATCAGGCTGACCCCGTGGGCCACGATGTCGTGCAGTTCACGGGCGATGCGCACCCGCTCCTCGGCCACGGCCAGCTGGGCGCTGCGATCCTCCTCGACCTGCATCCGACGGGCCCGGTGGAGTAGCAGGCCGGCGCCGAGCGAGATCACGAACAAGGGCCAGAAAAGGGCGGCGGTCACCCGGAAGGCGCCCACGCTGTCCAGCACGAAGGCGGCACCCAGCAGGAGGAAAAAAGTTCCCACCGCCACGCGTGACGTCCGGTACTGGTAGGTCGCCATCGCCGTGGTCATGAGTGTGCGCACCCCTGGCTGCCGATAACGATCTGACCGAACGACTCGTGGACATCGAGGGTGAGGGTGGTCTTCGTCCCTGGCGGGCCGGCCAGCGTCCCGCGGTACTGGGCTCCGGGGCCATTGGCAACCTGCCCCTCGACGCAGACCTGTCCAGCTGCCACCCGAGCATCGACCGTGACGTTGTAGTTGGGCTTTTGCGGAAGAACAACGGTCGTTTTGCCGGCCACGCTCACCACCTTGAGGGTCTCGTCCTTGACGAGCGGGGCGGTCACGTTAACGGTGAGGTCGCCGAAGCCGCCGTGGATCGTTCCGTTCGGCCAGGGCGTGCTGTTGACCTGAACCGTGCTGTTCCCGAACGACACGTTGTTGAGGGCTCCGCCCAGGCCGAAGGTGGTCGACGTGGCGATCAGCACGACGATCATCCCGAAGCCCAGCCAGACCGGCCAGGAGTGCCGGCTCAGGCTCCAATCGGTGCGGCCGGTGACGACCAGCGAAGCGCCGAGCAACATCAGCCCGACAGCGACCACACCCTCGATCGACATGTGCCATAGCCCGGTCGCCCCGATCAGCCAGGCCACGCCGAACAGGACGGCCAAGATGCCGACGACGGTGGTGGCGTCCCAACGATGCAGCACCGGCGGCAGCGGGTTGCGCTGGCGGCGGGGCCGGTGCTGGTGCTGGTGCCACGAGGGGCCAGTCCCGGGCGGCCCAACGGGCCTACCGTCGGGTCCGACCCAGCCCCGGCCCGGCGCCCAGTCGGGCGGCGGTGGTCTCCTCGAGGAGGCGTCTGATTCCGCACCCGGCGGGGCGGGCTCCCCGGTCGAGGGGTCGGGCGGGGGCGGTGCGGCCCAGGAGGGGGGATGTCCCCAGCCGGTTCCGCAGCCCCAGGGCGACCGCGAGTGGCCGTGGCGCCGGTAGTGGACGTCGGCCCAGCCGGCGCGCATGCCCCGCCGGGCCTCGTCCTTCATATCTCGCAGGCCATGGTGGACGGCTCGACCAGGCCCGGCTCCACCCTGAAGCGCCTGATCGACCGCCTCCCTGAAGTCGCGGCTGAGAGAACGCGCCAGCGCCCTCATGTCCTCCGCCACCTTGCGGAACTCGTCGTCCCTGGCCACACCCAAAGGCTACGGCGACCGAGCCGGTCCCGTCATCCATCCGGGGGTGGAATCAGGTCTCCTTCCAGAGGGTGATCCCTGGCGGCGCGAACCGCGCTGTTGATGCAGGCCACTGTCGGCACGGCCATGATCGCTCCGACGATGCCAAACAGCAAAGCGCCCGCGGTCAGGGCCAGCACCACAGCCAGCGGGTGGATGCGTACGTAGCGGCCCACGACGAAGGGTTGCAAGACGTGCGCCTCGATCTGGTTGTCGATGAGGAGCACGGCGACGACGACGATGGCGGCGACCAAGCCCTTGCTCAGGCCGGCGACCCCCACGGCCAAGAGCCCCGTCGCCACCGCGCCGACGAGGGGGACGAAGCTGCCCAAGCCGACGAGCACGGCCAACGGAAACGCCAACGGGATGCCGAGGATGGTGAGGGTGACGGCGATCACGATGCCGTGAAAGGCGGCGACCACCAGGGTGCCGCGCACGTAGTGGCTGATGGTCTGCCAGGCGGCGTGCCCGGCCGCATCGACGCGCGGGCGGGCCGGAGCTGGGGCGCCTCTGAGCAGGAAGCTCCATACGCGCGGTCCGTCGAAGAGCAACAACACGGTGAGGATGAGCACCAGCACGATTCCGCCCAATACCTCCAGCGCGGTCTTGCCCGTCGACAGGGCGGTCGAGGCAATGGCCGAGCTGTTCTTGCTGACGTCGTTGCTGAGGGTCTTCGAAAGGTTGCTCACCGAGGCGGGGTTGAGCTGTAGGGGTCCGGTGATCAGCCAGCGTTTGACCTGTGGGATCAGACTGTTGATCTCGTCGCCGAGTTGGGGCGCCTGCTCGGCGGCACGGATTACCACGAGAGTGATGACGCCTCCGAGCACCACCACCGCTACCAGAAGCGTGGCCAGAGTGGCGAGGCCACGCGACAGGCCGCGCCGGAGGAAGAAGTTGAGGATCGGTCGGAGCAGAGCGGTCACCAACAGCGCCACCAGGAACGGGATGACCGCCAAGTACAGATGGGTCAGCAGCTTCACCGCGAAGTACACGATCGTGCCCAGGATCAGCAGGCGCCACGCATAGTCGCCCGCGATGCGCAACAGCGGACCGGGATACGAAGTCGGCGCGGACGCCTTCGGGCCGGGGCTGGAGCCGGGCTCGTCGAGCAACGTCATGTCCCCAGCCTGCCCGAAAGGAGCTTCCGGCGAAGTGATGGTCCGGTCCTAAAGGGTTCCCGATCTGGGCTCGACGGGTATGGGAGAGTGGCACGGTGCGGCGTGGCGCAATGACCGATGTGGTCCGGCGGGTGTTCGCCGCGACGGTGTTCCTTGCCCTCACCGGGGCCACCTTGACCGCGTGCGGAGGGGGTTCCGGCAGCCCGCAAGCCACCATGCAGGATTTCGTGGCCGCGTGGAACCGAGGTGACTGGGTCGACATGAGCCAGTTCGTCGAGGGACCCTCGCCCGACTTCGCGACGGCCGGGCCGGCCGTGACTGCCGGGCTCGAGGCGACTGGCGCTACCCACGCGGTGGGTGTCGTCACGCGGAAGGGATCCACGGCCACGGCCGCGGTCACGTCGCGGTATCTCCTGACCGGAATCGGGACATGGCAGGTCCAGTCGACTGTCGACCTGGTCGACCGATCGAGACACTGGCTGGTCGAATGGTCGCCCTCTTCGATCTACCCAGCCGTAGCGCCGGGTGATCAACTCGAGTTGACGCGCACCTGGGCTCCACGCGCTCCGATCCTCGGGGCCGGTGGTACGCCCTTGACAGCCAACGAATCGATAGTGGTGGTCGGGATCGAGGGGAGCAGAGTCAAGAATCCGGCCGCAGTGTCGGCCACGCTGGTGGCGGCGGGAGCCACCGCCACCGAAGTGAGCACGGCGTTGGCGGCGGCCGTCGCCCACCCCAGCTTCTTCGAGCCGGTCTTCCAACTGACCGAGGCCCGCTATGAGCAGTTGGGCGGGCAGGCCAGCACCCTGTATGAGATCCCGGGCACGGTGTTCCAGGAGACCTCGGCCCGCACCGCGGTCACGCCTGGGTTGGCTGCCCACCTGGTCGGAACCGTCGGGCCGATCACCGCGGAGGAGCTGCAACAGCTCGGCCCGTCCTACAGCCTGACCAGCACGGTCGGCCAGACGGGCCTCGAGTCGGCGTACCAGACGGAGCTGGCCGGGTCCCCTGGTGGCACCGTCACGGTCGTCGGTGCAGATGGCAAGACCGTCGCCACGGCCGCCACTTTTTCCCCGAAGCCGGGGATGGCGCTCCTGACCAGCATCGACCCAACGGTCCAGCTAGCCGCCGAGGCGGCCTTGGCTCCCGTGACCCATGATGCGGCGATGGTTGCTGTCCGGGCGTCCACCGGGCAGGTGTTGGCGGCGGTGAGCCTGCCCGCCGCCGAGCAGTTCGACCAGGCAATGGAAGGAGAGTTCGCGCCGGGATCGACCTTCAAGGTGATCACCTCGACGGCGTTGATGGAAGCGGGCTTGTCGCCGTCGTCGCCTGCGAGTTGTCCGCCGACGCTGACGGTCGACGGCGAGGTGTTCCACAATGCCGAGGGCGACGCCCCGGTGGATGATCTGGCCCAGGCGTTCACCGAGTCGTGCAATACCGCCTTCATCGGTCTGGCTTCGTCCGACCTTCAGCCGGCTAGCCTGCCCGCCGCCGCCGCCCTCTACGGGATTGGTACGACCCCGAAGATGGGCATCGCTGCGTTCGGCGGCAGTGTTCCGACCCCCGAGGATGGGGCCGCCCTGGCCGCCACCGCCATCGGCCAAGCCCAGGTGGTGGTCTCTCCGCTCGACCTGGCGATGGTGGCGGCCGCCGTCGACACGGGCACCGTGCGGGCGCCGCGGCTGGTGGCGGGTGCGCCCGACGACGGGGCAGCCACGCACGCCCTACCAGCGGTGGTGACGACCGAGTTGCGGCAGATGATGGCCGAGGTGGTCGCTTCCGGGACTGCCGCCGGCACCGGCTTACCCGCCGGTACCTACGCCAAGACCGGCACGGCCCAATATGGCAGCGGCAGCCCGCAGCCGACCGACGCCTGGTTGATCGGCTACCGCGGCGACGTCGCCTTCGCCATCGTGGTCCAGGGCACTGGCAACGGGGGTCCGACTGACGGTCCCATCATTGCCCGCTTCCTGGACGCGATCGGGTCCGCCGGTTTGGCATGAGGCCCTCGTCGCAACGGCTGTTGTCACTCATCCTCGCCGGCGGGCGCCCCGGCTGCTTCGCCAGGCGGCATCTGGCGTCTGGCAATCACGTGTACGTCGATGCCGACCGCGCCCGCTTCCTTGAGGATGCGGCGCACGATCGACCCTCCGCCCATGAGCTCGTGCCACCGGCTGCGCTGGCTGGACCCGATGACAATCTGGGTGATCTGGTGGTCCCGGGCGAAGCCGGCGATGGCTCGGACCGGGTCCTCCTCCCGAAGCTCGTGCCAGCGCGCTCCGAGGTCGTCGGCCAGCTCGCGTAGCGAGTCGATCGCTTTTTGATCCCGCTCCCGGCTGCCGTCTACGGAGATGACGTGCACCACGTCCAGCTCGCCCTTGACCCGCGCCGCGATCCGCGCCGCCCGTCGCAGCAGCGTGTCGGTGCCAGGAGCGGCGGTGACCGCGACCAAGATGCGCTCGGTCGTCTCCCACAGCCCCGGACCCTGGTGACGCCGGAGGTGCTCGAGCAGCTCTTCCTCCGTCTCGTCAGCCAGGAAGCGCAGCGCCAGCTCCCTCAAGGCGATCAGGTTGTCAGTGCGGAAGAAGTGGGTCAGTGCTTGGGGCACCTTCTCCTTGGGATAGATGTTGCCGTGCAGCATCCGGCGGCGGAGCTGTTCGGGGGAGGAGTCGACCAGCTCGATCTGATCCGCCTTGCGCACGACCCAATCCGGCACCCGCTCCCGGACGTGGGCCCCGGTCATCTGCTCGACTGCGTCGGCGATGCTCTCGAGATGCTGGATGTTGACAGTGGTGATCACGTCGATGCCGGCGCCGAGGAGCTCGATGACGTCCTTCCACCGCTTGGCGTGGCGCGATCCGGGGACATTGGTGTGAGCGAGCTCGTCGACGAGCGCGAGCGTCGGCCGCCGGGCGAGAACGGCGTCGAGATCCATCTCCTCGAAAGGGCTGCCCCGGTACTCGATCACTTGACGGGGGATGACCTCCAAGCCGTCGATCAGCTCCTCGGTGGACGGCCGTCGGTGACACTCGACGAACGCAACGACGACGTCGGTGCCCCGCTTCTGGCGGCGGTGGCCTTCGCTCAGCATGGCGAACGTCTTGCCAACGCCGGCTGCCGCGCCCAGATAGATCCGAAAGTGACCGGCCGCATCGACGACGTCGGTGCTGTCGCCCTCCATCGTCGCCACGGTTCAGCTCGCCTCCCACCGGCGGCTGACGGGCAGGGAGAAGACGAAACGGGCCCCGTCGCGGCTACTTCCGTCGACCCAGATGCGCTCGCCATGAGCCTCCACGAAGGCCTTGGCGATGGCCAGGCCCAGGCCGCCGCGTCCACCGGCCTGGCGCCGATTGAACATCTGGAAGATGGTGGCGCGCTCATCAGGCGCCACGCCGGGTCCGCGGTCGGTCACGGCGACCTCGACCGGTCCTCCCGGAGAGAATGTCGCCGACACCGTCACCAGGGTCTCCTCCGGCGCGTACCGGGTGGCGTTGTCGATGAGATTGGCCAGCACCTGGCAGATCAACACGTGGTCCACGTCCACCAGGGGCAGGTCCCCGCTCGCTTGCCACTTGACCCGCGCCAGATCCGCCGAGCGGCCGAGCACGGACATGGCTTCGTCGACCAGATCGCTGACGGGGGTGGGCTGCCTCCTCAGCTCCAGAGTCCCCGACTGGATCCTCGTCATGTCGAGCAGGTTGGTGACCAGTCGGTTGAGCCGGTCCGCCTGGACGTCGATCAGACCAGCCAGCTCCCTGACGTCGTCTGACGAGATCGAGGACTCGGGGTTGAGAAGGGTGGACGCCGAAACCTTGATCGTCGCCAACGGTGTGCGTAGGTCGTGCGATACCGCTCCGACCAGCGAGCGGCGCAACCGGTCGACCTCCTCGAGCAGCTCCGCCCGGACAGCCTGCTCCCGCAGTTGCGAGCGCTCCAGGGCCAGGGCCAGATGGTTGGCGAAGGCGCCCAGCAACTCCCGGTCCTTCTGGGCGCCGCTCAGCCCTCGCAGTGCCAGCAAACCGATGGCTTGCCCCGAGGCCGTCAGGACGACAGCCTGTATCCGCCCTCGCTCGACGACCGTGGTGCCGAGCTGCACTGGTACCCCAGCGTTGGCGGACAGCAGGTGCAGTTCTGCGTCCGACAGCGGCACCCCAGCGGACGCGACCAACTCCAGCTCGCCGTCGGCCGGGAGCAGCAGGGCGGCACCGTCCAGATCGAAGGCCTGCCGGACGGAGGTGACAATGGTGTCGAGCAGCGCCGGCGCCGAGGTCTCGCGGACCAGGAGCTCGGAGAGGTCGAAGAGCCGGCGGACCTCGACGGCGCGCAGCTGGGCCTCGGCTCGGGCTTCGTTGAGGCGGGCCACGACTCGGGCCACCACGACCATCACCACCACGTAGACGCCCAGTGCCACCCAGTTCTCGGCGGCGCCGACCGACAGGGTGTAATAGGGCGGGATGAACACGAAGTCGTAGACCAAGAACCCGGTGGCGGTGGCGGTGATCCCCGCCGCGAACCCGCCGATGGTCACGGCGACCACCACCGGCACCACCAAGACCAAGGCCGTGGTCGCCACACTCAGGTGGCCTCTGAAGGGCAGAATCGCCGCCCCGAAGATGATCACCAGGGCGACTCCGGACACGGAGCCGATGGTGTCCCGACGGGTCGGGAAGACTGGACGGCGAATCGGTGGCATGGCGCACCATCATCCCTCGTCCACGGGGCAAATGAGGGGGCGACGTGCTTCCGTCGAGGAGCCCACGCTGTCCAGCGTGTTCGACTACGACAGGAAGGTGGACAAGTCCGTCGGCGGTCGGGTGGAAGAGGGGATCCGCCCGGGCCGGTGAGCGCGGGTGTACCAGCGCGTCGGGCGGGTCTGGCAGATGGTGTGGAGCAGCAAGGCGCTGCCGAGCATCAGCACCACGTCGCCGATGCTGAACACGTTGGCCAGGGGCCAGCCGCTCGGGACCGCGAAGACGTCACCGAGGAAGCGAAGATGGGCATTCGCGACGTCTGTCGAGTTGCGGAACTGCGCCGAGTGCAACGGCCGCCCCGCCGCGGCGAGGGCACCGGGAGATGCCGGCATGACCCCGCCGTTGGCGCCGATGGCGATCAGGTTGCTCAGTCCCCCCGAGGCGACCAGCCACAGCCACGGAATCCGACGGTTCGCCCAAACAAACGCGGCCGCCAGCCCGTAGGAGACGACGTACAGCGCCGCAGCCAACCATGCGGGGATGCGACCAGGAATGACCGAGATGATCAGCACCTGGATCGCCAGACTGGCCGCGATCAGCCCCACCCGGCGAAAGCGTACGTCTGCGAGACGGGCTAGCGAGCCTCCGGAAAGCGGCACGGTCAAGGCGATTATGGCGACGGCGATGCCAAGGATCACGCCCCAACCCCTTGCGGCGCGTTCGGCACCGACAGGCTGCGTTTGCCCCGGACGATGAGGTCCTCGATGCGGTCGGCGGCCACAGGTCTGGCGTAGTAGAAGCCTTGCGCCATCTCGCATCCCAGCTGTTGGAGCCGCGTGGCCGTCTCCGAATCCTGGACACCCTCTGCGACGGTCTCGAGGCCGAGGGAAGTGCCGAGCCGGATGATGGATTCGACGATGACGGCGTCACGGCTGTCCGTGGTCATGCGAGACACGAATTGCCGGTCGACTTTGATCTGGTCGACCGGGAGATCCCGGAGCTGGGTCATGCTCGAGTAGCCGGTGCCGAAGTCGTCGATCGAGATGGCCACGCCCAAGCTGCGCAGCGCCGCCAGGACGGAGTAGACGGCCGACGTGCCTCCGGTCAGGGCGTTCTCAGTGATCTCCAGCTCGAGGCACGAGGCCGAGACGCCAGTCTCCTGGAGCCGGCGCCCGACGGTCGTGACGAACTGCTTCTCCTTGATGTCGTAGGCCGAAGCGTTGATCGACATTCGCAGGGAAAAGCCCCGATGCTGCCAACGGGCGCACTGGGCCAGGGCTTCACCGAGCACCCAGTCGGTGATGGGCCGGATCATCTCCGTGTGCTCGGCCAGCGGCATGAACGAACTCGGGCCGACGATCCCAACGCGTGGGTGTTGCCAGCGCAGCAGGGCCTCCACACCAACGATCTGGTTGGTTACCAGGCTGATCTGCGGCTGGTACACAAGGAACAGCTCGTTGTTCTGGACCGCTCTGCTGAGATCGGTGAGCAAGCCGATCCGGCCGATCGATACCGGCTCGAACTCATTGTCGTAGACGACTACCCCGAGCCGGCCCTGCTTGGCCCGGTACATCGCCTCGTCCGCGTGCCGCACCAGAGTTTCTGCGTCGGCGGCATGGTCGGGAAGCACTGCGACGCCGACGCTGGCGCTCACCGAGACTGGAAATCCGGCGCCCGTGATCTCGTCGGCAAATGCGGCCAAGCATCGCCGAGCCTGCGTTTCGACGGCCTCGACGGACGAGGCTGGTGTCACGATTATCGCGAACTCGTCGCCACCCAGACGGACCACCAGGTCGGAGGGCCGGCAAGCGGCTCTCAAGCGGGCCGCCACATCGAGGAGCACCTGGTCGCCGACCTGATGGCCGAGCCCGTCGTTGACCGTCTTGAACCGGTCCAAGTCGAGGACTACGACGCCGACGGACTGTCCGGAGCGCTCCACCTTCTCGATGGCGGCGGCCAGGGTGCTGTCGAACACGCGCCGGTTGGGCAGCTGAGTCAAGGGGTCGTGGTCCGCCTCGTGGCGGCGAGCCAGCGCCGAGGCGGCGCTGTGGTACACCACCCAAGTCGTCACCAGGAGCAGGGGGACAAGCCGGAGGCTCCGCTCACCGACAACCACAAAAACTGGCGACAGCGCGATCAACATCCCGTCAGTGGACAGATGGACAATCGCGCCTTCCTGGATGGTGCGGCTGATTGAGCAGTCCTGATGGATGGCAATAGCAATGCAAGTGAGCAGGCTGTTTACTGCGAATGCAAGGGCGGCAGCCACGGCAAATGCCACGAACCACCAGAGGGTTGGACTGCCGGCCCGGACGAGAACATCCTGTTGGTGACCTGCCCAGAGCACGACGTAAGCGAGCGTCAAGGCGATCGTTATCTGCGAGGCGTTGAACAGCACCTTCGGCGGTGACTTGCGACTCACCAGGTCACCGGTGACGAACACGATCACGGAAACTGCCACCGGGGCCGCGGGTGGGGCGACGAGTAGGAGGGCCAACATGAAGGTCCAGCTTGCCGTGACCTCTCCGCCGTCTTGGAGCCGGAGCCAACGAAGAGGTCGTAACTCGGTCACCAAACAGCAAGCGGCGAAGAAGGCGAACTCGGCTGGATGGGGTCCGAATACGGGCGAACGGACCGAGCTCCACACGTCAAACCCCACGCCGACAACCGCGGCGAAGGCAACGAGCTTGATGTAGAGGCTGAGTGACGGATGGCGTGGAGAAGTCATAGGTGCAGGTCCGGTCGCCTTACAGGACCGTCTTGTCGCCCTAACACATCCACTTCATGGGAGCGCCGAGCACGGCGACGATTCCTCCCACGACAGCGAGCGCGGTAGCCGAGTAAGCGGCTCGCCGGATTCGGCTCCGGGCCTGTAATCCATGGCCGCTCTCTACCATTTGACTACCTTCATATAGACCACACGAGTTCGACGCACGTGTTACCCCTTCAGCTTGCCCCGCATCACCGGGCTGTCCGGTAGCCACGAATCGTACCCGCATGCGTCCCGCCATTAAAGGGGCAAATGCGGCTCAATTATCCATCTCACGAACCCAAAAGTGGTTACTACTGTCTATTGCGCAGAACGGACGTTCATTTTGCGGTCCACTGCGCGTCTTGACTTGATTGGATCGCTCGGGACGAAAGGCCAAATACAAGGTGTCGGGCCCAGAATCGTCGTTTGCCACTTCTTTCTTCTTCTTCCTACTCTTCGTATTCTTCTCGGGATGATCGTAAAAGGTGTCGATCGGCTGCCCGGGCAGTTCGGGATGGGCCCGGTGCCGGTCGGTTGAGGTGCTGCCCGCGGATCCCCCCGCCTTCTTCAGCGAGAACGTCCTGGGCCTAGGCGTTCCCTCGAATGTCGCTCAATGCGGACAAGATCTGTCCGCATGGGCGGTCATGCTCGTGGCTATGACTACTGAGCGAAGTGATCAACACAGCGAGCGGACCGACCTGATCGACACCCTGGCCAAGCACCGGTCGTTCCTGCGTCAGACAGTCAAAGGGCTCACCGACGAGCAGGCGGCGGTGCGCACGACCACCAGCGAGCTCTGCCTGGGTGGGCTCATCAAGCACGTCAGCCTGGTCGAGCAGGGCTGGGCCGACTTCATCGAGCAGGGAGCCCCAGCCAACGGAGCCGCCGCGGACGAGGAGACGACGGCGGTGCACGCCGCCGGCTTTCGCATGTCGGAGGGCGACACTCTCGCCGACCTGCTCGACCGCTACGACCAGGCCGCCCGTCGCACCGACGACCTCGTGACTGAGTTGCCGTCGCTCGACGACTCCCACCCACTCCCGGAGGCCCCGTGGTTCGAGCCTGGGGCCCGCTGGTCGGCCCGCCGCGTCATTCTGCACATCCTGGCCGAGACCGCGCAGCACGCCGGCCACGCCGACATCATCCGCGAGTCTCTCGACGGGGCCAAGACCATGGGTTGACTGGTGCGTCGCCGCTGGCGACTGGACCCGGTTTGGGGTTCCCACGTCGGGCCGCCGTTACGACAAGGCGCCCCTCAACAGTTGCGTCCAGGCGTCCACGAAACGTTCCTCGGTAATACCCGCCGGCGTGTCGTGCATCAGGAACTTCAAGATTTGGAAAAAGGCCAGCGAACCGAGTGCGACGGCCGACACGGCCTGACTGTCATGAGGTTGTAGGAGTCCCAAGTCGGCCTGCTGTCCGAGCCACGCCGAGAAGTCGTCGAAGGTCGCTCGGATCCGTTCCGTGCGTACCTTGGCCTGGAGCTCAGGAAATCTCTCGAGGTCCCGCCACACGATGCGCAGGGCATCGCGGTCGCGGTCGAAGGCGGACATCGCCTGTCGCGCCATCGCCTTCAAGGTGTCGGAGCTGGGCTCCTCTGCGAGGGACTCGAGCATCCTTCGTTCGCTCCGGGCACTCTCCACGAAACGCTCGACTCCCTCGGCTAGGACCGCCTGCTTGGAGGGGAAGTGCTTGTAGAGCGCTCCGGACCCAAACGTGAGGCCCGCCGCCTCCTGGATCTCCCCGACCGTGGTCCGTTCGTAGCCCTTTTCGGCAAACAGCCGCATAGCGGCGGCAAGGAGCCGTTCGGCCGCCTCGGAGAGGTTGCCCTCGGGCATGGAGAGAGAATACTCTCTCTGTAAACGGAGAGTGTTCACTCCCCCCAGGGATGGAGGTCCAGATGCCCGGCACAGTGGCAACCCTCGAACCGTTCGACCGTTCGTGGACAGTGCTCCTTACGACCTACAAGCGAGATGGGTCTCCCGTGGCGACACCCGTCAACCTGGCCGTCGAGGGCGACCACGCCTACTTTCGCAGCTACCACAAAGCGTGGAAGACGAAGCGAATCCGAAACAACCCCGAACTCGAGATGGCGCCCTCAACTGTGCGCGGCAAGCCGAAAGGGCAAACCGTGCGTGCGAGAGCCCGCTTGCTGAGCGGCGAGGAAGAACTGCACGCGCGCCACATCATCGCCCAGCGCTACCCGGTGTTCCAGCGCTTCGTAATCCCGCTCGGACACAAGATCTCCCGATACCAGACGATGCATTACGAAGTGTCGATGGTTGACACGGAGTAGCACGTAGCGCCCTGGGATGAGGCCGGCGCCCGACCGCCGTGGCGCTACCAGCGAGGTCACCCTGGCGTTGGGCTGCGGCACGTAGGATCGGCGGGCGATGACCCGACGGTCGACTTCCACCTCGGCATTCGGCGTGTCGAGGCGCGAGAGTCACGATGCCAGCGGTTTCTACCGGCGGTTCACGCCCCCAGTCCTCTCCGGTGATGCGACCGTCTATCCGGATAAGGCTCTGGACAAGCTGATCCTGGGTGACGCTCGCCGCATGGACGAGGTGCAGGATGCATCGGTCGCTTTGGTGGTGACGTCGCCTCCGTACTTCGCGGGGAAGGAATACGAAGAGTCGCTGGGGAAACAGGGGGTTCCGGCGACGTACCTCGAATACCTTGACCTGCTCCGGGATGTGTTCTCGGAATGCGTGCGCAAACTGGAGCCGGGCGGGCGAATCGCAGTCAACGTCGCCAATCTCGGTCGTCGCCCGTATCGGTCGCTTTCCGGCGACGTGATCGGCATCTTGCAAGACGACCTCCGCTTGTTGCTGCGGGGCGAGATCATCTGGTTGAAGCAGCGCGGGTCGTCAGGATCGTGTGCGTGGGGGAGTTTCCAACGGCCCGGAAATCCCGTCCTGAGAGACCTGACGGAGCGAGTGATCGTGGCCAGCAAGGGCCGCTTCGACCGGGCCGTCCCGGCCAGGCAGCGGTCCCAGGAGCGACTTCCATCCGAGGCGTCGATGACCCGCGAAGACTTCATGGAGAACACGCTCGACGTGTGGGAGATCGCGGCCGAGAGTGCCACACGAGTAGGCCACCCCGCCCCCTTCCCGGTCGAGCTGCCGGCCCGCTTGATCGAGCTGTACACCTACCGCGGTGACCTGGTCCTGGATCCGTTCCTTGGTTCGGGAACGGCTGCGGTGGCGGCGGCGGGCGCGGGTCGCCACTATGTCGGCTACGACCTCGACGAGTCCTACATCCGCCTTGCCGAAGCGCGTGTGGCCGAGGAGCACCAGCGACTGGCCTCAGAGACCCGGGATTCGCCAACGAAGGTTCGGTTACCGGCGGTACCCGTTCCTGCGGGCGACGACGAGGACTTCCAGGTTCGAGCCGCTCGTGAAGGACGGGCAGCCAAGGAGATCGCTCGTCAGGTCATCGAGGCTGCCGGTTTTGTCGACATCCGTGCGGATCAACGTCAACCGGGTGGTGTTGCGGTCAGTTTCGCGGCGCGTGACCGCAAAGGGGAGCTGTGGTTCTTCGACGTGTCGGGCAGCTTTACCAGCCATCGCGCCGGTCTGAAGCGTACGGACACGCTCTGGAAGGCCTTGGGAAAAGCCGCCGTTCTCCGCCAGGTCAGCCACACGCCTCTCGTCTTGCTCACTACCGACCTCCCATCTCGGGGCAGCGCCGGCGCCCAGGCGCTCGAGCAGGTCACTGGTCCGAACCAGCCCATTCACGAGGTCATCGAGATGCTCGAGTCGTCCGGCCTGAAGGCACTGCAAGCCCTATACGAGGGGAGCGACGGAGGTGACTCCCGACTCGGTCGCTAGGCGACGCCGGCGGATGACGTTGAGCGCGCTGCCGGCCTTCCACCATTCGAGCTGTTCCGCGCTGAAGGTGTGGGCGCAAATGAATTCGACGTGGCTGCCGTCTGGTTTGGCGAGGCGGCAGCGTACTGGTGTCTCGGGAGCGAGCGAGAACAGGTCGAGGATGGAGATGCGGTCGTCCTCGCCGATCAGCTCGTAAGCCGCCGGATCGGCGAAGGTGAGCGGAAGCAGGCCTTGCTTCTTGAGGTTCGTTTCGTGGATGCGGGCAAAGGACCGGGCCAGGATCACCAGCCCGCCCCGGTATCGGGGTTCCATGGCGGCGTGTTCGCGCGAGGAGCCCTCGCCGTAGTTCTCGTCGCCCACCGCACACCATCGGATGCCCGACTGGGCGAGGTGTTTGGCGATGTCGGGGAGCGAGCGGGTGTGACCGTCGGAGGGATCCTTGCCCTCCCCGGTTGCGCCGGTGAAGGCGTTGGTCACGCCGAGGAAAAGATTGCCAGAGATGTTCTCGAGGTGGCCGCGGTAGCGGAGCCAGGAGCCGGCCGCGGAGATGTGGTCGGTCGTGCACTTGCCCTTCGCTTTGACGAGCAGCGGCAGGTCGATGTAATCGTTGCCGTCCCAAGCGGGGAACGGGGTCAGAATTTGCAGCCGATCGGAAGTTGGCGACACGGCGATGGAGATTTCGGATCGATCGTCCGGGGGTGCTACGAAGCCGGACTGGCCGGGATCGAAGCCACGCGAGGGGAGGTTCTCGCCGACGGGGGGGTCGAGCCGCACGTGCGCCCCTGAGTCGGTCCTGATCGAATCGGTGAGGGGGTCGAAGTCGAGGGTGCCGGCCAAGGCGTACGCAATGACCATGTCCGGCGAGGTGACGAAGGCCTTGGTGCTGGCGTTACCGTCGTTGCGCTTGGGGAAGTTGCGGTTGAAGCTGTTCACGATGGTGTTGGGTTGTGTCGGGTCGGGATTAGTGCGGTCCCACTGGCCGATGCAGGGCCCGCAGGCGTTGGCCAGCACGGTGGCACCGATGGCTTGCAGATCGGCGAGCAATCCGTCGCGCTCGATGGTGGCGCGCACCTGCTCGGACCCCGGCGTGACGAGAAGCTGGGTCCTGGCCCGCAAGCCCTGTGCCGATGCCTGACGGGCGATCGAGGCGGCCCGCGTCATGTCCTCGTAGGAGGAGTTGGTGCACGAGCCGATCAGGGCGGCCGAGATCTCGGTGGGCACTCCGTGGAAGTGAGCCCACGCGCCCACTTCGCTCACCCGGTGGGCGAGATCGGGGGTGTCGGGCCCATTGATCAGGGGACTCAGCGACGACAGGTCGATCTCGATGGTCTGGTCGAAGAACCGGGCCGGGTCGGCTGCGACCTCGGGATCGGCACCCAGATCGTCGGCGATCGTGGATGCCAACTCGGCCAGTTCGCCGCGTCCGGTGGCGGTGAGGTAGGCCGCGATGTTGGCATCGAACGGGAACAACGAGGTGGTGGCGCCGACCTCGGCGCCCATGTTGCAGATCGTGGCCTTGCCAGTGGCGCTGATGGTGTCCGCCCCTGGTCCGAAGTACTCGACGATGGCGCCGGTGCCACCCGCCACCGTGAGCAGTTGGGCGACCTCGAGGATCACGTCCTTGGGCGATGACCAACCAGACAGCGATCCGGTGAGTTGCACGCCGATGAGCTTCGGCCAGCGCATGTTGAACGATTGGCCGGTCATGACATCTATGGCGTCACCTCCACCTACGCCGATGGCGACCATTCCCAGCCCGCCCGCGTTGGGCGTGTGACTGTCCGTGCCGATCATCATCCCGCCCGGAAAGGCGTAGTTCTCGAGTACGACCTGGTGGATTATCCCCGAGCCCGGCTTCCAGAATCCGAGGCCGAATTTGGCGCAAACGGTTCGAAGGAAGTCGTACACCTCAGAGTTGCGATCCAGCGCGGCGTCGAGGTCGACGGCAGAAGCCACCCTGGCCTCGATGAGGTGATCGCAATGGACGGTGGTCGGCACCGGGACCTCATCCAGGCCGGCGACCAGCAGCTGGAGCGCCACGATCTGGGCGAGCGCGTCTTGGAGAGCGACTCGGTCCGGACGGAAGTCCGCGTAGCTGCGCCCGCGCCCCAACTCCTGACCCCGCGGATCCTGCAGATGGTTGGCGAGCACCTTCTCGGCGAATGTGAGCGGCCGCCCAAGACGATCGCGTCCGATGGCGACTCCCTGGCGCCACCGCGCATACACCGGCTCAACGAGCGACCGCGGGGTCGATGAGGTCGCGACCGCACCGGTGACCTGTCGCTGGTCGGCATGGCGGCGTGGATCCTGGGTGCCCAGCGGCATTAGCATCTCCTATCTATCTTGATATCAAGAGAATGACACAACACTATCTCGATGTCAAGATATAGTTTGGACACGTCCTGCGACCCGGGAGGAAGGGATGGAAGACGAGGTTGACCGTCTGACTGCGGGATGGCGTCGGGCGCTGCCCGAAGTCGATGTGTCTCCGCTCGAGGTGCTGTCACGCGTCACCCGCCTCGCCCGTCACCTGGAGCGCCAACGCACGCAGGTGTTCGCCCGCCACGACCTCGAGACGTGGACATTCGACGTGCTCTCAGCCCTACGCCGGTCCGACCCTCCTCATCACCTCTCGCCCGGCCAACTGCTTGCCCAGACGCTGGTCACGTCGGGCACCATGACCAACCGGATCGACCATCTCGAGAAGCGAGGCCTGGTCCGACGCCGGCCTGACCCGAACGACGCCCGATCGGTCCGGATCCAACTTACCGCGGCGGGACGGCGGCGTGTCGATCTGGCCCTCCGGGATCTGATCGCACGCGAGAGCGCCATCCTCGGGACGCTTGACACCACTGAGCGCAGCACGCTGGCCGGACTCCTCCGGCAAGTCGTAGCGCCCTTCGACGCGTAGGCTTACCAGAACCGCCTCGTAGGCGGGGGCCTGCCGCGGGCGGCCTACCGCGTCGGATGGACGCGATGACTTCTAAACCCTCCTCAAGTCGGATCTCCTAACCCACCTTCCGGATGACGACCGGACCACCCCCCACCAAGGATGATTCGAACCCATGAACGGACTTACCAACTTTGTGCTCCGCCACCGTCGCTGGATCATGCTCGCCTGGCTGATCGTCGCCCTGGTCGGCGTGGCCACCCTGGGGTCGACGACCAAACGACTGTCGACGCAGTTCAAGATGCCCGGTGAGCCCAGTTTCGTGACCGACAGCAAGATCAACGCGCTGTATCACACCAATGGAGCGCCGACGGTGGTGGCGGTCACCGCCCCGGCGGGACAAAGCGCCTCGCCGGCTGTCGCCAACCGGGTGTTTATGGCCGCGGCGGCGGCCGTGCCCGGGTCCCGGCTGGCCGACCAGGCCAACACCGGCGATGCCCACTTCTCCGCCTCGGCCGGCCAGATGAGCTTCGGGCTCATCTTCACCCCACTGGACAACGGGTTTCGTGACACCCAGACTCCGGCTTTCACTGCCGCCGCAGCGGCGGCCGCCCCAGCCAGGTGGCACACCGGCGTAACCGGCATCGGACAGCTGGAGAGTGGAGGGTCCAGCAACGGAAACAGCGCCCTGACCGAAACTCTGCTCGGTGGCATCGGGGCGCTGTTGGTGCTGGCATTCGTCTTCGCCAGCTTCATCGCGGTTCTGCCCATGCTCATGGCGATAGTGGCCATCCCGACCACCTTCCTGCTCGTCAATGGCCTGACGCATATCACTTCGGTCAGCATCATCGTGGAGTTCCTGATCGCCCTCATCGGTCTGGGCGTGTCCATCGACTACGCGCTCCTGGTGGTCACCCGCTGGCGGGAGGAACGCGCCCATGGCCACCCCAACCACGAGGCGGTAGCCCGGGCCATGAATTCTGCCGGCCGGGCGGTGGTGTTCTCCGGGTTGACGGTCGCCATCAGCCTGTTGGCGATTGTGGTGATACCCGTGTCCTTCCTGGCCAACATCGGGGTGGCTGGGTTCCTCATCCCCCTGGTGTCGGTCGGGGTCGCTCTGACCTTGCTGCCGGCGCTGCTGGCCAGCGTCGGCCCGTGGCTGGACCGCCCCCGGCTGCGCCAGGAGATGCATGCCAGCCGGCCGTGGACGGCATGGGCCCGGCTGGTGCTCCGTTACCGGAAATCGGCGGCGCTGATCGGCGGCGCCATCCTGATCGCCCTGGTCATCCCGGTCTTCGCCATCAATCTGGGCGAGCCCAAGAGCTCGGTGCTGGCCCAGACGGGAGTGGCGCACGACACCCTCGTGAGCCTGGAAGCCGGTGGGGTGCCATCGGGTGTCATCGAACCGATGGAAGTGCTGGTGCAGGCGGACGATGCACCCGCGGTGGCGGCCCGGCTCGCCCAGGTCAAGGGAGTCGACACGGCCGTGGCTCCGAGCGGTCCTCTCTTTCACCGAGGAGGGACAGCCATCGTCGAGGTCCTGCCGTCCGCCGAGCCCAGCACCTCGGCTGGCGGGGCCACCATCTCGGCGGTGCGCTCGACAGCTGCCCACCTGCCCGGCGTGATTGGCGTCGGCGGCACCGGGCCAGAGCAAGTGGACTTCGTGCATGCGGTGTACGGGTCCTTCCCGTTGATGCTGACCCTCATCGGGATCGCCACGCTGCTGCTGCTGACCCGTGCGTTCCGTTCGATCGTGCTGGCGGCCAAGGCGGTGGTGTTCAACCTGCTGTCGGTCGGCGCCGCCTACGGGGTCATGGTGCTCGTCTGGCAGGAGGGCCACGGTAGCCGGACCCTGTGGTCCATTCCCTCGACGGGGTCGATCACGGCCTGGGTGCCGATCATGGTCTTCGCCTTCTTGTTCGGGCTGTCGATGGACTACGAGGTCTTTATTCTGTCCCGCATCCGAGAGGAGTACGACCGCACCGGATCCACCGATGCGGCCGTGGTCACCGGGATCGGGCGGACCGGGAGATTGGTGACGAGCGCGGCGCTCATCTTGTTCCTCGGGTTCCTATCGCTGTCCACCGCATCGATGACCGACCTCAAGGTCATGGCCACCGGGCTAGGCGCCGGGATCCTGCTCGACGCACTGGTGGTGCGTAGCCTGCTGGTACCGGCGATGGTCGGGGTCCTCGGCAAGTGGAACTGGTACCTGCCGCCGTGGCTCGGCAAGGCCCTGTTCGTCCGGGAGCCGGCGCCGATGCCGGAAGGTCTCGGGGACGGATCGGACGGTGGTGGGCGTATCCTGGTCGGCGCCGGGGAGCGGTAGGGGGTCAGCCTTTGGTGAAGTGGGTTTGGATGACGATCCGGTTGTGCGTGCCTGCCCCCATTTTCGCCCACGTTAGGCCCCACTCCTTGCGGTCGAGGTCATCCACCTCGGTCGTCAGGGTCGCCGACGTCCCATCGAGTTCTAAGGTTCCAACCACGGTTACCGGTCGGGTTTGGCCGCGGATGGTCAACGATCCACTCACCTCGGCTTGGCCGGACTCGAGCATCCGGCCGCTCGTCACCTCGAAGTCGATGGTGGGGTAGTTGGCCGTGTCGAAGAAGTCCGCGGTCTGCAGGTGGGCATCTCGTTTCTTGTTCTTGGTGTCGATCGAGGTGGCGTCGATCACCAATTTTCCCTGGACGCTCCCGTCAGTGCCGACGGTTCCGGTGCCGCTCAATGCCTTAGCGGTGCCTTTTACGTTGAAAAGCCACATCGCCTTGGTGTGGAACTCGATGGAGGTCTGGGCGATGTCCAGGTTCCAGGTGCCGGCGTAATCGGCGGCGCTAGCGGTGGACGGGCTCGATGAGGTCATGAGTAGCTCCTTCTGGCGACCTGCTTGACACAGTAGTCAGCTGGTCTTCGGCACGATGACGGTGCGTTCGCCGGGAACGTCTGGAGTGGTCCAGGCGGTCTCTACCTCTCGCAGCGCAACGGTCCGAGCGATGATCCGGAGCGTACCGGCGTCGATCTCTTCAATCAGCGAGGGCAGTTCGGCCAGGTAGCCCTTGGCCGAGACGGCCCCTTGTCCGTTGCCCTGGATGCGGAGGTTCGCCGAGCGCAGAGCAACCGACGGCAGCTCGAGCGTGGGCCCCGCGACTGCACCGATCTGGATCCAGTCCAGCGCCCGGGTGCGGTCCGCTCGCGCCGTCAGCAGGGCCATGATCGTCTGTAGGGCCGGCTTGCCCCACAAGTAGTCGACGACGATGTCAACGTCGGCGGCGGCCTTGGCGAGCGCGGCTGCGGTGGCGTCGTCGTCCTCAGTGAGCTGCACCAGTTCGTCAGCACCGACGTCCTCGAGGGCACGTAAACGATCGGCATTGCGACCGGCCCCCACGACCCGGCCGGCGCCGAGGCGCTTGGCGACCTGCACGGCCATCGTGCCCGCGTTGCCCGTGGCGCCGAGAACCAGCACGCTCTGTCCAGTCTCGATCGGCACCCGGCGACGCAGTGCCACCCACGACGACATCGCCGGGTTCATCGCAGCTGCGATCTTTTCGACATCGGCGCCTTCGGGAAGTCGGATCGCTCTTCTCTTGTCTATGACGGCCTTTTCTGCCATCGAGCCCGGAAACTCATCGTCAGCGACGAAGTAGACCCGTCTGCCGTCATGGAGTTGTCCGACGCCATCAATTCCGGGGATCATCGGCAGCTTGCCGGTGCTGGTGTAGTGCTTACCGGACGCGTCGGTACGAACTCGAGGATGGAGCCCGACGGCGAGAATGTCAACGAGTTCGTGGTCCTCACTACTCGGTCTCGGAACGTCAACCTCCTGATAGTGCGGTGGCTCGTCGAAGGATGTGACAACCGCGGCGTGCATCTTCTCCATAGGGCTGTGCTCCTTTTGTTGCTCTGTAGCCGGCCTGTGGTTGCTCTCTAGCTGGCGAGGCGAGGATTAGTTGGTGTTACGTACTAATATAGTTGGTGATACCGACTATTGCAAACTACAATGAAGGTCATGACGCAAGCGTCGCCGGCTACACAGCCACGCCTAGAACAGGGTGACGACGACCTCGGCATCGTGGACGCTCTCGCCCAGCTCACTTTTTTGATCCAGGGGACCCTCGCCAAGCACGCAACTGCGCAAGACCTGTCGATGGCCCAGACGCGACTACTCGGTGTGCTGCGCGACCGCGAACCAACCATGCAGGAGCTGGCCAGACTGCTCGACCTGGACAAGTCGAGTGTGACCGGCCTCGTCGATCGTGCTGAACGGCGCGGCTTTGTGCGGCGGGCACCATCAGCAGACGACCGTCGCTCCATCCGGGTCCACCTCACGTCAGCCGGCAGGAAGGTTATCGAACGCGTCGGCGCGGGTTTCAGAGTTGACGTTGCCACGGCCACCCAATGCCTATCGGTCGTGGAAAGGAAACGGCTCTCGACCTTGGCGACCCGTGTCGTAATGGCAGTAGCAGCCTGATCCTCTGAGCGGTACTGCCCCGGACCGGCCGTGCCGCTGGTAGTTCGGCTATCGGGTCGTAGAACGACTGCGCGGTATGTCCCACCAGTGTT
>PMHH01000007.1 GCA_003156595.1 Acidimicrobiaceae bacterium
CCGGCTTCCACCGAGAAGGTCACACCGTCGAGCGCCACCACGTTGGCGCTGCGCATACGGAACTCAGTCCGAAGGTCTTCCACCTTCAGCACAGGTGCACTCATCGATGCCATGGTACTCGGGGCAGGCCCACAGTGGCCGGTCCATGCCTTCGGGATCGCTCTGGCGCCGGAGCGAGGGCCGCCAGTCGGTCCAGGGGAGGTACTGGACGTATGACCAGCGCCGGTGGATGGCCGAGAGCCCGTAGCCGTGCAGCGCCATCTGGTGATGCGGCGAGGGGTAGCCCTTGTTGCGCTCGAGCGAGTAAGCCGGGAAGTGCTCGGACTCCCCCCGCATGATGCGGTCCCGCACCACCTTGGCCAGGANNTGGGGCCGTGTTCAGCCCGGCCAGGGCTCGCTCGGCGGCCACGCGGAGCGCGATGGTCATGCCCCACTGATCACACTCGATGGGCGAGGAGTGGCCCACGGCCCACTCGACGCACCAGGCGCCCACATCCTCGAAGATCTCCTCGCGTCGGGCCTCACTCAGCTGCTTCGAATCACGGAGCCAGGTCGGCATGGAGCGCTCGGCTCTGGGCTTGACCACCGCCACGCCAACGGTGAGGGGACCAGACCAGGCTCCCCGGCCGACCTCATCGAGACCGGCCACGCGGTCATGACCCAGGGCCCGCAACGAGCGCTCCTGGGAGAGGCTGGGCCGGGTCACTCCTTTGACCGGGGTCACCGGGGTGATCCCGGTGTCAATACGATGGGGCGGTGAGCGATGGCGGGGGGACAGCACCTGATCCGAACCTGCGCACACCCCTGGCCCCTGGGACCCAGGTCGATGTGCGCAATCGGTACCAGGGCACGTGGGTTCGCGGATTCGAGGTGGCCGAGTTCACCGAGGGTGGCTATCGCATCCGCCGTCTCTCCGACGGCAGCGTCTTGAGCGAGCTCTTCTCCCGCGACGACGTTCGCCGTCAGCGAAGCCGTCAGGGTTTCTGGTGGCACTGACCGGCGTCAGTCGCCGGACACGTTGCGGACCGCTTCGATGTAGTCGTCGATCGGGATGGCGGCCAACGTCAGAGTCTTGAGGGTGCCCCGGGAACCCAGGACGAGGGCGACACGGGCCATGGCCTTTTCGTCGGGGGCGTCGAGCACGGTGCAGAAGTCATAGGGCCCGAGCAGGGCCCACTGCGCCAGCACGCGGACACCCATCGACTCGACTTCCGCGTTGACCGCCTTGAGCCGGTCCGGGTTCTCGGTCAGGGTTGCCGCGCCATCAGGGCCCACGGTAGAGAGCATCAGAAACGTCGACATAGGCTCACGCTACCGCACGGAATAGCGCCCGCAGCGACCGGGCCCCGTTACGTGAGATCCCGCCGGACGACCTTTCCCATGGCGTTGCGAGGCAGCGAATCGACGACGCGGTACTCCCGCGGACACTTGTAGGACGTGAGCTCTCGTGCAGCGAGCGCCATCAGGGCCTCCGTGTCGGGCTCTCCCCCGGCGCCGACGACGAACGCGGTGACCGACTCACCCCATTCCTCGGACCTGGCGCCGATCACTGCGATCTCTTTGACCGATGGATGCCGGCCCAGGACGGCCTCCACNNCCTCTGGCCGTTCCCAGTACCCGCGGCAGAGCGACGGGCCGCGGACCATCAGCTCGCCGATCCCGTCGTCGTCGGGCGCGGCGACCATGGCCTCGACGCCGGGAAGCGGGAGCCCGACGGAACCGGGCCGGCGTTCCTGTGCCAGGGGATTGGACAGGGTCAGCAACGTCTCGGACATCCCGTAGCGCTCGAGCACCGAGACGCCGAACTCCCGCGCCAACCGCCACCACAGATCGGCCGGGAGGGGGGCCGATCCGGCGACACACAGACGCAGGGTCGCCAACCCGGCGGCCCTCCCGNNGAACATGGACGCTGCTCCTGCCGCCTGCAGCACGAGCGCGGGCTCGAACCGGTCGAAGACCGCGGCCGAGCCGCCGGAGGCCAGCGCGCCGAAGAGCCCGGCACACAACCCGTGCACGTGGAAAAGGGGCAGCGCCAGAATGAGCCGGTCGTCGGGTTGCCAGTCCCAGGCGATGTGCAGCGCCTGCACCCCCGCCAACAGCGAGCGATGCGTGTGGACGGTCCCTTTGGGCTCTCCGGTGGTTCCCGAGGTGTAGACGATCAACGCGTCGTCCCCGGGCGCCGCCGCGTCGAGGCGGGCCTCGACTTCGGCGCCGGGGCGTCGGGCGACGAGCAGTTCGATCGGGGACGACACGGCGCACCCCGGATCGACCGCTTCCACGCACTCCCGGGTCGCCGGCCGATCCACCAGTGCGGCCGACGGGCGGGCGTCGCGCAAGAGGTAGGCCAGTTCGCTCCTCGTGGCCGAGGGATTGACGGGGACGACGACGGCCCCCAGGCGCAGCGCGCCCAGGAGCCCGACAATGGAGTCCATCGACGCCGCGCAGCTCCACAGGACCCGGTGGCCCGGCTCGACCCCCCGTTCAGCCAGGTTCGCCGCGGCCAGAGCGGTCCGTTCCCCCAGGGCTCCGACCCGCAGGAGGACAGAAGGATCGCGCCCGTCCACGAGGGCAGGTCGCGCCGGGTCGCGGTCCCAGTGGGCGGACCACACCCGGGGGAGCGTCCCCCCTTCGACCAGAGCGGCCGTCCAGGGCGCCGGCAACCCGGAACTGTCAGCGGGCCACCGCACGCCATGGTCTGACCGCACGCCATAGTCTGGCGGACATGACACCGCGCCGCATCGCCATCGTCCCGCACTCGCACTGGGACCGCGAATGGTACGAGTCCTACCAGGAGTTTCGGCTCAATCTGGTGGACATGCTCGACACGCTGCTCCCGCTGCTCGAGTCCGACGCCAGCTACCAGTACTTCATGCTGGACGGCCAGATGGCAGTGGTCGACGACTACCTCGAGGTGCGACCCGAGGCCGAACCACG
>PMHH01000051.1:0-962 GCA_003156595.1 Acidimicrobiaceae bacterium
CGGCCGCGAGCCGGTGAAGCCGCCGGTGCCGGCGCCGTTGGGCGGCGAGCCGGTGAAGCCGCCGGTGCCGGCGCCTGGCCCGACTCTGGCGAACGCGCCCCCCGCCCGGCCCGACCCGCCGAAGCCGCCGAAGCGGCCGGCTCGACCCGGTCCACCCCCTGGGCCGAAGCCGGCCGCGGTGGTGACGGCGGGGCCAGCCGACGGGATGGCGCCGGAATGCGGGGTCGCGACCGTGTCAAGGGTAAAAGCGGCCGGAGCGGCGAGGGCGGCGATCAGACCGACCGCCACCACCGCCCGCCGGGTCCAGATGTCGATCCAGGGCCAGATCAGGAACCCGACCGCGGCGGCCAATCCGACCAGCAGCACCACACTGCGCAGCTCGGGCATCCAGGTCGGGCTGCGCTGCAGGAGGTCCCAGGACCAGCCCGCGCTCACAGCGACGACCGACGCGAGGAGGATCCGGCCGGTCAGCTGGTGCCGGCGAGCCCACACCGCCGTGCCGCCGACCCCGATGATGGCACCGATCGCCGGCGCCAGGGCGACGGTGTAGTACGGGTGGATGATNNGCACCAGGCCGGCGCCGAGCAGTATCAGGGCGGCTGGCAGCAGCCACGAGATCTGTGAACCCATGTCGGCCCCGAACAGTCGGGTCAATCCGGTCGCACCCCACCGGCTGGTTCCGGTCCCTCCGCCACCGACGCTGCCGGCCTCGTTGCCCGTCAGCCGGCCGAAGCCGTTGTAGCCGAAGATGAGGTTCCATAGGCTGTTGTTCTGCGAACCACCGATGTAGGGACGGTCCGCGGCGGGCGTGAGCTGGACCGCCATCACCCACCAACCGGCCGCCGCCACCAACGCCGCGCCGGCATAGCTCAACTGCCGGACCCGGCGGGACAGCGAGCCGGGCGCCGCCATCAGGTAGACCAACCCGAAGGCGGGGACGACCAGGAAGGCTTGCAGCATCT
>PMHH01000051.1:971-10071 GCA_003156595.1 Acidimicrobiaceae bacterium
AGCGGAACATCAGGGCCGCCACGGGTGTGAGGGCGAGGACCGCCCCCGCCAGCAGGCCGGCCGCCGGCGAGAACCAGCGTCGCACGGTCAGGTAGAGCACGCCTACGGTCACCACTCCTTCGAAGGCGTTCGGGACCAGGATGCTCCAGGAGTTGACCCCAAAGAGGCGGGCGGAGAGCTCCATCACCCACAGGGCGGCGGGGGACTTGTCGACGGTGATGAAGTTGNNCCGAAGAAGAACGCCTTCCAGCTCTTGGTGCCGGCCTGGACGGCGGCGGAGTAGAAGCTGTTGGCCCACCCTGATGCGCTGAGGTCCCACAAGTACAGGAAGCCGGTGGTGAGGAGGAGTAGGAGCAGGGCCGGACGCACCCAGGGCGGGTCTCCTGGCCGGCCCCGCAACAGCCGGGCGAGGCGTTGGTGCGGTGGGGGTGCCGGGTCCCGGCCCTGGTCCGCCTGGTCCATGCTGGGGGTTTCAAGGGTGGCCACCGAGCTCGAGGGGAACTCCGCGATTGACATGGGGCCAGTATGAGGAGCGAGGCTGGGAGCGGGCTGAGGATTCGCTGGGCTTTGGCGCAAAACCGGTCGGGAGTACCGCACCGGCCAGCCGGGGTGGCTAACTTGACCGGCGCGGGCCTGGAGGATGGGGCCCTCCGACCTCGAGGAGGAAGGGGAGTTGCACAGCACTCGGCGGCCGTGGCGGGGACTCGCAGTGGCGATGGTCGTCGCTGGGTCCGCCAGCTTGCTCGTCGCCGGGTGCGGTTCGTCATCGAAGAGCGGATCCGCGGCCGGGACCACGACCACCGTGGCGACGACCACCAGTTCGACTGGTCCCGCCACCACTTCCACTTCGTTGACGGGGGCGACGGAACCGTCGCCTTCGACGACTGCGGTCAACAACGCCCAGCTGTCGATGCCCTCGTCGTCGGCTCCGTTGAGTGCTGGCACCGATATCAACCTCGATGTCGCTCCGCCGAACCAGGCCGCCTTGGTCTTTGCCGAGGGTCCCGACGGCGCGGTGTTCTACTCGTCTGGCCATGTCATCTACGTGGTCGACGGTGACGGTCCTGCGGCGGTGGCTCTGCATACCGATGCCACCGTGCTCGGCCTGGCGGCGGGGCCTACGGACCTCTACGTGGCCACTACCACCGCGCTGGTGTCGTACAGTCGCGCCACCGGCAACCAGGTCGGCAGTTGGCCGCTGACGGGTTCGCCCGCCACGCCTACCTCGGCGGGAGTGGTGCTGGGAGACGACGGCACCGCGTGGGTCTGGACCGACTGGGCCACGGACGAGAGCGGGTACGAGTACGCCACCCTCTATGTGATCCCCCCGGGCGCCAGCCAGGCGTCGGTGATATCCCGCCAGGTCGATCCGGGGACGCTGGTCGCCAACGGGAGTGATGCCTACTTCGCGCAGCCCAACCAGAGCACGGCGGGGTCCACTGTCGTCGAGTGGGTCCCGTCCGCCGCCGATCCCCCGGGTGTGGACGTGGCGGGCGCCAGCGCTCCCCCTCTGTCCTTGGCTGCCTTCAACCAGGGCCAGTTGGTGCTGGAAAGTGCGAGCGAGTTGTACTCGTACAGTCCGGCTCAGGGAGTATCCGGCCCGGCTCGGGTGTCCTTGGTGCACACACCGGCCGTGGCCACCATAACGGGCACCGGGGCCGGGCTCCTCCTGTTGACCTGTTCCACCACGACCACCTGTGCCACATTGATCCGGATCGACCAGTCGACCGGCGCGACCGAGAGCACCCTCGACATCCCCGGCGCCTTACCGCTGCTCCTGGGGCCCTACCCTGCGGTAGTCGTCGTGGAGTCGGGCCAAGAGCACCTGATTCGTCTGGCCTGAAGCCACCGGACGTAGGACCAGAGGAGGAGCCCAGCGATGTCCGATCCGCAGTCCGAGAGCGGCCGGTCCATAGGGGTGGTGCTGTCACTGCCTGACGGATGGGTCGAACTCCCCCCGGTCGGTACCCGCGGCGGGATGCTACGACGAGACCCCTACGAGCAAATCGCCCGACGTTTGATAGCAGGAGGAGCCGTGGTGCCGGCGCTGCTCCGGTCGACCCGTAACTATCTCGAGCGGGTCGCCCCGCGGGAGCAGGCCCAGATCGCCGGGGCCGCGTTCGTGCAGGCGTCCACCGCCGACGACGCGGTTCTGGGCGCCTCCGCCGTGTTCCTCCGCAGCCGCGAGCCCGGCACTCCAGTCGGCGTGGAGGGGTTGATTCAGTGGGCCGCCCGGCCGGGGCCGGCCGACTCGGGCCCGAGGGATGTCAGGACCGTCGACCTGCCGGTCGGGCCGGCGGTACGGGTCCAGTGGCACCAGGGCCGCGGGGACCAGGCCCGCGAGGTGGTGCAGCACTGGGTGGACCTGGAGGACCACGGGAGCATCCTTTTGTCGACTGGCTACGCGGACAGCGACATTCAGCGTGACCGGCTGGTGGCGGACTTCGACACCATCGCGGCCGGACTGCGGCTCGGCGATGACGGCTGAGGGCGACCGACAAGCGGTCCGGCCACCAGTTCGTGGATGTAAGCCGACGCCGGGGTAGAATGAGCGTGGCGTGTTGGGTCGATCGAACTGAGAGGTGTCGGTGGAGATCTCGGCCTCCGGGGGTGGTGCTATCGATGTGGCGACCTCGGCGGTTGCGGCCGCGGCTACTTCGATCGGCGGCGTCGCCGATCAGGTCGAAGACCGGGGTACCGCGCTGGTAGCGGCCCTGGCGTCCGCCCAGGGCGCCTTGGGCGATCCGGCTGCCACGGCCGGCATGTCCGAGGTGGTCTCGGCCTGGATCTTTCCGCTCGGGGCGCTCGGCGTGCTCCTGGCGCGGGTTTCCGCCGCGACCCAGCAGGCTGCGGTCGACTACACAGATACCGACACCGCCATCGCCCAGGCGGCCCGATGAGGCGGCAGCCGTGTTGATCGGAGGGGGCGGCGGGGGTTTCCCGAGCATCCCCGGTGACCCCAGCGGCATCAGATCAGCCGCCACCCAGATCGGCCAGTTGGCCGCCCAAGTCGGAAGCCAGGGCGCCGTCCTCACGAACACGGCCGGCGGGATCGTCGGCAGCGCCTGGACGGGTACCGCAGCGAACCAGTTCGAGTCGATGATCGGGACGTTCGGCGGAGTGCATCGCGAGGTGGACAGCAGCCTCGGTGCCCTGGCGGGCGCCCTGTCGCAGTTCGCCTCGGTCCTCCAAGCCTGCCAGGAGCAGATGGCTCAGGCCCAGGCGAACATGTCCAGTGCCCAACAGGACGCCCAGTCGGGTGCCGCCCAGGTCGATGCCACCATGCCGGAGTCGGAGGCGGCCTCTGACCCGGGGATGGCCCAGGACCGGGCGGCGGCCCTGGCTTCGGTATCGGACGAGTATTCGGCTCGATCCCAGCAGGCGACCAACCTGGCCGGAGACGCCAACGACCGCTACCAGGCGGCGGTATCCGCCCTGCAGGGGCACCTCTCGCAGGCGAGCGCCGATGGGCATCAAACCAGCTCGGTCGTCTCCGGCATCGGGAACGCCCTCGGCATACCCAACACGGTCGTGGCCGCGCTCGCGACGGTGGCGATGGCCCGATCGGCCTCGCGCTTCGTGACGCTGGCCCCGGAGTTCGATGCGGCCCTGGCCCGGGAGTTCGATGAGGTGGTCGGCCCGGCCGGGCTGGCCTTTGACCGGGGCGAGATCTCCTTGGCTGACCTCTCGGACGCCGCCGACTCGTTCCTGGAGAGCGCGGCCGGTGCCGGCGTTCTGTTCCACAGCGACGCCGTCGCGGATCTGGCCAGTGGCGGGGTGCGCAGCCTCGGAGGCTTTGCCGAAGCGGGCGGGTGGGTGGCCCGAGGCGCCGGCGTGCTCGGGATCGTGGGTGACTATTGGACCTTCACGCACCCCGATGAGGGTGGCGCCTGGGGAACGGTCGAGCAGGGATCGGCCGCGGTCAACGGGGTCGCGACCGGTGGTTTGATGACGGCGGACGCGCTCGGGATGACAGAGGTCGGAGGAGTGCTGGCGACCGACGCCACCCTCGGTTGGGTCCCGGTTGCCGGGCAGGTCCTGGTGCTCGGCACGGGCCTGTTTATGGCTGGCGACTACCTCTACACCCACGAAGCCTGGTTCCGAGACGGTGTGGACACGGTGGGCCACGCGGTGTCCGGCGTCGCCGAGGAGGTGTGGAACCTCGATGTCAGCGAGGTGCACCTGGCCGGGTCGGTTATGCACGACGTGGGATCCACGGTCGTGTCGGGAGCCGAGAGTGCGGTGTCGGGAGCCGAGAGCGTGGGATCGACCGTGGTGTCAGGAGCCAGTGATGTGGCCCACTTCCTCGGCCTGTGACGATCGGCCTGCTCGCAGCGTCCTTGGCGACCCGCCAGGCGGCGGGCACTGGAGTCCTCACGGTGTTCTTGGCGGCGTTGGCCACGATCTGCTACCTGCGTCATAAGACGTCCGGGGCGGTCATGTACGGCGCGGGCGTGGTCTTCGGGACGGTCGTCACCATCATGTCCGCGACCGGTCACGTGTTCCACGGGCTGTGAGGATGGCGGCGGCCGGGGTCGGCGGCCCCATCCCCCCACCGTTGGCGGCGACCGGGGTCGGTGGCCTCATCTCCCCACCGTTGGCTGCGACCGGGGTCGGTGGCCCCATCTCCCCACCGTCGACCGCCGTCTGGCGCCAGGCCCTGGTAGAGCGGTCCGAGATCGAGCTGGACTCATTCAGCGACCTCGAGCTTGCCGCGGTGGGCGCAGGCAGTCCCGTGCGGGGGTTGGTCGCCTCCTCCGAGATATTCGCCCTCGACGAGGTCGCCCTGACCTCGGCGCTGGCTGCCGCGTTGCGCGGCTTGGAGGCGCGGGGGCTGGTCGGTCCTCCTCGTGCGGCGACCGGCGTCGGCGCCGGGGGGCCGCTCGGTTCGGTGCCGATCCCGTTGGGCGGGGATCTGGCGACGGTGGTGGCGATCCGCCGGGCGCCGGCCCTGGTCGCGGTGGTCTCTGCTGTGCCGCCCGCCGCCGTCCGCTTCCCGGGCCAGCCCGGAGCCGACGAGGCCATTTTCGCCATACTGCACGGTTTTGCGGTGGAGGGAGTGGGCTTGGTCGGTCTCCTGGAAGAGGTCCTGTCACCGGGGAGGATGCATTGCTTTACCTTGTGCACTCCGGCGCGCCAGGCCGAGCGGCTGCTCGAATCCTGGGCCACCCTCGGGGAGTCGGAATCGGGCGGGGCAAGTGGGCCGGGCGAGGCAGGCGGGCCGCGGCCGCCCGGCGCTGACCTGTCGGTGCACGTCTACGTTCCCGACCCGGTTCTGCCGAGCCACACCCAGCTGGCCTTGTTGGGTTCGGCGCCGGCGGGGGACTTGGACCGGCCGGTGGTGGTGCACGGGCCCGTGCCGGTGCCAGTGCACGGGCCGGTGGCGGTGCTCTCGTGGGACGGACAGGCGTGGGAGGACTGCCGGCCCGCCGGCCCGGACGGCACGGCCTGGGCCGAGATGTTCCTGGCCGCGCTCAGTGGCCCGGGCGCTTAGCCGAACATGGAGAGGCACCCGTCCAGGCCCGAGACGTGGGCCCGGGACAACTCCCCTCGCCGAGCGAGCCATTCGTCTCGGGTCAACTCGAAGTTGATCATGGTGTTCGGCGTGCCCCGTGGCGCTTCGCGATAGCGACCGTTGTCCCGGTAACCGATCGACCGGGATACCGCCAGAGAGGGCATGTTGTCGATGAACGCGGCCGAGCGGGCGATCTCGGCCCCGAGCTCCTCGAAGGCGAGTTGCAGTACCGCGGCCCGCATCTCCTTGCCAAAACCCTGCCCTTGGGCACACTGCGTCAACCACGACCCCGTTTGCACTTCCTTGAGGACCGGAAAATGTTTGGCAAACAGTCCTTGGGCACCGACAACGACGTCGTCATGAAATACGGCGAACACCAGGTGCCACTCATTCGAGCTCCACTCGGCCCTCTGCCGCCACCAAAACTGCGCGGCCTGTTGACCCCGGGCCCCGGGCTCAGTGTCAGTCCAGGGCATCGAGAAGGGCATCATTTGCGGGTCGTGAATACCGGCGTCGATCGCCTGAATGAGCTGCGGGAAGTCATCGTCGGTCGGGGGGCGCAGCGAGAGCCGCGGCGTCCGTAGGACGAGGTTGAACAACGGCCAATACGAGGGTGCCACACCGCCATGCTTGTCGAACCCGGGCGGTGGCGCCGGTGATTTTTCGGTGCTCGGGATCTACAGTTGCCGGGCGGGGGAGTCAGCGTCGGAGGTGCGCACGTAATAGACCGTGCCGGCGACGGACGGAACGGCATCCCACTCGAACGGTGCTGGTATCGGTCTCGAGGGCCGGAGGGTGCGCTTGCGGCGCCCAGAGTGACAGACGATCACGAAGGCACCACCAAGAGCAGCGATCACCACAACATTGGCGATGGCCCAGATCACCGCGAACACGATGAGGGCACGCAAAACCAAGCCAATGATCATATATTTCGCTTCTGGTCGGTCCTGGGGAAGGAGCGGATAAGCAACAAAGCGATCCTGGCTTCCCGGCCTCCGGCATGGATCTTCGGGCCTTTAGCCATATGTCTGATGATGTCCCATATGGTACGGGCCGGGCAGAATCCCTAGCTATGGCTATTTCAGGTGGTTTTCGAGCCGCTATCGGACTAGTTAGTCGACGAGATCGCTAGCCGGCCCGGTTTCGACTGGCTGGCGCCCCTTGGGCCAGAGGATCAGGCTCAGGGCCAGGGCGACCGTCACCGCGCCCACGATGATCGGGGGGATGTAGGACGTCCACGAGGAGTGCTTCTTGGCTACCGCGTCGGCCAGGGATAGCAGCCCGGGGTCTGACGGGACTGCCACCGCCTGCAGCTTTTGACCCACCGGGTGGAAACCCCGGATCCCCGCGATCACGTCGTTGTAGGGGTGGCCCCCAAGGGCGTAGGCGCCCCGGCAGCTGTAGCCGACGACGGTTTGACCGATGCCTGAACCGAATGCGACGCATTGCGTGACGGTAACCTCGACTGGAACGCCGTGCTGCTGCAGCTCGGTCTGCCGAGAGTTGTGGGTCGCGGCCGAGACGGTCAAGACGATGGTGATGGCGAGCAGCGCCAGCATGCAGGCGGCGATCAGAAAGCGGAGGACCCGCCGCGGTTCGATGTCGACGCCGCCGCCCGCCCGGATGTAGATCCTGTCCCCAGGCGTTGGTCCCTCGGGAGTACCTGACATTTGGGTTTCAGTGGAGCAGCTTGGCCTTCTCGGCCTCGTAATCGTCGGTGCTCAGCACACCGGTGTCCCGGAGCTCGGCCAACCTACGGAACTCGGCGGCGATTGATCCACGATTGGGCGGGCTTGATTCGGTTGGCGCAGTACTAGGCGCGGCGTCCGAAGTGACCGGCGTGGCGTCCGAAGTGACCTCGGATGAAAGGAGGTTGATCCGGTCCGCAAACTTGCGGGCATCCTTGCCGTTCTCCGGGTCCAGCGTCTCCACGAATGTGTAGCCATCGCCCGTGACCGTAAGGGTCAGCTTCCGATCGTCAATCTTCTTCTTGAACAGGCCGCGCTTGGGCTCGGCCTCGCCGACCGGCTCGACCGTCGCCTTGGCGCCGGCGAGGGGGCCGCTGCCGTCTTTGTGGCTGACGGTACCACCGTCGACGGTGATACCTGCGAACTCATCGGCCATGATCAGGTCTCCAGTTCCTTTCGATCACTTGCGATAAGCCGACTTGCAGTCGACACCGATGACCCTAGTTGTCCCGATCCCACGCCGGCGGTCTAATGGCGCTGGTAGCCAGCGCCGCTGGTTACGGTGCGGCCCGTCGGTGGGCAGGTTCTCGTCGAGCTTCAGCTTCAACCGGGCGAGGGCTCCAGAGGGTGGAGTTCCTCATGTGCCAGCCGGGCCGCGTCAGCGAGCGCAAACGTGACCGCATACGCCTCGGGCCGCAGGATGGCGGGGGAGATGGCCCATCTGACATCCATCGGTCATGGCTTAGCGGCGTTTGCTGGCGCGGCCAGTTCATCCGTTCGCATGTCCCACCAGTCCGGTGGCACGACGCGTAGCGCAATCGCCCAGGTTTCATCTTCAAGGCGGATCGCGATGCGAGTCATCGATAGAAGGTTGTCGACGAACCAGTCGTCTCGGTGGCTGCCTCCGGGGGACCGAAACCGGCTCCCCCTTCGTCTGCCATAGGCCAGGAAGTACCACAGTCCGTGGATACGTCCAATCATTTCGACGTGACGATCGAAAAGCTCGGAGAAACTGGTGGAGCCGGTTAAGACGGCTCCCCATCGACTGATGAGCTCGCGGGAGGTGGCAAGGGTTTGTTCTAGCGATTCCTGCAGCTCATTCCGCCGGAGCGGATCAGTCAGGATCGCGTCAATCTTGCGCTTCATCGCCGGCGCCCGTGCCGGCGAATCAAGAACCTCGATGACTCGAGAGGGGTCAGCTATATCGTCGCTGCCGCGATTCCCTTCGTAGATGACACCAAGCAGCACCCCCCACGCTCCGCGGGCGGCCTCGGCCAACTCCAGGAGCGCGTACTGGGCGAGCAACCGCCATCTGCGTTCAGACCGCCGGTTGAGGACGACCTCGATCACCGTGACTGACACCAAGACGACGGTAAGAGAGGCGAGGATCGCTGTCGTCACAGGATGGCCGAGCCAGAACTGACTTGCGTAGAAGTCTGAGGAAACCAAGACAGCTATCGATGCAACTGCGCCGAGAGCGGCAATAGGCGGGCGTCGTGGTGCCTTCGGCGGCTCGTTACCCCCGCGCTCCTCACTCCTATTGTTCAAGGATCTGCCGAATCACGCGGACGACTATCTCTCGCCGGTCGGGCCGATCGGATGGGAACAGCGCAGCGAGCTCGGGTATCTGCGTATGCCACATCAGGGCGGTTGAGCGGGCGAAGGAGAGCAGCGCGACAGCCGGGTACGTCTTAATTACCTTTCCCTCCTGCTGGGCGGCCGCGATTCGTCCGACTTTGTCCTCGTTCGAGTCCAGGATCACTTCGAGCGGTGGTTCAACTACCCGCTCGACCTGGTACCAAAGGACCAGGCGCAGCGTCTCGGGAGCGTCTTCGAACTTGTCGAACATTCTTCCGCCGTACTCGGCCAAGTCGTACTCATCAAAGAGCACCGATGC
>PMHH01000033.1 GCA_003156595.1 Acidimicrobiaceae bacterium
CCCGCGCCGTGCTGGGGTGGGAGGCGACTCGGGCTATCCAGACCCGGTTCAGCGCGGTCGCGGTGCGGGGCGCCTTGAGGAAAGCGATGAATGCCGATGTACTGAGCCGCCAACCTTTGAGGCCGCTCGCGTTGATGCTNNTGCTGTCGGGCATGCGCGTGACAGAGCCGGCGCTGAACTCCTAGCCGGCCCGCCACAGAAAGGCGAACATCCGGCTAGGCCATTTACCCGGCCAGACGATATAGGCGTCGGTCGTGGGCCGCTCGTACTGCATCACGACCTCGCCAACCTCGTCGGGACGAGACGGTGAGCACCATGCTCGCGGCCAAGTTGGCGCGCATCCTCGATAAGCACACACACACAATCATCTGCGCCGGACGCGGGCGCGATGTCGGCGACAGGCCGGCGCATACAGATCAGACGGCTCTGGTCGCTGCGACTCGGGGTCGGCCTCGGATCCTAGAGTGCCGCACGACGACGCGGAACGTTCCGACTGGTCCGGGATCGGGGCGGTCCCTGTCCGTCACCAGGTGCCGCAACGATGCGGGCTCTTGGCGGCCGAGACCGACCCCAAATGGAGGTCCGGGGGAGACGTGTAGAAGCCCTTGCCCCGCCCCCTTTTGCCGCTCGGTCAAAGTGGCCGGTCTCGGGGCCGGACGTGCCGTACGGACTGCGCCAAGGTCGCCGGCCTGAGTGGGCTTCGTATCCCGATCGTGCTGTCGTTGGGGATATTCGCCACCTTTCTGGGGTCCCGATATAACCCTCTCCGAACTGAAGCTACATCGCTCACCGACGCAGTTGCCCGATAACCCGACCGGGACTCGCCCTGTGACTCCCACAGGTCGCCGGCTAGGGGCGCGCATACTGACGCGCAATCTTCTGTAAAGGCGTTGACGGACGCGCAGATATTCGGCANNCGAATCGATCCGTCGACCGGGACCCAGGAACTTATCCCGGCATCCACCGGTGAACCGTCTGATCCGCCCGTCCAGGTCTCGAGGGGGAGGTTGTTTTCACCTCCGAAGACGTTGCCATTGTCAAGCTCGCGCGTCTCTTGTTGACCGCGATGAGGGTGGAGAACTACGTGCCGCCCACTTGGCCGACGGGCTCGGTGCCGAAGCAATCGCACCTCGATGTCAACGTTTCCAATCTTGATGACGCCGAGAAACGCGCCATCTCGCTCGGCGCCGTGCGGCCACCATCGCAGCCCGAACCCGACAGCTATGTCGTTCTCCTCGACCCAGCTGGCCACCCGTTCTGAGTTCTCACCCACCCAGATTCCTGAAGGCTGGTCATCGGACTGACCGACTCATGACGCCAAGTTGGCAGAGCGCTGAATTGTAGGAACGCCTTCATAGCGACCTAGAGCGGACGGCGGGACTCGAGTCTGGCACGCTCACCTTGACGAGGTTCTGCTAAGTGTCCAGGTAGATCGCTTTCGTGGGCTGAGGTGGCCACCTTCCCTCCACTGCGTCCGCATCTCGCTGCGCTTTGTAGACCGGCCAACAAGGCCGCGGCCGGCCCGCTGGGTGCGAAGGACATTGTCAGAGGCGTTTTCCCGAGTTCGCAGCCCGAGACCTTGACTACCATACCGTGAGTACTATACGTTACAAACTTATAGTAGGTCTTAGACATTCCAAAGGTATGCTCGATTCGAAAGGAAACCTCCGATGACCTGCACTCGCACCAACACCGACCCAGTCAGCCTCCACAAGGAGAAGTGGCGGACGAGGCCTGGGAGTGCAGTACACGCCAAACTGAGGTGCAGAAGCAGGAGGATCCTGGGACGCTTCTTCCTGGTGGGCTTAGTGGCCGCCCTTGTGCCGGCTTGGGCGCCGCTAGCGGGCGCCGATGCGGCGATCCACGCCAGCCCAGCTGCTGCCGCCGCGGCCGGCGACGACTGGGCGATTCAGTCCAGCCCGACCCCAGCCGGAGCGATCAGTCCAACGCTTGCTGGCGTCTCGTGCGTATCGGCGAGTGACTGTGTCGCCGTCGGGTATTACTCCAACGGGTCGGGGAACGTGACGCTGGCCGAGGACTGGAACGGCACTACGTGGTCGATCCAGACCACGCCCAGTCCTGCGGGTTCGGTGGACAGCGTGCTCGTAAGGGTGTCGTGTGTGTCGACGAGTGACTGCGTCGCGGTTGGGTTCGGGGCTAGTGCGACGACGGTCGTCCCGCTGGTAGAGCGGTGGAACGGGACCGCCTGGTCGATTGAGTCGGTGCCGGCTCCTGGGGGCACCACGGGGAGCTTCCTGTATGGGATCTCGTGTCTGTCGGCGAGTGATTGTGTCGCCGTCGGGGATTACTCCAAAGGGTCGGCGACGCTGACGCTGGTGGAGGGCTGGAACGGTACGAAGTGGTCGTTGCAGCGCTCGCACAACCCCTCGGGTAACGACGCGGTCCTGGGCTCGGTGTCGTGCGTGTCGGCGACGGTATGCACAGCCGTCGGCGACTCGGCCGGCGGGGCGAAACCACTGGCCGAGCGATGGAACGGGACGGCCTGGTCGATCCAAACCACGCCGGCCTCCNNTTCGCCGCCGTGTCGTGCCCGTCCGCCAGCCTCTGCACAGCCGTCGGCTACACGGACGTTGATGGACTCACCAAGCCGCTGGCAGAGCGCTGGAACAGAACCGCCTGGTCGGTTCAGTCCACGCCACAACCCGTGCCACAGGGCTCGCTTACCGCCCCGCAGTCGGAGTGGGTCCAGCTGCTAGGCGTCTCGTGCCCCTCGACGGGTGCGTGCATTGCCGTTGGCATCGATCAAACCCAGGCGGGCGGGACGATCCCGCTCGTCGAGAGCTGGACCGCGGCCGGGTGGACGATCCAGGACTCGCCCCAGGCGATTGGAGCTTCGTCCAGCCAACTAACAGCCGTCTCGTGTTCGGGTGTGGGCGTGTGCACGACCACCGGCACCACGAACCTCGGCGAAGCGGGTCAGACGTTCGTGGAACACGCCGCCCCGGGTATCTGCGCGGTGGACGACGCCGCCTGCTCGCCTAGCGGGGTGTTCGTCTCGCCCAACGGCAACGACGCTTGGGCTGGGACCCGCACGCAGCCCAAGCTGACGCTGGCCGCCGCCGTCGCCGTCGCCGCGCAGGATCACACCAACGTGTACGCCATGGTCGGCATTTACGACGAGACGCTCGAGCCGGTCAACGGCGACAGCGTCTACGGCGGCTACAACGGCTCGTGGGCGCTCTCCAGCACCCAGAACACGGTGATCACAGGCGCGCTCGACTCGCAAGGGGACACCATAAGCGTGCTCGCCCGCGGCATCACCAAGCCCACCACGCTCGAGCGCCTTGTCCTGGGCTCGGACAATGCGGTGGCGGGCTCGGGCTCCTACGGGCTGAGCGGGGTCGACGACCCGGGGCTGCGCCTAATGCAGATAGGCGCCTACCCTGCTCCCGGCTCGTCCGGCCTTGCTGGATATCTAGGATATCCCGGCTTCGCCGGCGCTGGCGGCGGCTCAGGCCAGTCCGGTCTGGATAGCGGCGGCGGCGGCTACGGCGGCGCCAACCCCGGCGGCGACGGCGCTGGCGGCGCCGGCGGAGATGGCGCCACGGACGCCCCCGAGGGATATGGTGGCCCCGGATTGCCCGGATTGCCCGGCGATGGGTCCTCGTCCGCCGCCTGCGGCGAGGAGAGCGGCGCCGGCGGCCTGGGCGGATCAAGCACGCCCACGGCCGGCACCAACGGCGCTCCGGGCGAGCCCGGCTGCATTGGCGCCGACGGCACCGGCGGCGGTGGGGGTAACACCCAGCTCGGCACCGGCTTGTGGTTCAGCCAGCCCGGGACGCCCGGGGCGAATGGACTCGATGGCACCGGCGGCGGCGGAGGCGGTGGGGGCGGCGCCGCGGGAGGCTTCTTTTCCACGAGTACGAACACCGGCGGCGGCGGCGGGGGCGGCGG